>JANPIW010000479.1:0-3514 GCA_031425215.1 Verrucomicrobiaceae bacterium
CTCGCCGCCATCCATCTTCGCCACATCAATCCGTTGCCCAACGGCCTCGAAAAAATCTTCGCCCGCTACAAACGCATCGTCGTCGTCGAGATGAACGACGAAGGCATCTACGGCTACGGTCAGCTCGCGATGATCTTGCGCGCCCGTTATTGCGATCCAAAAATCCACAGCCTCACCAAAACGGACGGCCTCAGCTATCTCGTCCGCGAAATTCTCGAAGGAGTCCTGAAAATCAAATGAGCCCCGAAACTCTCACCGTCCCCGCTTCCCCCGAACGCGAGAAGCTCACGAAAAAAGCCATTACCGCCGATCACCCGACGTGGTGCCCCGGTTGTGGCGACTTCGCCGTGCTGCACGCTTTTTACAAGGTGCTCGAGAAGCTCCAGTACCCGCACGAAAAAATCGTCTGCGTCGCCGGCATCGGATGCTCCTCGCGCTTCCCTTATTTCGTCAACAGCCATGGCATCCACTTCATCCACGGCCGCGCGCTCCCCCTCGCCACCGGCATCTCCCTCAGCCGGCCCGACGTGCATGTCTTTGTCTTCGGCGGCGACGGCGACGGCTTCTCCATCGGCGGCAACCACCTCAACCACGCTGCGCGCAAGAACATCAAGCTCACCTATGTGATCATGGACAACTACGTCTATGGCCTCACCAAAAAGCAGACCAGCCCCACCAGCCCGCAAGGCTTCAAGAGCAAGACCGATCCGCAAGGCGCCATCGACCGTCCCATCAATCCCATGAAGCAGCTCCTCGCCAGCGGCGCCACCTTCATCGCCCGCACCCACGCCTCCCAGGTCAAACACATGCAGGACATCTTCGAGCGCGCCATCCTGCATGACGGCTTCAGCGTCGTCGAGTGCCTCAGCGAGTGCGTCATGTTCTACGAAGGCTCCTTCGACGACAGCACCCCGCGCAAAGGCGGCGTCTATGATCTCATCGATGAAAAAGAGCACGACGTGCAAGACGACGTCGCCGCCTTCAAACTCGCCGACCTCCCCAGCCCCGGAAAATTCGGCCTCTTCTACCAAGTGAACCGCCCCACCAAAAACGCCATGGAGCAAAAGTGGATCGACGACACGCAAACGAAGCTCGCCGGCATGAGCCAGAAAGACGTGCTGCGGAAACGCTTTGAAGCCATGCGCTAAAGTGGTGCAACCGGCCCGGTTGCACTCTTTGAACCTGCATTGTCTGGAGAAAAAATGGGAGTCCACCTTCAAGTATTAATCTACAGCCTGCTGACCCATTGCACTCCGACACCATCCTCGATATTTGCGAACGCCGGTTTCGACGAGAGATCGATATTGAGCGCGCAGCTCAAGCACACCGGAGGCGACACTGCGGCAAGACCATTGAGTCCATCTGAGCTGGCTGCGGTTTTGAAGGAACTGCATAGAATCAATCCCGCCAAAACCGCCGTCGTCGAGCCACGATTTGCAATCACCCTTCTCACAGGCAGCTCACTTGAATCACAGAAGATGGACATCTTAATTGATAATTCGGGCGAGGGTTATTTCAGGCACGGACGAAAGGGGGAAGTCATGTTCTACACCTCAAGCCTGCCCAAGCTTCTTGACCGGATGAAATAAAAACGGCCGCAGCATGAAAGTGCTGCAAGCCGTTGGCATGCGGCCAATGTGTGCGAGCCAGCGGCTAGCACCACCACCATGCGCATCCACACACTCGATCTCCATTTCCAAAACCACCCCGGCCTCATCGCCGCTTATCTCATCGAGTCCGCAGGTCAGTTCGCGCTCATCGAGACCGGCCCTGGCGCTTGTCACGATCAGCTCACATCGGAAATTCGCGCGCGCGGTTTTTCTCCCGACGACATTAAACACGTCTTCGTCACCCATATCCACCTCGATCACTCCGGCGCAGCAGGCTGGTGGGCGCAGAGTGGCGCGACCGTTCATTGTCATCCTCTCGCCGCAAAGCATCTCATCGACCCCGCGCGGCTCATCGACAGCGCGCGCATGATTTACGCTGAGCGCATGGACACTCTCTGGGGGCCGATCCTTCCCGCGCCAGCCGAACGCGTGCGCGCGCTCGAAGACAATGAATCCGTCAGCATCGGCGACATCAGCATCACCGCTTGGGACACACCAGGCCACGCGCGACACCACCACGCCTTCGTCATCGGCGACATCTGCTTCACCGGCGATGTCGCCGGGATGCGGTTGCAGGACAGCAGCTACATCTCCGTCACCGCCGCCCCGCCGCAGTTTGATCCGCCCGCCTACCTCGCCTCCATCAACCGCCTCCTCGCCGCGCGTTTCTCCAAACTGCAGCTCACCCACTTCGGCGCGGTCGCTGATCCCGCCGGTCATCTCCAACGGTACCGCGCCCGCGTCATCGCCGTGCATGAGCGCGTCTCCGCGCTCGTCAAAAGTGACGCGTCCGAATCTGAAATCCGCGCCGCCTATCTTGCAGCCGAGCACGCCGAAGCAGTCACCGCTGGTGTCACTCCCGAAGACTGGCTTGCCTACGAGAGTGCCAACTCCACCTCCATGTGCGCTGACGGTGTGCGCTTGTTCTGCACGAAGTCGTTGGAGTAAAGCCTTCAGGCGATCAGGCAACCGCGCGAACTTAATAGAGCCGCGAATCACGCACAGCTCACTGATCGGCTGAAGGCAATGCCATGAAGCAATTCGATTTCATGTTGTCTCATTGATCGACAGGCTCGGAGGCGCGCAGCGCTTTGGACTGCGGTGGCGCAGACACCGCTTTTGCTTCGGGCGCGATGAGACGATCGGTTGCGTGGGGACTGCCGGGGGAAAAGCGGTGTCTCCGTCCTTTCAGCACTGCTTTTGCTTAACGGCATTACGGCTGAAGCCGTGACTCCAACATCTTGCACTCAGCATTCGCTTTCGGGCAGATAAAAGAACACGCCGCTCGCGAACGGAGTCCACGCGCTCACCTTCACACCCGCCGCCGCGAGCGCGCGGCCGGTCCACACATTGCAGGTCGTGATCGCGTGATAACGGCCAGGTGATTCGCAGAAGACATCGCTTCCGCCGTATCCGCTTCCACTCACGGCGACCGCGCGTCCTTCGCCATTCATCACCGCGCTGTTCTTGATGAACGCCGCCAGTCTCCCGTATGCATCGCGGCTCACACGCACTCGACGACACTCCGCGCCATTCGCAGGCGGAGCGTCGAGCCATGTCACATGCAGCAGCGACCCACCTCGACCCGTCGCCGCCCGCAGCGCGGTTGAGAATTTCAATTCGCTCCATGTCGGTGTCTCCAGATAAAACTCCCGGCTGCCCCAACCCACGGCGACATGAGATTCCTCCTGGCGCGCCGCTTCATCATGCGATGCTGGGAAAACACTCTTCCATGACGCGCCTGAGTCATTCACGGGCATCACCACATCCGTATGCACGCCGTTCGACCACACGAGAATCTCGACGCCATTCGCGTCCTCTCTAAAATCCGTGTTCACAGGTATCAACATGAGCACCACCACGGCAATGGCGTAAAGAAGCGGTGGCGCGATGATCGCGATGAG
>JANPIW010000480.1:0-6736 GCA_031425215.1 Verrucomicrobiaceae bacterium
TGCCCGTTCAACTCCGCCACCGTGAGAAAGCATTCTTGAATCACCGCCCGCCGATTCTCCATCAGCGCGAGGTTGTTCGCCATGCGCTTGAAGACAGGTTCATCGCTCAGCTTCGCCTTGATGCCATTGCCGCCGATATCAAAGCCGCCCGAGGTCGTCGCGAGGCCGACGTACACGCCATGCCAGCCGCGCTGCGCCAGCGGCAACCGCACCACCGGCGGATTCGTGGCGCTGTAGATCGAGAGCGCGGTGCCCTTCATCTCCGCCGTGGTGAAGGGAATCATTTTCCACTTTCCCTTCTGCCGTTTGCCAGTGATCAACGCCGCAGCGGGTTCCGCCTTTGACAAGTCGGTGAGCACCGCAGCCTTTGCCACCTGGGACAAGCGGCGCGAGTCGTTCGGCAGGAAATCAGGCGCGGCATCGGCGGTGATGGCGAGTCTGACGAGGAAGGTACAGGCGATGCAGAGAGCGGATGATTTCACGCGGCAGAGTACGAGTCTGCCCAAGCGAACTTGCCCGCGACGGGATGCAGCACGCTACCGCTTCTCCCTGATCACTCTTTCGATGCGCTTGTCCGGGATAAGCCAGATCACCGCCATACCCAGGTAGATGAGCTGTGCGAGCCAGGCGCTGATGAACGAGAGTGCGATGGCCGCCATGTAGAGCAGGAGGGAGAGCTTGCCTTTGTAGTCGCGCCCGATGGATGCTGCCAGCGCGGAGCCGCGCCCGTGATGCGCGAGGATGCGCCCTTGCAGTACATAGTACGCGATGGCGGAGAGCAGCAGCACTCCGCCGTAGAGTGCGGAGGGCGCGGATGCGAAATGATTCTCACCCATCCACGCCGTGGCGAAGGGGATGAGCGAGAGCCAGAAGAGCAGGTGCATGTTCGCCCACATGATGCCGCCGGTGACGTGTTGCGCGGCCTTGATCAGATGGTGGTGGTTGTTCCAATAGATGGCGACGTAGAGGAAGCTGAGCACATAGCTCAGAAACACCGGCAGCAAGGGTCGCAGTGCGCTGAAGTCCGAACCGTGAGCCAGGCTCACCTTCATCTCCAGCACCATGATCGTGATGATGATGGCCAGCACGCCATCACTGAACGCTTCGAGTCTGCCTTTTTCCATGCGCGCCAGTCTGGGGCGCGGACTGAAAAGCGCAACCGCGCGCTGGCACGGAAGTTGGCGCCCGGTGCGAGCCGAGATGTCCGGGACCGGAATCAGGCAGGCACGTGTGTCGCGGCGCAAAGACCCGGCGCAATTCCTGGGGTTGTCTGATCATTTGGATTTCCTGGTTCCGTTTGGCACTTCCTGAATCCTCCTTCATCATCACGCATCATGTCCACCCGCCGCCACTTCCTCCATTCCTCCGCCCTCGCCGCAGCCGCTTTCGGCGCGGTGCCTGCCCTTGCTCAAAGCACCGGAAAAAAATTCCGCACCGCCCTCATCGGCTCCGGCTGGTGGGGCATGAACATTTTGACGGAAGCCATGGCGGCTGGGCGCTCCAAAGTCGTGGCGCTCTGTGACGTGGATCAGCGCGTGCTCGACAACGCCGCCGATGATGTGAAAAGCGCGAGCGGCGACGAACCGAAGAAGTATCGCGACTACCGCGAGCTGCTTGACAAGGAGAAGCCGGAGATCGTAATCGTCGGCACGCCGGACCACTGGCACGCGCTCATCAGCATCGCGGCGCTGAAAGCAGGCGCGCATTTGTTTGTGGAGAAACCCACCGGCCACACAGTTAACGAGAGCCGCGCGATGGTGAAGGCCGCGCGCGACACGGGCGGCATCGTGCAGGTCGGACTGCATCGCCGCATCGGCCCGCATCACGTCAGCGGCATGAAGTTCCTCAAAGATGGCAACGTCGGCGATGTCGGCATGGTGCGCTGCTTTGCGCACAGCGGCGGCGGCAAGGACATTCCGAAGCCCAACAACGAGACACCCGAGGACATGGACTGGGACATGTACTGCGGCCCCTCGGCGATGCGGCCTTTCAACAGCAAAATCCATCCCGGCGGCTGGCGGAACTTTCTCGACTTCGCCAATGGAACCATGGGCGACTGGGGCGTTCACTGGCTCGATCAGGTGCTCTGGTGGAGCGAGGAGAAATCGCCCAAGAAAATCTTCTGTACTGGCGGACGTGACATCGCTGGCCCCCCTGTGCTGACCGACAAGGAGCAGAGCGGCGACACGCCCGACCATCAGCTCGCGGTGTTTGAGTTTGAGAAATTCACCGCCACATGGGAGCACCGCCGCTTTGGTGACAACGGCGCGGAGAAACACAAGGTCGGCACCTATTTCTACGGCACCAAGGGCACGCTGCACATTGGATGGAAGGACGGCTGGACGTTTTATCCCAGCGGCGGCAAAGGCCAGATCGCGCACGGAGACTCGCAGCTCCAGGAGCCGGAGGGTGACGGCCACAACATCGGCCTGCTGTGGCAGGATTTCATCGCGGCCATCGACTCCAAACGCCAGCCCGTGAGCAACATCGAAGCCGCGCACCGCTCCAGCTTGATGCCGCTGCTCGGCATGATCTCGTGGCGCGTCGGCCGCAGCATCGCATGGGACGGCGCGAAGGAGGAGATCATCGGCGACGCCGAGGCCGGCGCTTTGCTGAGCCGGAAGTATCGCGCGCCCTGGGAGTATCCGGCGCTGTAGTCGTCGCGTCCGGGCGGCGATTGAATTTCGCGCGGTTCCTTTGCGGGAGTGGCTCTCCGTCGGGGGCGGTTCGCGTGGCGGGAGCAAGCTGGAAATCCACCTGCTTCTTGGCGTCATCAACTTTGCAGACCTGCACCATCACCTGATCGCCGAGGCGGATGACGCGGCGGGTGCTGCGGCCAGTGAGTTCGCGTCGGTTCGGATCGAAGACAAAGAAGTCGTCCTTCAATGAAGACAGCGGAACGCCGGCGCTCATGCCGAGATCGGTGACATCGACAAAGAAAACGAAGCTGCGCACATCGGTGACGAGCGCGCGATAGACCTGCGGCTTGCGCGCTTTGAGCTGGGCCTTGAGGTGGGCGAAGAGTTTTACTTCCTTGCTGTCGCGCTCAGCGTCGGACGAGTTCCGTTCGGTGGTGGTGATGTGATTAGCGATCTCATGGAGAGCCGTGTTTGCCGGTCCGGCATGATCAAACAGCACGCGATGCACGACGAGGTCCGCGTAGCGACGGATGGGCGAGGTGAAGTGCGTGTACTTCTTTTTCGCCAGACCGTAATGACCGAGAGGCTCGACGGCGTAGCGGGCGCGCATGAGTGATTTGAGAAAGCCGATCTTGAGCGCGGGACCAATCGGGATTTCGCCGAGGCGCGAGAGAAGTCTCTGCACCTCATGGCGGATGGTGAGATTTCCACACGCGACGCGATGGCTGAGCACATCCTCGCGGTAGTCGCGCAGTCGGGAGTCCTTCGGCGCTTCGTGAATGCGATAAACGGCTGGCCGGGCCAGGCTCATGAGCCGGCCGGCGACGGCTTCATTGGCGAGGAGCATGAACTCCTCGATCAACTGATGCGAGATGTCGTTCTCGATGCGCTCGATGAGACGGATGCGGCCATGATCATCAAGGCGGATCTTTGATTCAGGAAAATCCAGATCGAGCGAGCCTTCCTTAAAGCGTTTGGCGCGGATGCGTTGCGCGAGTGTGTTCGCTTGATGCACCATGCTCTCGATGGGGTCAGCCGGCTTTCCTTGAAGACATGCCAGCACCTCTTTGTATGTGAAGCGGCGCTGCGAGCGGATGACGGCGGGATAAAACTTCGACGAGATAACATGGCCGTCGTTGCCGAGCACGAACTCGACGCACTTGGTGAGGCGATCGACGTTTGGTTTCAGCGAGCAGAGTTCATTGCTCAATGCCTCGGGCAGCATGGGGATCACGCGATCCACGAGATACGTCGAGTTGCCGCGCTTGCGTGCCTCCACGTCCAGCGCGCTGCCAGGAGTGACGTAGTGCGACACATCGGCGATGTGAACCCACAGCTTCCAGCGGTCGCCGGATTGTGGCTCGATGCAGATGGCATCATCGAAGTCCTTCGCATCATCGGGATCGATGGTGATGACCGCATGGCTGCGGCAATCGACTCGGCCAGCAAGATCCGCAGGCGAGGCGTCCGTGAGCGAGCGGGAGGCCACGATGTCATGCGCCTCTTTAAGCACCGCTCTTGGAAAGCTCAGCGGCAGATCGTATTGCCGGAGCACGGAAAGCATATCGACGCCCTCCTCGTCCGGCGGCCCGAGCACCTCGATGATCTCGCCCTCGGGATTGGTGTGCTGCGATTCCCAATGGAGAAGTTCCACCACAACCTTGTCGCCCATGTTTGCGGGCCGTCCGACATCTTTTGGCGCGGGCACATAGATGTCGTGCGTGATGCGCGGATCATCGGGAACGACGTAGAGGAATTGCTTCGACGCTTTCAGCGTGCCGACAAAGCGCATGCGCTTCCGCTCCAGGATGCGCACGACTGAGCCGGTTGTTTCGGGTTCCTGTTTCGCCGGTTTTCCGACGCGCGGCATGTCGCGGCGCACGAGCACGCGGTCGCCATGCATTGCGGTGAAGGTGGCGTTTTCCGGAATGCTGATCTCGATCAGACCCGGAGCGTCGGGTTGTACAAAACCGCGTCCGCCGCGTGTGATCTGGATGGTGCCGGGAACGAGGCCTGCGTCGCCGGCGGGGATGTAGCGGTTGCCTTTGGTGCGGACGATGTCGCCAGCCTGTTCGAGCGAGTGCAGGACTTTTTGCAGCGCTTGCTGCTGGTTGCGTGGGAGTCCCAGTTGCTCAAGGAGCTGCGGGACGTTGGAGGGCGCGTAACTCGTATGCGCCAGGTGTTTCAGTATCTGTTCTTTCATGTGTGTGAGGCGCGTCGCGCCTGTTGGATTCCAGCACGTCATGCGCCGGAGGGATTGCAGCTTCCGCGCGGGGCACCTTTGGTTGGAGGCACTTGAATTGCGCGCTGAAGAACTGCGCGTCAGAGGATTTGGCTTTGTTAGCAGCCGCGTCTCGGTGACGGCGCTGATGCTATCACGATTGACTGTGATTGCGAGCGCGGGTTTCGATTACTTCTTCAAAACCTTCACGATAAACTCGTTCAACGCCTTCGTGGCGGGATCATCCGGCAGGCCGAGATCGTCGTTGAGCTTGCTGTGATTGGTGTCCTTCGCACCGAAGACCGTCGTCGGCACGCCTGCCTCCTTCAGCACGTTGCCGAGCCGTTGCGCCTGCGCGCTGGTGTCTGGATGACTGGACACGGTGAGGATGAGGAACGGCGGGATGCCTTTGTCTTTGGCGATGTGTGTGACGGCGGAAAAGTTGATGTGGTTCTCGGCTGTGTTGCCGAATTTTTCGCGATGCCCGTTCTTCCTCGGAGGAAAACGATGCACACGCTGCCGCGTCTCAGCGGTTTCGATGATCGCGGGCACGTCGTAGGTGTCGCCATCGACGGGCACGCAACCGATGAGCGCGCCAAAGTCCGCGCCGGCTTCCTTCAAGTAGCGGTCGTCTGTGCAAAGGATCGCTGCGAGCTGCGCACCGGCGCTGTGGCCGCCCACAAGCACGCGCTTCGGATCACCACCGTGCTGCGCGATGTTTTTCTGCACCCACGCAAGCGACTTCGCGCAGTCGCGGATCAGCGTGCCCATGTCCACCTCGGGCAACAGGCGGTAGTTCGTGGAGACAAAGACAAAACCTTTGTCCATGAACCATTGCGGTTTCGTTTCGACATCTGATTTGTCGCCCACCTGCCACCCACCGCCGTGAATCCAAAAGACGACGGGAAGGTTTCTCGCACTCGGGGGCGCATAAATGTCGAGCACATGGCGCGCGTGACCGTTCTCGACGTAACGGACATCGCGCTTCACGTCCTGAGCGAGCGCGGGTAAATTGAGTGAAATCGTGACGAGGATGAGGGAGGTGAGTTGTTTCATGGTTGAGATGCCTTCAAGTTGTCAGGCAACACAACCAACGCTCCAGGACATGCATTTTGCCAAGCATCTGCTCGGCGCTGATGGGCGGGCGGTGCTTGTTGGCATGGCTGAGATTGTTGCGCGAGGGCGGCGTGGCACCGCGAACGGCCGGTAGCGGGCAGGAATGCATGCGCAACGAATCGCACACATCATGCTCGCGGGATTCGAGGTCGCGAGCCTCCTACAGAAGCGCGATGGCGATGCACATGGCGAGCACGGCGAGAGACGGCAGCGCTTTGCTGAGCGGATCCTTCACTTTCAGGTGCATGACGAAGGCCCCAAGCATGAGCGTTCCCATGCCGATGGCGGCGGGTTGCGCCACGCCTGGAATCCAGATCGAGGCGAGCAGCGCCAGAGCAAAGGTCACTTTGAGAATGCCGATGAGGCAGAAGACCGGGAACGGCAGGCCGTAAACGGCAAACTCCTCGCGCAGGGTACGGGCGTCGTTGCCGCGAAACGCGGTCGCCTTGCCGGAGCGCAGCAGCCAGACGTTCAGAATGCCAAGCGCCACGATGAGTTTCAGAGCGATGAGGAGGTAGTCCATGGTGTGGAAGCGAACGATTCGACACCGGTAGAATCAGTCGCGGGTGAGAGTGCTTCACTCACTCGGCGCCTGCAAGCAAATCCCCCCACGGCCTAACGCGTGCCGGGCGCGACATGCGATTTCTGCGAGATCAAAGAGACCTCCGCGAGCAATGGCGGCCAGCTCATCCCCATGCTCGTGAATCTTCAAACACTGCCGAGACACTTGCCATCGCTGCATCATTGGCAATGCTTTCGC
>JANPIW010000481.1:0-1817 GCA_031425215.1 Verrucomicrobiaceae bacterium
GGAAGCTCATCAGGCCGAAGCGATCGAACGTGGCGCCGGATTTGCGCTGCTCAGGCGTGAGATCGAGCGTGAAGGGCGCCTCGCCATCGAGCGTGACCGTCACGCGACCCACACCGTTATTGGCCACCGGATCATACTGGAAGTCAAAGGTGCGCGACTTGCGTGTGGGCAGGAAGACATGGTCCTGTGTTTTCCCCGAAAGCTTCCGATCAGCCGCCGTGACGACCGGAATGAACCACCAGCCAATGCGCGCCGGTCCATCGACCACCACGCCGAGGGTGTTCAGTTGCGGCCAGCCGCTGGCGTTGCCCGGCTGGTTTTTTCCGAGCACGCGAAGTTCATCCTCCTTGCGGAAGTAGCCGAAATACATCCCGGCATCCGCCGTTGCTTCGTGAAAGTAGATCTTCCCGGAGAAACGGATCGGATCATCGAGCGTGAGCTGTCCCACCTCATCCGCATAGAAGCCGTGCAACGGATCGAGCGGTTCGACGTTGTAGAATTCGCCGCCGATCTCGCCCTTCGCGCCGCCTGCAAATTTCGTGTCCGAGCTGTAGCCAAAATCCTGCCGCTGGAAATCACGCTCGAGGAATGTCGTGCGATTGCCCACACCATCCCAGCCAGGATCTTTGCTCAGATCGATCTTCGCGCCGTTGACCACCAAATCCGAAATATGGAATTTCACGGACCCGTGATAGGTCTGCATGTTGAAGATGCCGAAGCGATCCATCACCACAGGCTGGTCGCGCACCTCGGCCGGGAGATAAGTGCGGAAGGTTTCGCCGCCATCGATCTGCACGCTCACCGCGCCTTTGAGGTCTTCCTTGTCCTGTTTGAGCAGCCACCACTCCTTGCCGCCGCGGTTGAGAAATGTGACCAACCCTTGCTCGAGCGCCGCCCGCAGCCGCCCTTCGAGCGAGGCCAACGTCAGTTCTGGCTCGGCCGGTTTGGCTTTAGCCAACACATCGGCGGCCAACTGCCGCGCCGTTGTCAGGTAGCTGCGCAAGCGCGTGTCAGTCCATGATGCGCGCGTGGCATTGGGATCATACGTGAAGCTCCAGGTGTGCTCGGAGCCATCCATCGGGATTCCCAGCTCCATTTCCGCCGCGCCCGCGTTCCACAACGCCGTTGAGTAGTCGAGGAAAATGAGGGCTTGCTTGTCATCATTCGCCACTCGCATGGCCATCGAGTTCCAGGCCCGCCAGCCCTGCCTCTCGTGATTGAAGAAGCCGAGATAGGCCACTCCACCGCGTCCCGTCTCCGGTTTCACCGCCGTGATTTTTCCCGAAGCCGAAAAGGCATCCTTGAAGGACAGCGGCTGCTTCAACGGCATCCCATACCAGGCCGGCGTCGTGGATTTCCAAAGGGTCCCGCCGATCTTGCCCGGACTCCAGCCGAAGTCCTGCGTCACCGTCGGCTGGTCGGATGCTTGGACGCGGTTGCTGCTGTTGTCCCAGCCGGGATCTCGGTCAAACGTTTCGGTCTTGAGGCGTAGTGGCGCATCGGCGGCGAAGGAATGGCCGCAAAGCACGGGCAGGGACGCAAGCAGCGGAAGGATTCGTTTCATGGTGGGTTCAAGGTTTGCCAGCGGTGTATTTCAAATCGTCGAGCGAGAACTTCACCTCGCCGCCGCCGGTGCCACCGCTGACGATGCCGAAGCGGTCCAGGAGCGCGCCTTGCGCTTTCACGCCTGCTTTCAAATCCAGCGTCGCGGATTCGCCGCCGAGCGTGACCTTCATCTGGCCGTTGCCCGCGTTCGCCGTCGGGTCGTATAGAAAACTCCATTCATAAACTGTGCCCGCCTTGAGCAATGGCAGCGG
>JANPIW010000482.1:0-3821 GCA_031425215.1 Verrucomicrobiaceae bacterium
CGTTGCGCTCGATGTACTTGTCGTAAATGAGGCCCTCTATGGTTGCGGCGCGTGTGGCCGGCGTGCCGAGGCCGCGCTCGCGCATGGCTTCAGCAAGTTCTTCGTCATCGACGAGCTTGCCGGCGTTTTCCATCGCGCCAAGCAGCGTGGCTTCGGAGAAACGCGCGGGTGGTTTTGTCTCCAACTCCTTTGCCTCGACATCAATGGTGCTGGCGCGCTCGCCCTCAGCGACGGCGACGAGAATCTTGCCTCCGCCCTCGCCCTGCTCTGCGGCTTCCTCGATTCCCTTTTTGCCATACACAGCGAGCCAGCCGGGCGTGATCAGGATTTTGCCATCGCTCTTGAACGCATCCTCGCCGACGCGCGTGATGCGCGTCGTGACCTCGAACTCCGCAGGCGGAAAGAACACGGCGATGAAGCGGCGCGTGACCATGTCGAAGAGCTTCTGCTCGGCCTCGGGCAGCTCCTTCGGCGGGATCTGGCCGGTGGGGATGATGGCAAAGTGATCGCTGACTTTGGCGCTGTCGAAGATGCGCTTGTTGGGCCGCACCCAGTTGTTGCGAAGCGCTGTGGCGGCGTGCGGGATGAGATCGCCGGGCAGCGCGTCGTGCTTGCTGTCGCTGTGGCTGGCGAAGGTTTTCATCGTGCTGATGACTGTGGGCACATAGTCCTCGGGCAGATAGCGCGAGTCGGTTCGCGGATAAGTCAGCACTTTGAACTTTTCGTAAAGCGCCTGCGCGATCTGCAAGGTGCGGCGCGCAGAGAAGCCGAAGCGGTTGCTGGCCTCGCGCTGGAGGCTCGTGAGATCGTAGAGCTGCGGCGAGATTTGTTTTGCGGGTTTGGTCACCTGCTCGACGACGCCAGGCTTGCCGATGCATCGCGCGACGATGGCCTCGGCCTTGGTTTTGTCCCAGATGCGCTCCTGCTTTTTGTGGTCGTCAGTCTCGTCTTTCTTGAACGCTTCGTCGATCCAGCGGCCAGGGTAGCGGCCTGCTTTCACATCAAAAAGGCCATGCACCTCGTAATAAGTACGCGCCACGAACTCCATGATCTCACGCTCGCGCTTGGCCAGGATCGTGAGCGTCGGCGTCTGCACACGACCGCAGGGGGTGAGACGAAAGCCGCCGTGGCGTGAGTTCAGCGCGGTGAGCGCGCGGGTGGCGTTGATGCCCACAAGCCAGTCGCTCTCGCTGCGGCACTTCGCCGCGTCGGCCAGCGGCATCATCTCCTCGTCGCTGCGCAACGTCTTATAAGCATCAAGGATCGCGCCCTGGGTCATGGATTGCATCCAAAGCCGCTGGATCGGTTTCTTGTTTCCAACGGATTCGACGAGGTAGCGGAAGATCAGCTCCCCTTCCCGCCCGGCGTCGCAAGCATTGATGATCGAGGTCACGTCCGTGCGCTTCATCAGCTTCTTGAGCAGTTTGAAGCGGTCTTCGCTCTGCTCGATGGGCTGCAGCTCGAATTCCTTTGGCATGATGGGCAGATGCGTCCAACCCCAGCCAATTTTTTTGCCGTCGATCTCCGGCATCTTCAACTCCAGGAGATGACCGACAGCGGAGGAAATGACGTGTGTCTCGTTCTCATACCAGTCCTTCTCTTTGTGGAAAGCCTTCATGCCCGGAGCTTTCGCCAAAGCCTTGGCGAGATCGGCTGCGACGCTGGGTTTTTCGGCGATGATGAGGGCTTTGGACATGAAAACGTGAGGTTTGTAAGAGGGAAAACGGGCCATCTAAGGCATGGGAAAGCGACGACTGTCAACCCGGAAGGTTTTCCCAGCACGATCACGAATGCATCTGAGTCGAGACACCGGCAACAGCATTTCCACGCATGACACCAAGCTCGGCTCACAGCCGAAACAATGCGCCGAAACTTTTGCTTTTGGGACCCGCGAAAAAAAACGGATAAATAAGAAAAAGTGATATGCAATGTGCCAAATCATCGTCTATGAAACGCCACCCCACCGACCAGGGGAACGCAAAATACACAACTCCCCATGAAAACTCTCAATTTGGTCAGACTCCCTCATTTCCTCCTCGTTGCACTCGCGATCACTGGTAATTCCAACGCGGCGATCTCCGTCGGTGCCAACGGCATCAATAACAACGGCACTATCATCAACTTCGCCGCCGCGCCAGCCGCCACGGAATGGTCCACGGGAAACACCTCAGGCGGGCCCACGCTAATCACGAACGCTGCGACGATGAACACCGCCGTGCAGGCACTGACTGCCGCTGGAATCAACACCACCCTTGCCGTCAACGCAGCCAACAAC
This sequence comes from Verrucomicrobiaceae bacterium, assembly GCA_031425215.1. Lineage (GTDB taxonomy): Bacteria > Verrucomicrobiota > Verrucomicrobiia > Verrucomicrobiales > Verrucomicrobiaceae > JANPIW01. The sequence goes on from JANPIW010000482.1 coordinate 2,276, forward strand.
TACAACGCGGCGGGCAATTTCAAATACCAAGCGCCCGCCCAACATGTCTCCTCCACCGGCAGCGCCGGCTCCGCGCATGTGCTCATGGCCACGCTGAACAATTCACTCCTCGGGCCCATCACCACGTTTGATGTGAGCTTTGATTTCGGAATCGTCACCGCCGGCAGCGATGACTTTCCAGGTTTCGCCATGTACTACAGCACCACCGGCCTGGCAAACTCATGGGTTTCTCTCGGCCAGATCACCGTGGCCGGTGCGACGACTAAATCCATCAACACCGGTGGTGGATGGCTCAGCGGCACCAACTTTTATATGCTCTGGGCTGACGACAACTCTCAGGCCAATCCTGACGGAGCATTCTCGTTGGATAATTTCACTATCAACAACGTCGTGCCCGAGCCAGGCCGCGCCAGCCTCCTCCTGATCGCCTCGGTCATGCTGATGTTCCGCCGCCGCCGGTAAAATCTCACACTGCAAGCGGTGACCAGGTCAGCATCGGTGCCGTTTGCGGGAGCTTCCACCTCTGATCTGCGGTGAAGAGTCCCCTAGACGACAACCCGCGTGAGCGCGCTCAGTTCGCGCCGGTTTTCACTGAGCGCGACCCTTCGCGCCGCCGCCGGAGCAAGCAGCCCGCGCCCCCACGCCCCAGCAGGCTCCCGCAAATCGTCGGTGGCGTCGCAGGCATCGCGATCATGGTCGCCGTCGTCGTCGTGCTGGTGATCGTTTTTGGCAGGGGCAAAGTCAGCCCCAAGCCCGATGAGGCCGCAACCGCTGACAGGGAGAGTCATCAGACTTCCTCCCTCCCGCAAGGCACCCTCAGACGCAAGATGGTCACGCGCGACAAGCTGCACCCTGATGAGATGCCCGCCACAGGCCTGCTGCTCGCCATCCAGGCTCCAGCAAAAACCGCAATCACATCGCTCGATCCCTCATCATCCGAGCTGATCGAGGCGGCGGATGTTCTCGCACGCTATCAGGCTGCTCACACCTGGCGTGAGAAACTGCCTCTCGTCCTCCGTCACGACCTGACGTCCGAGATTCTGCGCGACTTTTATGAGACACGCGCGGCGAAAGACCCGCATTGCGGACCGGCGCCCGTCGGCGGCGCCGTGATGAGCGCGGGTGATCTGCGCGTCATCGTCGCCTGCTTTCCCACCGAGGACAGACTCGACGGCGTTGCCCTCGCCTTTTTTCATCGCGTGGCAGGCGGCGGGCTTCGGCTCGATTGGGATTCTTTTGTCGGCCTCTCCGACGTGAGCTGGAAGGACATGCGCGCCAGTCGCAGCGTCGAACCCACGCTCCTGCGCGGCTTCCTCACCCTGGACGACTACCACAACTTCGAGTTCGCCGACGCCAAGCAATGGCTCAGCCTCCGTCTCCGCAGCCCCGACGGCACCGACATGCTCAACGCGTACTGTCTGCGCCAGAGTTCCGCCGCGGCGTTTTTACGTGGCGCGCTTCATGGCGTGCCCGACAGCCGCAACCTCCTCGCCCCGCCCCCCCCCGACCAAATGCCGGTGCAAAACCTCCCCGTCACCGTCGCCGT
>JANPIW010000483.1:0-7029 GCA_031425215.1 Verrucomicrobiaceae bacterium
AGCGAAGCGCCGCGAAGCGAAAGGGTTGGGGTGAGGGGGCGGAGGAGAATCAAGGTTGCCAGGCTCACGATGTGCGGTGAAGCCCTGGATTATTGCTTAACGGCATTGGGGCTAAAGCTGCTCGCTCAGCGCGCAGTCTCCGGGACAGGCAAGCTTTGCCGACGCAGTTCGCGGAACTGGCTGTAGAGACTCTCCAGATTTGGCCTCAGCGCTTCGGTGCGGAGCCTCCAGTTGTTCTTGTCCGCGTCTTTGAAGAATGCCTGCATTTGTTTGTCCTTGGCCTTCTTTGCCTTCGCGTTGTTGATCTCGCGTTTGAAATACAGGACGTCGTTTGGAAAACGCAGGGTGGTCTTCGTTGAATGATCCATATCCCTAGTGGGCGGAGGAGTCAGGCCGAGGGAGGCCCGACGTGTCTCGCGCTCATTAAGTGCGGAGAGCCATGCATTGGTAAGACGCACTGCGGTCTTGTAGGTGTCCTGGCTCGCCACGGGATGTACCTTTGCTTCATCGGTGAGATTGTCACGAAGAGCCAAGAGTTCGGGCCGGATATCCCGGTTGAATTTTAAATCAATGGGCGAGAGGACAATCGAGTTCATTTCGGTGCCGATAGAGGACACAAACTCGATTTGATTCTTTGCCGAGGTCGCCGGCACGACGACCGATGGCTTCTTAGCGGCAGGCTTCTTTTTCTTCGCGCTAAATGCGGGTGATGACAGCGCCCCCATGAGGACTAGGATGCACACTGCTAGCTGAAGAGTCCGGGGTCTGAGATGCATGGGGAATGAAATAGTGGCCTGACTGGATAGTGTCAAGCGTCACGCCCTCCGGACGAGTCGGCCATCAGCCCTCGTGGATCCGGAGGACTGACAGATGGGAGCAACAAGAGTGCGGGATGAATCGTAGCGCGCCTGCGCAAGCAGATAGTCAGGCGAACGCGAGGGAGTGTGGGGTCATGCTCTAGCGAGCGCAGCTACGAAAGTGAGTCGATGATTCGCCTGAGCGGGTCACAGGCCCGCGCTCGCAGGGGGAATCACTTGCGTGATTTGATCTCGACGAATTTTCCGGCTACGCCCCAGGCGAGATCTTCACGGGGGAGCAGGCCGTCGCCGCCGATGTAGAAGCGGGAGGCGATGAGGTAATTCTCGCGGTGGATGCCGGACTGTGGGCCGGTGGAGAGGAGGTCGGCCATTTTTAATCCGATCCAGCCGGTGATGCCTTCGCGCTCCTGGATGTGCGCGCGGAACTGGCTCTCGTTTGGATAAGTGAATGCGAGAAGCAGCACAGCAACAATGAGCGCGGTGACGATGATCTTGGACTTCATGGTTTCTTCTCTGCGGGCTTGTCGCTGTTTTCCTGCGCGGGTTTCTCTTCCGGCTTGGCAGGTGCAGCATCAGTCTTCTTCTCTTTCTCCTTCGGCCCCTCGGCCTGTTGCCATTTGAAAACGCCGGGTTTGTCCCCGGGTGCCTCGATCCATTCGCCTTTGAAGCTCTTCTCGATGCGGAGCTTCCACTGCTCGGTCTGCACATCATTCAGCGCTCGATTGGATTCCTTGGCTTCATTGCGCATGAGCAGGTTGCGATCCTCGTTCTCGGCCTCGACGGTTTTCTTGACGTAGTCGCCGTATTCTCCGGCGGGCGGCGAGCGCAGGGCAAGGAGGCCGCGGTGATCCTCGCCGACGTAGCGGCTGTTCTTGATCGTCTGGATCTCGGCCATGCGATTGCGCTGGCGCTCGGTGGCCTCGCCGATGGTCTTGATCTCCTCTTTGCTCTTCGCCGGCTCGTCGCCGCGATACTGGTAAACATCGAGACGCATGTTGAGGTTCACCTCGATCGGCTCGGGTGTGGACAGCATGATCGGCGGGAGCTTGCAGCCGGTGAGCAGCAGCGTGAGCGTGAGACTATTCAGAAGCTTGTTCTGCATCGGGTTTCTTCGGCGGATCAACTTTCCAGCGGTGGTCATACACATTGAGATCGATGTTGCGTGAGCCGAGCGGGCCTTTGAAATGAAGGAAGCCTTTGCCCTCGCGTCCATAAAAGCGGCCCTCGCCGGTGACGGTGTCATACGCAAAATCACGCGTGGTTTCCAGTCCGATTCGGGTCATCTGATCGGTGAGCGAGAGGCCGGGCGCGCTGTAGTCTTTGAGCAGACCATCGAGCGCCTCGATGGAGAAATGGCCCGGCGTCTTGTTCTTGAACTTGATGTCGCCCTGATAAAGCTCGTTCACATTTCCCTGCGCCACGACGGTCGCGTCCACCTTGCCATCGAGAAGCAGATAGCCGGGGCACATGATGCGCGTGACCTCGGTGGTCTTCACTCCGGTGCCCGACAGCCAGCCGTCCCACGAGTAGTTCTCGTCGAGGTAAATGTTGAACGCGCCCTCGACGTAGCCCTCGTATGCCTTGCCGCCAAACTTGCCGTAAATGCCCGCCGCATCATACGTCACGCTGAGGAACGCCTCCTCGACGTGAAGTTGCTTGTAGCGGATCTGGTCGAGCTTGAAGGTCTGCACGAGATTGTTGCTGGTCGTTTTCATCGGCAGATTGAACTGCACCTTTCCCCTCATGCCGCGCAGTTCGAGCTTGAGCTGCTCGAGCGTGTAGGTGTCGGCGGGAATGTCCAGCTCGCCCTCAATCTCGCCGCTAATCAGTTTCGTGGTGAAGCTGAATGGAAACGGCTGGCTGAATCCCGGCAGCAGCGTGCCCTTCGGCGCGACGAAGATTTTACCGGAGTGAACCTGCAGCGTGTCGATGCTCCAAGCCTGGCTCGCGACTGGCGGTGGTTGTCCTGGTTGCGCGGCTTGCGCTTCGATCGCGGCGATCTTGTCGGCGGCGGTCACCTGCGGGCCTTCGAGGCCGGCCACGACCTCGCCTGCGGCAAATTTGCGGTAGTAATCGACATACCAAAACAAATGCTCGCCGACATAGAGCGAGGGGCTGACGATCTCGATCTTGTCGATGCGCTGCGCGAGAATGCCATCGAGTGTGAAGTGAATGAAAATGGTTTCCAGCTTTGCGACGGTGATGAGTGAGTTGTGGACGGATGGAATGGTGAGGCCGGATAGCTCGATCTTCTGCGGCTTGATGTTTCCAGCGAGATCAGTGATATCGAGCGGCGCGTCGGTGTCCTCGTAGTCGAGATCAAAGCGGATCGGCGGCAGGCCCGGCGCGATGCGTTGAAGCGTGACGGAGGTGCCGGTGATGGAGAGCTTCTTCGAGCGCCAGCGGTTTGACTTTGCAGCCGGAGCCGCGGCACCTGGAACGACGGCGGCAGGGACAGTGTCAGGCGGCGCATTTGTCGGAGGTGGCGCGCAAGCTTCGTCGGCGTTGGCGGGTGGCGGTGCGGGTGGCGCGGGTGGCGCGGGTGGCGGTGCATCGGGTCCAAGGCTGCCATCAAACAATCCCATCAACGCATCGCCCACATCCACGTTGCCGCCTTTGAGCGCCAGCTCTTCAAACTCATGCGTCTCCAAAATCTCGGGCCAGCGAAACGCAGCCTCGGCACTCTCCGCGCCGACGATGGGCAGCACGGCTCGCGTGGGCAGCGATCCCTGGATGCTGGTGATCTTGATGCGATGGACGGGAGCCTTGCCGTCGCTGGCAACCTCGGTGGTCAAAGAAAGCTTCGCGCTTGCGCGTAGCGGCTGGTTGATCGTCGCGGAGAATTCCAGCTCGCCGTTGTCGATCTGGAGCAGATCAAACTTCAGCTTCCGCCAGAGCGCTTCCGCGTCATTGGCTGGCGGTGCGGTTGTTTTTTCGGAAGAGGACGAGGCAAATGCAAACCACGGCGTGGTGTCATCACGCGCGCGGATCACGGGCTTGGTGATGGTCAGCGCCTCGATGCGGCTGTCTTTGCGGAAGTCATTCGGCATTAGGCGCAGGGAGACTCGCTCCATCTCGCAAAAGGGTTGCTTGGGTTTTTCTCCACTGCCCGCCGGATAGCTCAGCTTCGCACCGCGAACATCGAGCTTCTGCGTCCACGCTGATTCCCAAACGCCTTCGCGCTGGCCGAAGTTTTCCATCTCGACATCGAATGCGAGCGCTGCCTCGATGGGCGAGAGTTTTGTCACCGTCGCCGTGATGCTCGCGTCCTTGATCGTGAGGCTGCCGATGTGCGCGAGGTCGTAAGGCCGCTGTGTCGAAGGTGGTGGTGGCGCGCGCGGCGGGCCGCCAAGCAGCGCGTTTTCCAAAGATTGCGTCCACTCGACGCGCGGACTGCGCAGCTCGATGTTCTCGATTTGAAAGCGTCCGGCCTCGTCGGTGCGTGTGGATTCCACGAGCAGACGCGGTACGCTGATCTGTCCGCCGCCCTCATGCGGCTTCACCACGATGTCTGTCAGATCGAGCTGCTGCGGACCAGCAGAGATTTTCTCTCCGACACGCCATTCAAATTTGTCGAGCGTGTAGCTCAGACGAAACGCGACATCGACCGGCAGCGGGCTATTTTCCATCTCCGTGTTGCGTGAAGTGGCGTCGAACTCCATTTCGGCGATCTCCACTTTGCCGACTCGCACGCCTTTGAACCAGGGAAACAACGGAGACGCCACCACGGGGACGGCGGCAGTTTTCACGGGTTCCGCAGCGTCGCGCTTGCGAAACAGTCCGGCGAAACGCAGCAGCTCCTGAGTGACCTTGATCTTCGATCTGCCGAGCGAGAGCTTGTCCATCACCACCATGCCGGTGGCCTCATCGAGACCGCCTTCGTAGTCGAGGTAGGGCAGGGTGATCTCCTTGCTCGTCTTGGGGATCGTCACCACCAGATCGGTGAGCCGTGAGGAAAAGCGATCCAATCGCGGTCGCGCCATGTCGGTGAGATCGAGTCCGCGTGCGGTGTTGTTCAGCGTGAAGCGCAGCGACGGCGTGAGATCATCGCCGCGAAGGATCACGCTCGCGCTCTTCAGCTCGTATGAGTCGATCACCAGCGCGGGAAGCTTGAAGCCGCTCTCATTCGCGACCTCGAGCGGTTCCGTGGCATTCGCCGCCGTCCATGAGCGGAGCTGCTCCGCTGTCGCGTCCACCTTCGAGTCTTCGAGAATGAACCGGCCCAAGTGTCCGAGGTGCAGCTTCGACCACACCGGGCTCCAATGCACCCGCCTTACCGTCGCGATCACCGCAGCGGATTTCGGATCGCGCACGGTGATGTCCGTGATCTCGATGCTCTCTCGCGACAGCTCGATGTTTCCCACCTGCGCGTCAAAGGCCGCGAGCGTCTCCTTGAGGATGCGGTTCGTCAGCAGGGTTCTGTTTTTATAAGCCACGCCGACCGCCACGCCGAGCGCGATGACGCCGAGCACACCGAGAATGACGAGCCACGAGAGGACACGCACCCACCGTGCTCGACGCTTGCGAGGTGGTGGCGTGGGTTTCTCATCGGACATGGGTGGAGAGTAACGCACTTCGCGCGTGCCTCAACCATGCCGCATCACCTCTCCATCCGCGTGAAGAGCGCGGCGTGATCGCTGCTCCAGCGGTGGATTTTTTGTGTCTCGATCACGCGCCAGTCCGCGCCGAGCCAGATGTGATCGAGGCTGAGCAGAGGCAGGCGCCAGAACCATGTCTCGCGGAAGCCGTTGCCTGCTGTGTCGAAGGCGTGCTGCAGCGTCTTTTCATACCCGGCAAAATGTGCGGACTCGCGCGGGGTGTTCAGATCGCCCATGATGATGCAGTGGGTATCGCCCTCCGCGTGGCCGAGCGTTTCGGCCAGTGATTTGCGGCGCGACATGAGGGGCGCGGCATAGACATCCGAGAGCACCACGCGCATCACGCGCTGCGGCGTGGTGATGTCGTACATGACGAATGCGCCCATGCCGTCGAGCTTGCCGCGACCGCGCATCCGCATGGGCCAGCGCGAGAGAAAAACCAGGCCGCGCGGCGACAGCTCGCAGTCGTAACCGGGCAGGGCGGCCTCGTAAGCGGCCTCGTGCTCCATGAAGCCTTCTCCAGGCTCCGCGCAGCCGATCACGTCGGGTTGCAGTTCTTTGACGAGCGCGATCAGTTCCGTGCTCACGCGATGCGGGCGGCCGAGATTCCAGAACAACACGCGAAATTCTTTTGGCGCGGACTCAGCGGACATCGGCGGCGCCGTGTGCGAGCACCACGAGCGCGAGAGCCAGCTCACGAGGATCACAATGCCGAGCACGCCAGCGGCGAGGCGCGATTTGCAGCGCCCTTTGGAAAGCAGAAAGACATACACGGCCAGACCGATGAGCACCGGCAGCGGCAGCATGTAAAAGACCACCGCGATGCCGTCGATGCTGTCGCGGATGGTGAGGTGCAGCAGCAGGCCGAGGACGAGTGCGGCCCATGCGGCGCGAGTGAGGATGGGCGCGAGCTTTCTGGCGGCAGCCGTTATCATGGCGCGAGATGGAGCTTCTCCGTCTTTCCATTCAAAATTTTCAATTCTCCCATTCCTACTTCTCCAATTCAGGGCGTGCGCAAGGCATGGGTGAAAGGGGGAATGGGGGAACTGAGAATTGAGAATGGAAAGACAGTGCGCCTCACTTCACCGGCGTGAGCACGACCTTCTGCACATCGAGGATGGCGGCCTTGGTCTTGTTCACGGGGTCGATCTGGAGACGCACGGTGCCTTTCTCTCGCAGCTCGATCTCGCCGGCCTGCACTTCGGCCCACTTTTGAAAGTCGCCCGTGTCTTGCACGGTGAACTTCACCTCCTGCCCCGCCGCCTTCACCGCGACCTGGCTTCCTGCGTTTCCGCCGCCGCAGCCTTGGAAGACAGCCACCTTGTATTTGCCCGGCTGCGTCACTTCAAATTCCCACTCCGCCATGTCGTCCGCTTCCGTCCAGTACCCGAGGCAGTTCTTTTCTTCCTTCGGCTCGTAGCGCATGTTTTCGCTCCAGGTCGTCGCGTCCTTGGCCAGCAGCGTGATCGCGCCATCGCCGTTTTGTTTGATCGTCCCCTCGCCCTCATTCGTCGGCACGAAAGCCAGCTCGTGAATGGTGAAGCCCGATCCCGCGCCCGAGGCCGGGGTGTAGAGAGAGAACACGATGTCGCCCGCCTTCTCGATGAACAGCT
>JANPIW010000484.1:0-5574 GCA_031425215.1 Verrucomicrobiaceae bacterium
TCAACATCGAGGACGGCATCATCCAGCTTGGTCGTAACAACGCGCTGGCCGCCACCACCGTCGTGACGACACGTGGCAATGGCTCGGCGGGCATTCTCGACCTCAATGGCTACAATCAGGAAATCGGCGGACTCACTGGCACGAGCGGCACCGTGAACAACAGCGCCTTCGACAACAACACACTCACCATCAACAACCCCGCCGATTTCACTTATGGCGGCAGCATCACCGGCTCCGTCACTTTGACGAAGAAGGGTGGCGGGTCACTGACTCTCGCCGGTGTGAACGACTACCAGGGTGGCACCGTTCTGGAGGCGGGAACCATCGTCGTGTCACAAGACACCAGCCTCGGTCGTGTGCATCTCAACCCGCGCGCGGATTCGCTCCGCTTCACTGGCGGCACCTTGCAAACCACAAGCTTCATGACCATCTCCCAAACGCGTGGCATCACGCTGGACGCACCCGGAGGCACGTTGTCCACCAATCCAGGCACCACATTGCAGGTGGCCTCCATTGTCACCGGCTCTGGCGCGCTGAACAAAAATGGCGACGGCATCCTGCAACTCAACAATGCTGGAAATAACTACACCGGCGACACCAACGTCGTTCGTGGCAAACTGCAAGGCGGCGCGGCTGACACACTCGCTCCGCTTTCCCGTCACATCATCACTGGCGACAATACTTTCACCACCGAGCTGAACATCAGCAACTTCAGCCAGACCATCGGCTCGCTCGCCAGCACGGGAGCCACGCCTGCGGACGCGAATGTCAATCTCGGCGCCAACATCCTGACCGTCGGCGCTGATCGCACCACCACGGCGGTGTATGCGGGAAAGATCACGGGCGCGGGAACTCTCCGCATCAGCGGCAACGGCGCGGTGCAAACGCTTGCGACGCTCGATAACAGCGCGAACGCCTGGAGCACCGAGATCGCCAACGGTGTGCTCAATGTGGCGGGCGGCGCCAGGCTCGGTTCTGGCGCGGTGAATCTCGGCATCGCGGGTGTGTCTGGCGCTGACGATTTTACCGGCCTCCATCTCCAGTCCACCGCCACCTTTACCAACTACATTAGCGTCAACACCACCAACGGTGTGGGCAGCGCATCCATCACCGCCTCTGGCGCAAACTCCGCCATCACCGGCACGGTCACGTTGAACCGCGACACCTTTGTCGGAGCTGCAGCGGGCATTCAACTGAGCCTGGAAAACACCGTCGGCGGCGACGGACGCGTCACCGTTCTCGACGGCGGCGCTCTTCGACTCACAATGGCGAACACCTTTGGCGCAGGCGTGACCGGCGGTTCTGGAAGCGCAATCGACGGTGGCGCCATCGTGCGCGCGGGTTCTGTGCTTTTGGAAAACAGCACCGCCGCAGGCTTGAAGCACATCGAACTGGGCGACACCACATCCATCATCGGAGCGGCGGTGGATCGCGCGACTTTCGCGAGCATTCTAGGCAGCGGCAGCTTCAACCCAAATGGCGACGGCGTGTCGGCGACGAGTGGTGGCCAGGACGCCGCCGGCACCACGGGATTTGGATCACTCGTCGGCGTGAGCAGCACCATTGACGGCTTTACTTACACGACCGAGATCGGCGCTCGCGTCCTCATCGCTGGTGAGGAATCCAACCCCGAGCGCAACGGCATCTACTCCATTGTCAGCATTAGCGGTGCGACCATGAATCTCGTGCGCGCCGACGACTTCGAGACCTCGAACCAGATGCGTTACGGCGGTCAGGTTGGCGTGACCAATGGCACCTACACTGGCCAGACGATGTTCATGTTCGAGGAAAACATCGTCGTGAGAAACGAAACGACGCAGGAGCCGATCCGCTTCCGTCAGGACGTGGTGAATCCCAGCATCTCGCTGCTGCAAAACACCAGCGGTCTCGCTGTCGCGAACAACATCGACATCAACGCGACGAACGGCAGCGGCACAGTCACCATCGGCGGCAGCACGGCGGTTGTCGCGGGCAACGGAAGTTTCTCTGGCACCATGCAGCTTGCCAATGTGATCAATGGAACGGCTGAGACGAAAACGGTGAGCCTTGTTTCATCCACCGCAGCCACCACAGGCATCACCTTCACCGGCATCATCTCCGAAGCCGACATCACCGCTGGCACGGGCGACACGCTCTCGATCAGCAAATCAGGCGCAGGCACCGTGACGCTCTCCGCTGTGAACACTTATCGCGGCACGACCGCAGTGACCGAGGGCCGCCTGCAAATCGGTGACGGCACCAGCGGCAGCATCCTCGGTGCTGGCGGCACGGCTGGCGCGGTTTCCGTGACCGGCTCCGCAGTGACGCTCGCCACCGCACCGATTCTCGCTGGTGGTTCAGCCACCACGACCATCGCAGGGGTCGCCACCATCGGCACCGCGACAAATCCAGGCATTCTCGCGCCCGGCCTCACCAACAGCGCTACGAGCAATCAGCAGATGATTTTCAGCGCGCCCAACACCGCGCTCACAGTGGTCAATGGCTCCCAAATTCAGATGTCGATCACCACGCCAACCGTTGATGCCGGAAGCGCCACGGTTACTGCGTGGCTGGCGGGCGGAATGACACTTGATGCGTATCTGACAGCGAATCCAGGCGACAGCCCGGTTTTCAACGCCGCTCCTGCCACTTATGGTGATCTCGATTACATCAACCTCACGGGAACCAATTCGCAATTGAGCCTAGGCACGCGCGCGAGCGGTGCATTTGGAGATGGCGCGTTGCTCGTGCAGGACTTCAACTTCCTCAGCAGCACACCGGCGGTGGGCGATGTGTTCAATCTCTTCGACTGGACCACTGCGCTAGGTGGTGCGTTCAGTCTGCCCGGCAACTCCACAACGGGCGGGACATACGGCGATCTCGATCTTCCGACGCTGGGCGGCACTTTGGAATGGGATGTCTCCGCATTGCGGTCACATGGCATCATCGCCGTGTGGCAGGTGATACCGGAGCCCAGCCGCGCGCTTCTGCTGATGATGGGACTCTCCTTTGCTTTGCTGCGCCGCAGACGCGCGCGCGATTGATTACTCAAACCAAAAAACCCAACATCATGAACACATCCATCAAACTCAACGGGAAGTTCCCAACGGTGAATTTCTCCGAACTCGAAGAAATACCCGGAGTCACGGCCGTCGCAGTTTACATGACGCCGGAGATCGCCGCCCGCCTGCTGCTGCGCAACACGCACAACCGCAAAATATCAGAGAACGTGGTGCTCAAATATGTCGCTGAAATCCAGGCGGGAGAGTGGCGTCTGACTCCGTCCGGCATCGGCTTTGACGATGCTGGGGTGCTCGTTGACGGACAGCACCGGCTCAGCGCGATCGTGCGCGCCAACAAGCCCGTGCCATTGGTGGTCACGCTCGGACTGCCCACGACTAGCCAGGAAAAAGTGGACCGGCAACGCCGACGCACTTTGTTTGACGCGCTCTACCTCGCCGGTCACGCCGCTTGTCGGCAGGAGGTCGAGATAGCCTCATGCCTTACGCGCCGGACGCTTCGCAGCGAGAGCGGCGTGGTTCCGTCCGATGTGCTCGTCAAGCATACCTTGGAATGTCACCTGGAGAACATTCGTGAGGTGCTCAAGATCATGGTGAACGCGAGCAAGCAGGTGCGGGGGCTTTGCCAGGCCTCCTTCCTTGCCGCAGCGGTGCTCTATCACGAGATTAACTCCGAAAAATGCGCGGAATTTCTCAAAGCGGTCCGCACGGGCGTGCTGCTCACTCAAGACCATCCCGCCATGCGCCTGCGCCGCTTTCTCATGGGAGAGACAACTGTCGCCTCAATGCCCCGAGGCGGCGCGAACCAGTCGTACGTCTTCCGCCGCAGCGTCTATGCCATGCAGGCGCATCTCGAAGGCCGCAATATTCCAGGTCTGCGCGAGGCGGATGATTTTGTAGTACCCAACACGATGCGTGATGCGGCACACCAGCCAGCGTACGCGGCATGAGCGCGGCCTGTGAAACAGGTGCCGTGTTCAGCAGGCGCGGGACTTTAATCAAAGGTGCGCACGTTGCGAAAGTACCCCCGGTTGGATTCGAACCAACGACCAAAAGATTAAGAGTCTTCTGCTCTACCAACTGAGCTACGGAGGCGTTTTTTCCCTGAAGGGCGCGCATGGTAACGAGAGCGAATAAATGTGCAAGCTGCCGTTTGACGGAAAAGCATGTCAAACTACTATGCGCGGCGCACACGCCCTGCCTCGTGGTGTAATGGTAACACAGGAGACTCTGAATCTCTCGTTCAAGGTTCGAGTCCTTGCGAGGCAACCACTCCGCTTCACGCGGAGAAAAGATTCCGGCGGGCCGCTTGCTTTCAACCTTCACAAAGGTACCCTGCGCGCCCTTATGGAAAAAAACAGCAACAAGGCCGTCCTCACCGACCTGCAGGCTCTCGATATCGAGAGCCTCAAAGAGCGTCTCAGCGCGCTCAGGAGATTTCTTTGACCTGCCGAAATTGAGAGCAGAGGTCGCGGAGCTGGAGGAAAAGCAGTTGCAGCCCGCATTTTGGAACGACCAAGACACAGCCCGCCAGGTGCTGGGTCGCGCCGCCTCGATCAAGCGCATTCTCGACCCGCTCTCCTCGCTCACCTCGCGTCTCGGAGACTTTGACGTGCTCATCGAGATGGCAAAGGAAGAGGGCACCACCGACTCGTGGAAGGAAGTGGGCAAGGAGTACGACTCACTGCAGAAAGACCTCTCCGCCTTTGAACTCGACCAGCTTTTGGCCGGCAAATTCGATCGCGGCAACGCCTTCATCACCATCCACTCCGGCGCTGGCGGCACTGAGGCATGTGACTGGGCTGACATGCTCTTCCGCATGTACCAGCGCTGGTGCGAGCGCAAAGGCTACAAGGTCGAGGTCATCGACTTCATGCCCGGCGACTCCGTCGGCGTGAAATCCGCCACGCTTGAGATCAAGGGCGAGAACGCTTTCGGCTATCTCCAGTGCGAGCGCGGCGTGCATCGTCTCGTGCGCATTTCACCTTTCGACTCAGCAAAGAAGCGCCACACCTCGTTCGCCAGCATCGACGTGACGCCGGACTCCGAGGTGGACATCGACATTGAGATTCGCGACGAGGATTTGCGCGTCGATACCTACCGCGCAGGCGGCAAGGGCGGCCAGAACGTGAACAAGGTCGAGACTGCCGTGCGCCTCACGCACATCCCCAGCGGCATCGTCGTCGCCTGCCAGATCGAGCGCTCACAGCCGAAGAACCGCGCGAAGGCGATGTCGATGCTCAAGGCCAAGCTCTATCAGGTCGAGGAAGACAAACGCCAGGCCGAGGTCTTGCGCCAGTACGGCGAGAAGAGCGACATCGGCTGGGGCAGCCAGATCCGCAGCTACGTCTTCCAGCCTTATCAAATGGTGAAGGATCACCGCACCGGCGAGAAAACCAGCAGCATCCAGTATGTGATGGACGGCGATCTCGACGCCTTCATCGAAGCGAAGCTCCGCGGGAAGAAAGCCGGCGAGGCTGATGTGGATGATGAGGTGTAGTGCTGGCGCTACTGCCGCTTCTTCGTGACGACCAAAAACGCACCGAGGCTGTTTCCTGGTTTCACACTGTTCGGC
>JANPIW010000485.1:0-1928 GCA_031425215.1 Verrucomicrobiaceae bacterium
GGCTTTAAATCCGTGATGGTCACTGCCCGCCATGCTATCGCAGTAGGCAGTGCCCGTCCGAACAGATGGAACGTCTCACTGAGAAGGCAGCGGGAGGATCTCTTCGCTTTCGCAAAAAAACTAGCCTTCCCCGCGACTTCACTCGGAGATTTCCGCGAGATGCGTTGCTTTCGCGGCCATTGCTAGTGAGTCACGTCCGTTTTGTTCCGTCACTTTGCGCACATGCGAGCGATCGCGCAGCCACGCTAGCTGGTCGGTGAAGAGCGAGCGCAGCAGCTCGCAATAGCGCCGCATCTTGTCGTCGTCCGATCCGTGGCGCAGCTCGATCTTCTGGGAGATGTCCAAATCCTTGAACCTCCCACGCGCCGCACGATCGTTCCCGCCATAGGTTTTCAACACATCGAGCCTCGCGCCGGGGAAAAGCTCCATGAGAGTGCGCGTCTGCTCCTCGTTCACCACCGCGCGGATGTGCGCTCGCACGGGCACCCATTCTTCGAGCGTCACATCGCCATGCTCAAACAGGAGCCGGAACTCCTGCCTGTCCAGCCTGGACGGCTGCGTGAAGCTATGATGAAAATTTACCAGCGCACCGCTCGCATGACGCACCGTGCATTGCACCTGTTCCTCAATGCCGGAGCCGGGACGCATCACGCGTTGCGCAGCCACCACTTCACCCGCGCCCAGCCAGCCTTCAAATAGATCAAAGAAATGAACGCCGTGCTCGATGAAGATGCCACCGCTCAACGCCCGGTCCCAAAACCAGTGCTCAGCGCGCAGCCCTTCGTCGCTCGCGTAGTTCTCAAACCAGCCGTGCAGGCACTCTCCCAGCACGCCTGACTCGACCAGCCGCAGCACGGATTCAAACAGAGGATTGTAGCGCTGCATGAGGTTGGCGATGCAAAGCAGATTTTTCTCTCGTGCCAGCGTGACCAGTTCATCGGCTTGTGCCACCGTGAGGGCCAGTGGCTTCTCGCAGATTACATGCTTGCCGGCCTTCAGGGCCGCGAGCGCCTGCTCGTAATGGAGAAATGGTGGCGTCGCTATGTAAATAAGATCGACCTCCGGGCTGCCGAGCAGCGCGTCGGCGTCCACGAGATCTGGCACTCCGAAGCGCCGCGCCACGGCCAGCGCCGCCTCGCGATGCGTCCCGGCGATCCCGGCTAGATGGACACCGGGAATCTGAAGAAATTGCTGGAGAGCAAATAAACCGAAGCCTCCCGCTCCTATGGCACCGATACGAAGCGTGTTCATCATGAATTTGTCCACACGCCTCGCGTTTGCCCCCGTGAATCGCCATGGGGTCTTACCCTCCTTCTCGAGCCGGTGATTTGAGAGACTATTCCCCTTTCACACTTTGGCGGGCGGGGCCGCCTTGCTGGCTGCTGCGGCAAGCTTGTGAGCACTGCCCGCCTCATGGAGATTTGCCAGCCCCGTAAAAGCCTTGCCCGTCTTGCGCACGAATCCGCGTTTGGAGAGGTTTAGCAGCTTCTCATAGAGGCGCAGCCGCATCATTTCCTCACTGCCCGATGCGAGATTCTTGTGCTTCAGCCCCTCCCACACCTTGGTGAACAAAGGCCTGAACTCATACGCACACCGGTCACCCAAAACGAGCACAAGCTCATCCGTGACATAATCAACGAGCCGACGAGAAGAACATGGGTTGGATGTGAGCGTCATTGGGGAACCTAGCACACTTATGAACCATGCGCCCAGATGATTATGATTATTTTGGCCCTGCCCGGCCCCATCTCCTCAAAGACCGACAGCATCTCGACACACGAGTGTGGAATTGGGGGCGGGTGAACCTGTGGAACCCAGCGTGGCATCCAACCTTCGAAACAGTCAGGGGACGAGCGGCTCATTGCCCGCCTCTGCACAAGAGTGCTCGCGACAGCGAAAGCATACAACCGCTGCCGCCCGCCAAGCCG
>JANPIW010000486.1:0-2654 GCA_031425215.1 Verrucomicrobiaceae bacterium
GCTTCACCTGGTTCACCATCAATTACCGTCTCGCTCCGCAACATCGCTTCCCCGCCTGCGCCGAGGATGTCGAGAGCGCTATCAAATGGGTGAAGGCTCACGCTGCGGAATACAAAGCCGATCCCGCGCGCATCGCCATCATCGGCGAATCAGCGGGCGGTCATCTCGTCTCCTGGGTAGGCGTGCGCGGTACAGGAAACACGCGCGTCGCCGCCGTCGTGCCATTCTACGCGCCGAACGATCTCGAACTGCAAAACAAGGGGCGCGAAGCGCCCGGGCCTTCCATGACAGCGCTCTTCGGCATGACGGAGTGGAGCGATGCAAACCACAAAATCATCCAGGACGCATCTCCGCTCTCGCATGTCAAAGCTGGCCTGCCGCCTTTCCTGCTCATTCACGGCAACGCAGACAAACAAGTGCCCTACGAGCAATCTCCAGCATTTCAAAAGGCCATGCAAGCCGCGGGCAACACCTGTGATCTCATCACCATCAAAGGCGGCGGCCACGGCATGGGCGGCTGGGAGAAGCTCGGCTCCGACTACGCCGCGCAGATGATCGCCTGGCTGCGGAAGACGCTTCATTGAGACGGCGTATCCATTGCCGTCATCATGGCCCTCACGCGCACAGCTCTCATTCTCTTTGCCAGCATCAGCGCAGCAAGCGCAACGCAGCATGATTTCTTCGAGGCGAAAATCCGCCCCATCCTTGCCACGCAGTGTTACGACTGCCACAGCGCGGCGAAATCCAAAGGAGGCCTCGCGCTCGATTCACGCGAAGCACTGCGCAAAGGCGGAGATCGCGGCCCCGCCATCATTCCGGGCGACTCCATGGGCAGCCTCCTCATCAGCGCCATTTCGCACACGCATGAAAAACTCCACATGCCACGCGACGCCCCTAAGCTCGACGCGGGCGTGATCGCCGACTTCATCCGTTGGATCGACGAAGGCGCGCCCGATCCACGCGACACGCCCGACAAATCCGCCACCGCAAAGTCCTGGCCCGAGATGCTCGCGGAGCGCCGTGAGTGGTGGTGCTTTCAGCCAGTGAAAAGACAAAGTGCCAAGTTCTCGGTGAGCACTGAGGACTCCTACTCAAACCCCATCGACGCCTTCCTCCTCGCGCGAATGCAGCGCGACGGCCTCACCTTCGCGCCACCCCCCGAGCCCGCCACACTCATCCGCCGCGCCAGTTTCATCCTCACCGGCCTGCCGCCCACGCCGGAGGAATTGGACTCAGGAATCGCCAATCCAGAATCAGGAATTCAAAAACTTCTCTCCAGTCCCCGCTTCGGCGAGCACTGGGCGCGGCACTGGATGGACATCATCCGCTACGGCGAGACCTACGGCTCCGAGCACGACGCCCTCATGCCGCACGCCTGGCGCTACCGCGACTACCTCGTGCGCGCCTTCAATGACGACGTTCCCTACGACCGCTTCGTCATGGAGCATCTGGCAGGCGACCTCATCGCGCCGCGCTGGAATGCAAAGACAAAATCCAACGACGCGCTCATCGCCACTGCATCGCTGCGCATGGTCGAGTTTTTCCCCGTGCCCACTGATCCGAAGGCAGAGCAGGTGAACACGATGGAAAGCGTCATCGACGGATTCGGCCGCGTTTTCCAGGGCCTCACCATCGCCTGCGCGCGCTGTCACGATCACAAGTTCGACGCCATCTCCGCGCGCGATTTCCATGCGCTCTACGGCATCTTCGCCAGCAGCCGCACCACCATGCACCGCGTCACTGATCCCGCGCTCGCGCACCAGCACGATGCCGCGCTCTTCGAATTGAAAAAACAAATCCGCGCCCGGCTCGCCGCCATTTGGCTCGATGAAATCCAAACGCAGCCAGCGAAATGGCCGCCGCAGCCGAATCAGAATCACCAAGCCACCACACCACGCGCTGATGTCACCGTGCTCGCTGATTTCTCCACCGGCAAAGACTGCGGCTGGCACGCGAGCCGCGACCATTTCACCGCCGCATCACGCCCCGGAAATTTCGCCATCGCCACCAGCGGAGAGCGCGCCATCACCGCGATCTATCCTGCGGGCCGCTACTCCCATCTCATCAGCGACAAACACGGCGGCTCCTGGCGCTCTCCCTCATTCACCATCACCGCGCCGCACATCAGCGCGCTCGTCTGCGGCACGAATGACGCGCGCGTCCGCCTCATCGTCGAAGGCTTCGACGGAACCGAGCTGCTCTTTGAGCCGGCGACACCGAAGCTCAAAAACCCACGCCTCCACTGGCAGCGTCTCACCATGCGCACCCAATGGCTCGGCCAGCGCGCCTACATCGAGATCATCCCGCGCGACGACCTCACTTACCCGAGCAAACTTTCCGACGCAAAAAAGCTCGACACCGATGGCCGCTCCGGCATCGGCATCGTCCGCGTCGTCACTCACCAGGCACCGGCATCACCCGCCATGCCCGCTGCGTTTCCCGAAAGCAAATGGCCGCAAATGCAACGTCTGCTTCAAGCCGCCATCACCGCTTGGCGGGATGACAACGCAACGAACGAGCAGGCCCTCCTCCTCGATGCCATGGTCGATGCCGGTCTCCTCAGCAACGATGCCCGCCAGCTCCCCGCCATCACCAGCTACCGCGATCTCGAAAAACAAATCCCCGTCCCGCAGCGCATCCCCGGCGTGACCGAT
>JANPIW010000487.1:0-7808 GCA_031425215.1 Verrucomicrobiaceae bacterium
TGATGGAGGTGCCGCCGGTGCAGCCTTGGGAATCTGTGGCGGTGATGGTGATGACGTGATTGCCGCTCACCGATGTGGTGCCGCTGATCACGCCGGTGCCGCTCGCGAGAGTCAGGCCGCTAGGCAGCGAGCCGCTGGTTACCGCATAAGTGTAAGGGCCGACACCGCCGCTGGCCGTGACGGTGGAGGAATACGGCGCGCCGACATTGCCGCCGGTGAGCGTTGCGGGCGCGTTCGTGATGGTGGGGCAGCCGCGGAATCCGAAGTCGATGGTGTTCTCCGTGTTGGTCGATCCCGTGGAACCCGGCTCGCCGCCGGCGGTGAGGGTGATCGTGGGGCTGGTGGATGGGTTGCCTTTGTTGCCTGGCTGCGCGCCATTGTTGTCATTGTCCACGCCGTTGTCGGCGTTGGTGTTGCTGGTGCTGGCGAGCGGGTAGGCCGTGTTGGGATATACGCGCACCTTGTAATTGCCCGCCGCGTAAACGGTGAAGCCGTAGTTGCCGGCTGCGTTTGTGGTTGTCGTCGCGATCACGGTATTGCCCGATTGGTTGAGCAATTCTACCGTCAAGCCGCTGATGCCGTTCTCACCCCCGTCCTTGGTAGCGTTGTCATTCACGTCGGCCCACACATGATTGCCAAGCTGGATGCCGGGCCAGAGACCGAAATCGACGGTTAGATTGGTGTTCGCGTCAATGTCACCGTCCGTGATGGATTCCGCGCCGACGGCGAGGTCAATGATCGGTGAGAAGACGGGCGTGCCGAGTCCAGCGGGCTGCGCGCCGTTGTTGTCATTGTCATCCGCGTTGTCCGCCGTGTCGGGTGTCCCCGAAGTGATGTAACCGGCTGGAGGAGTGACGCGGACGAAGTATTTGCCGGGGGCGAGTGCACTAAAGCCGTAATTGCCACTGGCATTCGTAGTGGTGGTGCCGACGAGCGTGTCCGCGTTAAAGCCGGAGCCGCCGATGGCGTTGTCCGCACCGGGTGTGTAGAGCTGCACTGTCACACCGGACAGCGCAGGCTCCCCGGCATTGAAGGCGCCATTGTTGTTCGTGTCGCTCCAGACAAAATTGCCGAGGCTGAGACTGACTGTGCTGGTGGTGTAGCTCCTCGATCCCGCGCAGCCGTTGGCATCCGTCGCGTTCACGGTGAAGGACACGCTGCCAATAGTGGGCGGTGTGCCAGTGATCTGGCCGGTGCTGGCATTGATCGACATCCATCCTGGCGCGGAACTGAGCGAGTAACTATAAGGCGCGGTGCCGCCGCCAGCAGCCGCGCTGGCGTTATACGGCACGAGCAGCACCGGATTCGGCATTGAGGCCGGGAACGTGAGCACGGGGCAGACTTTGAGGGTGTAGGCTTGCGTGATGAAGCAACCGTATTGATCCATCGCTCGCGCGGAAATGCTGGTGCCATTAACTCCGCTCGTTGCGGCAGTCGGAGTGCCGGTGATCGCGCCGGTGCCGCTGTCCATCGTGAGACCGGCGGGCAGCGTGCCGGAAGCTACGTTCCAGCCCACGGTACCTGTGCTGCCTGCGGAGCCAAAGGCTTGCGAGTAAGCCGTGCCAACGATTCCCTGAGCGAGCGCGCCGGGTGCCGGTGACATGGTGATCGCGGGACATGCGGGAGTGATGGTGTAATTGCGGGTGGCGGCGCAACCGAGCGAGTCAGTGACAGTGATGGTGAAGGACGCGCTCGTCGTTGACATGGATGTGCCGCTGATGGTGTTGCTTGTGAACGTGATCCCCGCCGGTAGTGAGCCGCCGGTCAGCGCAAAGGTGTGAGGCGCGGTGCCACCGGTCGCTGACACCGTCTGGCTATATGCGGTGCCAACGATACCGTTCGGAAGCGAAACCGGATTGACTGTCATCGCTGCGCAGGCTGGCGTGACGGTATAAGTGTGCGCGCCGGAGCAACTGTTCGCATCCGTTGCGGTGATCGTGAAGGTCGCGCTCGCCGTGGATGTCGGCGTGCCGCTGATCGTGGCTCCGGTAAGAGCAAGACCAGCGGGCAAGGTGCCGCTTGTGATCGCGAAGGTGAGAGGGGCGATGCCGCCCGTGGCCGAAAGGGTCTGGCTGTAGGCCGTGCCGATCACGCCATTCGGCAAAGCGGCAGGATTCAACGTGATCGTCGGGCAGATTGGAATCAGCGTATAGCCGAGCGAGCCGGAGCAGCCGAACGTATCTGTCGCGGTAATGGTGAAAGTCGCGCTCGCGGTGGATGTCGTAGTGCCGCTGATCGTGCTGCCGCTTAGTGTGAGGCCAGGAGGCAAGGTGCCGCTCGTGACTGCAAACGAGTAGGGAGCGGTGCCTCCACTGCTAGAGAGTGACTGAGTGTAGAAGGTGCCGATAAACACCGCAGGCAGCGTGGCTGGATTGACCGTGATGGTCGGACATGCTGGTGTGAGAGTGTAATCGCGGCTGGCTGTGTATCCGTTGGCGTCCACGGCTCTGATGGTGAAACTAGCGGACGCAGTGCTGTTGGACGTGCCAGTGATCGCCCCCGTGTTCGCATCCAGTGATGCCCATACCGGTAACGCGCCAGCCGTAAGGGCGTAAGTGTAAGGAGCTGTGCCGCCCGATGCTGCGGCGCTGCTGTTGTATGCGCTCCCGACCGAGTTGCCTGCGATTGCGGCGAGTGTGATGGTCGTCGCGGCTGGAGAATTTGCCTCCAGCGTCACCAAGCTGGTTCCGTCAGGCTGCCCCGTGCCGCTCGAAGTCGCGTTGACAGCGGCCGGAGTTCCGTCTGCCGCACTGTCCGGGAACATCACAAAGAATTGCACCGTCCCTGACGAACCTGAGGGCAGCGGATCGACGAATGTGTAAGTAATCTTGCGCGTCGCGGGATTGTAACCCGATGAAGCGATGTCCGCCGATCCGTTCACCAGCACATCCGAGATGCTGTCGGCGTCCAGCGATGCCGGGAGGTCGATGACAATCTGCCCGGCAGACAGAGGATCAGGCAGAGCTGTCCATGAATAAGACACCGTGATGCCGCGAAATTGGCTGACATCGACCACGGTGCTCACATCCGCAGTCATTGTGATGTCGAGCGCCGCTTGTGCATGCGTCGCGCCCGCCAGAATGCCGAACACCCCAATCATCACGAAGCGCCGTACACCGGAGATCATCCCCGAGAAGGCGTTCGATAGATTTTGACTGAAGGATTTGGTTGAAGCAGCGGGCATGGGGGATGCCCGGTAGCGAATCGGAGAGCGGGGACGGTGTGAAGTGTCAGAGAATTGTAAATTATGGCAATTATAAGTCAAACTCGTTAATGGATCGTCCAAAATTTTGTTCTTTTCGTGGGCCGCGCGTCCGGGCAGGGGTTTGATCATGCGTTCCCGCATGAAGATCAGGCGACGGAACAGCGTAATCATGCACCGCCAAAATGCCTGCCATCGCTTCATCCGCCATGCCCACACGTCGCTCCCTTCTCCAGGGCAGCGCCTCGGGCTTTGGCTATCTCGCCCTCGCGGGACTGCTCGGTCAGGAGGGCGCGCGTGCTGCCGTCTCGAATCCCCTCGCGCCCAGGATCACCCCCTTTCCCGCCCGGGCCAAGCGCATCGTGTTCCTTTTCATGAAGGGCGGTCCGTCGCACGTCGATACCTTCGACCCCAAACCCGCTCTCGACCGCGATCACGGCAAAAAATTTCCCGGCCAGGAGCCGCGCGTGAAATTTGCTGAGACGGGGTTGCTCTTGAAGTCGCCGTGGAAGTTCAAGCAATATGGCCAGAGCGGCCTGCCCGTGAGCGAGCTTTTTCCCCACGTCGCTCAATGCGCCGACGAGCTTTGCGTCCTGCGCTCCTGCCACGGCACCAATCCCGCACACGGCGGCGCGCTGCTCAAGCTGCACACTGGCAGCGACACGCAGGTGCGTCCGAGCCTCGGCTCATGGGTCACTTACGGCCTTGGCACCGAGAACGACAACCTGCCCGGCTTCATCACCATCTGCCCCACGCTCGCGCACGGCGGCGTGAACAATTGGGGCAGCGCATTCCTCCCCTCTTGGTGCCAGGGCACACCCATCGGCAATGCCAGCGTCTCCTCAGAGCAAGCCATGGTGCGGCACATCCGCAACGCCAGCCTCAGCACCGCCACCCAGCGCAGGCAGCTCGACTTCCTCGCCGAGATGAACCGTGAGCACCTCACCCTCACCGGCCCGGAGCAGGCGCTCGAGGGCCGCATCAATTCCTTCGAGCTGGCCTTCCGCATGCAGAGCACCATGCCTGAGGCGCAGGACATCTCGGCAGAAACCGAGGTCACCAAAAAAATGTACGGCCTCGACAACCCCGTCACCGCCAACTTTGGCCGCCAGTGCCTCATGGCCCGCCGTTTCCTCGAACGCGGCGTCCGCTTTGTGCAAGTCACGCACAGCGACAGCGAGGTGCAGTGGGACCAACACGGCAATCTCTATAAGGGACACAGCAAAAACGCCGCCGAGGTGGACCGCCCCATCGCCGCCTTTCTCAAAGACCTCAAAGCGCGCGGCCTCCTCGACGACACGCTCGTGCTTTGGGGCGGCGAGTTTGGGCGCACCCCTACCGCGCAAGGCACCGATGGTCGCGACCACAATCCCCACGGCTTCACCATGTGGCTCGCGGGCGGCGGCGTGAAAAAAGGCTTTGCCTACGGTGCCACCGACGACTGGGGCTACTACGCGCGCGAGGACAAGCTCCACATCCACGACCTGCACGCCACCTTGCTTCACCTCCTGGGCCTTGATCACGAGAAGCTCACTTACCGCTACTCCGGCCGCGATTTCCGACTCACCGACGTGCATGGCCACGTCGCCCGCGACATCCTGGCGTAGCCTGCGTGTCTCAAGCTATCGCGCTGAAGAAGCACTCAGTGCTCAGCAGAATTCATCAGGCAAGACTTCAACGCTCGTGGTGAGTCAGCGCGGTTGGGGGCGCTCGCCTGGAGGTGGCGGGCGGCGGGGGCCGCGCACGCGGTCTTGCGGTGTGGCGCCGAGCACGATGTCCCAGGTGGCGGTGAGTTCCTGACTGGATTTATCCAGCGCTTTGAATTCGCGGATCACGGAGAGGCGCTGCGCGTCATCGCCCATGCCTTTGAGCACCATGTCGCGGTCGTTCTGCGGCACGCCGGCGATGAAGAGCTGCGTCGTGAGCACGCGCTTGTCGTTTTGATCCACCGCGATGTGCCAGTGAATGGTGCGGCCCGTGTAGAGGCCGGGCTTGATGGTGCGGAAGCGGTACTCGCCTTTCGCGTTCGTGGTGATTTTGCCGTAGCCCTGGAATTGCGCGTCGCGCTCCTTGCCGCGCGGCGTGCCTCGGCTGTGGATGTAGCAGCCGTTGTTGTCCGCCTGCCACAGCTCGATCACCGCATCACTCACTGGTTTGCCGTCGGCGTTGAGCAGACGGCCCCCGAAGTTTGCCACGACGCCCGCCGCCGGAGCCTTGCCGCCGGTGATGTGCAGCAGATCATTGTCTTGATCGAGCGGCAGATGGTCGGGGTAATACGGCCCCTCCGTTGCGCTCGGTGTGAGCGTGAGTGCCTCGGCATAAAGACTGCCGGTGATGATGCCGCCCGTGGTGAGCAGCAGGCTTTGCAGCAGACGACGGCGGTCGAGGCGGATGTGAAAGGGATGCGTCAACAGGGGGCGCGAGACGTTGAATCGCTCAGGAGAAATGATCGGAGGCGTGGTGTTCATGGCGGATGCTCTGGTTGATCTGTTGCTGAACCGCAGCGGCACGAAGGAGTTGCAGGACAATGTCGGCTGGAGCGGAGCAATGCTGCGGGACACTCTGACGCCAACGCATCTCTCACTGAGCGCGAAACACGTTCTCCGGAGGCGTCCGGCCTCTCACACCCGCTTGAGCATCTTCTGCATCCGCTTTTCGAATGCCTGCGCCTTCTTCTCCTCTTTGATGGAGTTGAGCAGCGAGATGTAATCGAGACCGACGGCCTCGTAGCTGCGTGCCTCGTCATCGATGTGTTTTTCCAGGATGCGGAGGCAGTTCTCGTAGTTCGTCTGCGCGGCCTCGTTGTCGCCCAGCTCGTGGCAGGTGGTGGCGAGGTTGCAGTGCGATTGCGCCACGTCGGGATGATCAGGGCCGAGAAGGCGGGTGCGGATTTCCAGGCCCTCGATGAGCATTTCTTTCCCTTGGTCGGGAAATCCGGCGGTGTAGTAGAGGCTGCCGAGATTGTTGAAAAGCGTGGCGGTGAACTCGGACTCGCGACCGTGTTTGTTTTCGAGAATCTCCAGCCCGCGCAGGTAGTGCTGCTCGGACAGCGAGTGCTTGCCGAGGCCCTTGTAAATCATGGCGAGATTGTTGCGGAGCTGCGCGGCGGTGTCCTCGTCGGGCGGCTCCATCGATTCGTAATCGCTGATCGCCTGCTCATAGTGCGGCACGGCGGCGGCCTCGCGCTGGCTGAAATCCAGAAGTGTGGCGAGGCTGGAGCGCAGCTTCGCGCGCAGCTTCACCGGCGCGTTGGAATTGCCCGCCAGCTCGACGGCCTCGCTGTAAAGCGCCTCGGCCTCCTCGGTCTCGTTCGTCTCGCGCAGGATGTCGGCCAGAGCGCCGAGGGCGCGCGCGAGTTGCGGGCGGTTGCCGTCATTGTCACCGGCCGCCTGACGCGCGGTCTGCACGGCGGTGCGCGCGACACGCAGGGCTTCATCGGTTTTCCCTTGTCGCATGAGCGACTCGAGATGGTTGTCGAGAATAGCGGTTAGATTTGAATGGCTGTCGGACATTGTCAGGGTGAGAAAAATTGCGGGCACCATAGGGCGAGGCTTTGAAGATGCCAGAGGGAAGTGGCGGCGCTCAAACGCTGCGTTGAGCGTCCGGGATTGTCGAGAGGCTGACAATGGAATCACAAGGGAACCATCGCGCTTTGATCTCTGCTTTTTATCTGCTTTCAGTTTTGACCCGCGCGGCTTCCTGTGATCTCCGCCAGCAGTTTGAAGAATCCGCGCTTGCGCTCGCTGTTGATGCTCCAATCCACGGGCACGCTCTGGTAGCCGTCCTCGTGCTTCTCGCCTTTCATGCGGAAGTCGAAAAAGCCCCAACCGGCGCGTTCAGCCACGGCAGCGGTGAAGTTGTTCTCCGGCTGGTCGAAGTCAAAGTGATCATCCTCATTGAAAAGAACCGGCACAGGCATGTGGCCCGGCACCGCGCGCGTCTCGCGGATCATCTCGGTGATTCGCGCGGGCTGCTTCACGCCGTTGCCGTGCAGCAACAGGAAGTCGGAGGCGCGCACGACATTTTCTTTTGGGATTTTGTTTCCGCCGTAGCTCGTGCTCGCGAGCAGGCGGCGGCCCTCATGCTTCGTCGATTTCACGCGCTCGATGAGTTCGTGGACGCGCTCGGGCTTGAGGATGAGGTGGTCGTAGCTTCCGTTGGTTTCATTGCACACCTCGACGATCACATTGCGCCACCCACCTTTCAGCAGCCACAGCGTTGCAGCATCCGTCGCGCGCGCCACGGCGTCCTCATCGCGCAGGCGCTGGTCTTGTCCGAAATAGAAATAGCTTACGATGGCCACCATCCCCAGCTCATCGGCGCGATCGAGAATGCGCGCGAGACGCGCGGCGTAATCCGGGCGCAGAGAGCCGTCATCATCGAAGGCCGAGTTGTGCCACGGCTGCGCCTTTGAGTAACCCTCGGGCGAGCCGCCTTGCAGGCAGATGGTGAGCGCCAGCAGGCCATGCCGCCTCCATTCAGGCATCTCTGCGAGGAACTCTCGCGTGTTGCGCTCGGCGTCCCATTTCTTCGTGTCAGGATAAGCCCAGCGCGCGACCGTATCGGGATTCAAATCATCGAAGATGCCCTGCACCATGCGCGAGTT
>JANPIW010000488.1:0-20658 GCA_031425215.1 Verrucomicrobiaceae bacterium
GCCACCGTCGTGGCGATGGTCATCGGCACCGGCTACGGCCTCGTGTCCGGCCTCGCGGGGGGCAGGACGGACAATCTCATGATGCGCATCGTGGACATCCTCTATGGCTTCCCCTTCATCGCGTTCGTCATCCTCATGAACGTGCTCTTCTCCGATCATCCGCTCATCAAGCGTGTGGGCGAGGCGCTGAACATCGACGCTTCGGTGATCTTCCTTTTCATCGCCATCGGCGCGGTGGAATGGCTCACCACCGCGCGCGTGGTGCGCGGACAGACGCTCGCGCTCAAGAACCAGGAGTTCGTGCTCGCCGCGCGCACCTACGGCGCGGGCACGGGGCGCATCCTGTGGCGGCATTTGTTTCCGAACGTGCTGGGCCAGGTCATCATCTACGCCAGCCTCACCGTGCCCGCCATCATGCTGCTGGAGGCCGCGCTGAGCTTCCTCGGCCTCGGCGTGAAGCCGCCATACAGCTCGTGGGGCACGCTCATTCAAGAAGGCGCGAACAACATGGAAACCTCGCCGTGGCTTCTCGTGTTTCCCTCCGCGTTCTTCATTATCACGCTCCTCGCGCTCAACACGTTGGGCGATGCGCTGCGTGACGCGCTGGATCCGAAGTCCGAGCGCGGTTCGTAGCTGAACCGCGTGAGCGTTCAGGCAGATGACAGCAAGCTCACGCCAGCGGCTACGCCGGCACCATCGTCTCCGCCTGCGCGAGCACGTCAGCGAAGGGCACGCGGTCCAGGAGACCGAAGGCGTCGTGCCTGCCTAGTCGCTCGCGTGATGTCGCGGGGCTGGTGATGCCGCAAAGGAAACGCGTGAGCTGCCGCGCTGTGCGCAAAGAGGCGTGCCGCTCATCCAAAAGCGCGCGGATCGTGCCTGCGTGCTCCGTCGTGATCTTCGGCACGGCGGTGCGCGGGATCACGCGTGGCGCGCCGTCGTTCTTCCCTTTCTCGCGCTCCTTGCAGCTGGTGCAGGTGCCGCAGTCATCCGTCATCTCCTCGCCAAAATAACGCAGCAGCCAGCGCGTGAGGCAGCCGCGCTGCGAGGCCAGCTCCATCACTTGCGCGAGGCGCTCCACATCCCGCTTTTCGCGCTGTGCGAAGAGCTGCTCCATCTGCCGCGCAATTTCCTGTGGATCGCGCTTCGCAGCGTCCGCACAGAGGCGGAACTTTTGTCTGCTGCCACTCGGCCTCAATTCGATCTCGCCCGCCTCCTGCAGCCAGGTCAGCGCTTTGAGAATGCGCTCGCGCGGTTCGTTCAACTCAATGGCAGCCTCGTCGGGAGAAACCGTCGTCCACTTCGAGCCGCGCTTGCCGCAGGCGAAGAGACGGCGCAGAAATTTCTGCCGGTCTTCTTTGTGACCCGAGAGCACACGCTCCGCTGGTTGCAGCAGCCGGTATTGATAGCTGGAGTAAAATGAGCCGAGCGGTCGTACGATGCCTTGCAGCTCGAGGTTCGTCGTCACTGTCTCGATCACGAGCGGGCGGATGTCCGTGGCGTGTGAGAGATCGTAGAGCGAGATGTCAAACTCATCACCCTGGCGCAGCAGATGATCGACGAGCTGGCGCAGCCCTTGCGGCGTGGGTGTGTCGCCAAAAGTAAAATTCTCCAGCGTGATGAGGTCATCGCCACTCGCGAGCAGCTCGCACACGGAGGGCTTCCCATCGCGGCCCGCGCGGCCCGTCTCCTGCATGTAGTTCTCCAGCGTTTTAGGCAGATTGTAATGATACACGGCGCGGATGTCCGCTTTGTCGATGCCCATGCCGAAGGCGATCGTGGCCACGATCACCTGCGTCGCACCGCCCATGAAGCCATCCTGCGCCGCGCTGCGATGGTCGTCGGAGAGGCCGGCATGATACGCCAGCGCGTTCACGCCGCTCCGCTGCAAATGCGTGGCCACCTCCTCGGCGGTGCGTTGTAGCGTGACATAAACGATGCTCGGCACCGGGCGCTTGAGCAGAACCTTTGTCAGATGCTCCAGCCGTGCGCGGCCCGAGCACGGCATGATGCGGTAGTGCAGATTCGCGCGGTGAAACGACGTCTGCACATGATCACCATCCGCGATGCCGAACGCCGTGCAGATGTCACGCGCCACCTCCGGCGTGGCCGTGGCAGTGAGCGCGAGCACGGGATGAATGCGCAGCTCGCGCGCGACGAGTGCGAGGCGCAGATACTCGGGCCGGAAGTTGTGCCCCCATTCAGAAATGCAGTGCGCCTCATCGACAGCCATCATCGCGATGCGCAGGCGCTTGAGCCGCTCGACGAAGTTTTCATTCATCAGCCGCTCCGGCGCGATGTAGAGCAGCTTCAATTTTCCGCCGCGCATGTCCTCGAACACCTTCGCCGCCTCATCGGGTGAGAGCGATGAATCCAGCCGCGCCGCCGCGATGCCGCGCGCCCGCAGTGCCTCCACTTGGTCCTTCATCAGCGCGATGAGCGGGGAGATCACCAGCGTCACGCCATCCATCAACAGCGCCGGGAGCTGGTAGCAGAGAGATTTCCCCGCGCTGGTGGGAAACAAAGCCAGCGCGCTGCGCCCCGCGAGCAGCGCTTCCATCACACGCTCCTGTCCAGCACGAAACGCGGCGTGGCCGAAATGTTTTTGAAGCGTGGCGTGGAGATCGCGTGGCATGATGCGCCGCACTCCACATGGCGCGGGCGCGAAATGCAAGCTTCGCGTGCCTCAGGTTTTTCCGCCCCCTGGACCGATGCTCTCGCTTTGCATGCTGCGTCTGGACTGTCGTCCCCCTTCGGGAACGGCCCCTGTCGAAACACGAACACCTTTGATGAAGGCGTGACGAAAATTGCGGAACTCCCCGCTCACCATGCGCTTGGCTTCCTCAAAGCTCAGGCCGTTAGCGAGCAGTTCATTGCGTTGGAACGCCTTGTCCTTTTGGATTTCGAGCATCCCGTCTTGAGACAGGTTGGCCAAAGTCCGCGCTCAATTTATTTACAACGCATTTTCGTCGCGCGTGTCGCTGACGTTCAGCGCACTGACCGGACTTCGGCGCATGGCTTACAGCGCCGCCAGCACTTTGGCCGCCACGTTCTCGGCGGTGAGGCCGTGCTTTTCACGCAGGGCGGGGACGTTTCCGTGCTCCACAAACTCGTCGGGCCAGCCGATGCGCGCGACAGGCGTTTGGATGTTCTGCTCGTGCAAATGCTCCATCACGGCGCAGCCGAAGCCGTTGTGCAGGACGTGATCCTCGATGGTGCAGATGACCTTCACTTTGCGCGCGAAGCTTTCGAGCACGGCCGTGTCGAGCGGTTTGATCCAGCGCGGATTGATCAGCGCGACGGAGAGGCCTTTTTCTTCGAGGAGCTTCTTCGCCTTTTCCGCCATCTCGAACATGGAGCCAAGGCCGATGAGCGCGACATCGCTGCCATCAGCCACGACCTCGGCCTTGCCGATCTCGAGGAGCTGAGGCGTGTCTTTCGGTTTCGCGCCAGTGCCTGTGCCGCGCGGGTAGCGGATGGCGATGGGCCCTTTGTCGTGGTTCGCCATCGTCCAGAGCATGTCAACGAACTCGTCCTCATCCTTTGGCTGCATGTGGATGATGCCGGGGATGCCGCGCAGGTAGGCGATGTCAAAGAGGCCGTGATGCGTGGGGCCGTCGTCACCGCTGAGGCCGCCGCGATCCATGCACATGCGCACGGGGAGATTCTGGATGGCCATGTCATGGATGATCATGTCGATCGCGCGCTGCATGAACGTGGAATAGATCGTGAGAAACGGCCGCAGCCCTTGCACGGCGAGGCCGCAGGCGAAGAGCGCGGCGTGCTCCTCGGCGATGCCCACATCAAAGTACCGCTCGGGGATTTCTTTTTTGAAAACGCTGAGGCCCGTGCCGCCGGGCATGGCGGCGGTGATGGCGACGATCTTTTTGTCGTCCTTGGCGAAGTCCGTGACGCTGCGCGCAAAAATCTGCGAGAACGTAGGCGTGGCGGTGTTCTGCGTCTCGCCGGTCTCGATGTTGTACTTGCCGAGGCCGTGGAATTTGCCCGGATCATCAAGCGCGGGTTTGTAGCCGCGGCCTTTCTCCGTGATGATGTGGAGGAGCACGGGTTCGTTTTGTTTCTTGAGAAACTCGAAGGTCTTGATGAGCAGAGGCAGGTCGTGGCCGTCGATGGGGCCGTAGTAGCGGAAGCCGAATTCCTCGAACATCACGCTGCGATTCGGCGGTGCCTCGCTCTGAGGGAGCAGCAGGCCCTTCGCGCTTTCCTCGACCTTGCCGGCGAGCTTGCGCACGCCCTTGCCGAGCAGTGCCTCGACAAACCCGGCGGCCTTTTGATGGAGGCCGGCATAGGCGGGATTGGTGGCGATGGCGTTGAAGTACTTCGCGATGGCGCCGACGTTTTTGTCGATGGACCACTCGTTGTCGTTGAGCACGACGATGAATCGTTTCGTCTGCGCGGCGACGTTGTTGAGCGACTCAAACGTCGGTCCGCAGGTGAAGGCCGCGTCTCCCGCGACAACGACGACGTGCTCGTCCTTGCTGCCATTGAGATCGCGACCGACTGCCATGCCGAGCGCCGCGCTCATGGCGGTGCCGGCGTGACCAGCGCCGTAGCAGTCGTGCTCGCTCTCGGTGCGCAGCGCGAAACCATTCAAGCCCTTATACTGTCGAATGGTGTGAATCTTGTCCCAACGGCCCGTGAGCATTTTGTGGACGTAAGCCTGATGCGCCACGTCCCAGACGAATTTGTCCTTCGGCGTGTTGAAGACGCGGTGCATCGCGAGCGTCAGCTCCACGACGCCGAGATTCGGCCCGAGATGGCCGCCTGTCTCCGCGAGGGTCGAGATGAGATCGGCACGAATTTTTTCCGCGAGCGCGGGCAGTTGTTCGAGCGTCAGCGCCTTGAGATCAGCGGGCGATTTGATTTCGGGCAGTGGCGCGGCGCTGGCGGCGTGCGTCGATTTAGAAAAGTCGGATGTCATCGGAGGCGGAGTCAGTCTTGCGTCGGCGAGGCTTGGGTTTGTCATCGTCATCTTCGGATGAAAGATCGTTGGCGGATGGGGCCGCGTTGTCGGGTTCAAATGGTGCGAGGGTGGCCTTCGAGCCGTCAAGGTCGGCGGTGATGATCTCGACGCGGCGCCTGGCGGCGTCGATGCGCTGGCGGCAGGAGCGCAGGAGCGCCACGCCCTCCTCATAGCTGTGCACCATTTCCTCCAGGGACATGCGCTCGTTTTCCATGGATGACACGATTTCATCGAGTCGCTCCATGGACTGCTCGAATGACGGTTCGCCCGTCTTTTTTGCCGTGTCGCTCATGAAAAACAAATCATCCCGCCTGAGCGGGGGAGCGCACTATTCCGAAGGACGCGCGCAGCCGCAAGTAGGAAAGCGGAGCGGAAGGAAGCGCACAGTGCAAAGTCCGAAGAACGCGGGGCGCGGTCAGGGACCCGGCGCTGGAAACCGCGCTCCCCGAATCATCGCGCCATGGCGCGGCGGAGAATCCGGCTACATCTTCCCCTCTCACCTCGTTTTGCATCTTCTCCATGAAAGCAACCATCGCCCTGATCTGCCTCTCCATCACCTCGCTCGCGGCTGCAAAGCCCAATGTCCTCTTCCTCTTTGCCGATGACATGCGCGCCGACAGCATCGCGGCGCTGGGGAATCCAGTGGTGAAAACACCAAACCTTGATGCCGTCGTGAATCGCGGCTTCGTATTCCGCAACGCGTTTTGCTTCGGCGGAAACTCGCCCGCAGTCTGCACGCCGAGCCGGAACATGCTGCTCTCGGGCAATGCTTACTTTCGCTACCAGGATTACGTCCCGCAGAATGCTGGCAAAAAAGCCAGGGCGGGGATGCTGGCACCCGGCGCGGGGCCGAATTTCCCGCTCTCGATGCAGGCTGCGGGCTATGTGACTTTTCATCACGGCAAAAAGGGCAACACAGCCCTGGAAATCCAGGCGCGGTTTCAGACCAACAAATATCTCGCCAACGACAAGGCGGATCGTGTGGATGGCGAGCCGGGAAGACAGATCGCGGATGAAGCGGTGGAATTTGTGAAGGCCGATCACGGCGGGAAGCCGTTCTTCATGTACCTCGCCTTCGGCAATCCGCACGACCCGCGTGTGGCGGCGCAGAAGTACCTCGATCTTTACAAGCGCGATGAAATCCCGCTGCCGAAGAACTACCTCCCGCAGCACCCGTTCGACAACGGCGAGATGACCATCCGCGACGAGAAGCTCTCGCCCTGGCCGCGCACGGAAGCGGAGATCAGGAAGACGCTGCATGAGTATTATGCGACGATCACCGGGCTGGATCACCACATCGGGCGCATCATCGCGGCGCTCAAGGAGAGCGGTCAGCTCGACAACACGATCATCGTTTTCTCCGCGGACCAGGGCATCGCCGTCGGAAGCCACGGGCTGCTGGGAAAGCAAAACCTCTACAACGCTGGGATGAACTCGCCGCTCTTCATCGCAGGCCCCGGCATCACGAACGGCGGCAGCGACGCGCCGGTTTACCTCTTCGACATCTACCCGACGATCTGCGATCTCGTGGGCGGCGAGGTGCCGCGGACCATCGACGGCATCAGTTTCAAACCAGTCATTGATGGCAAGGCGGCCCGCACCCGCGACGAAATGTTTCTCTCCTACATGAAGGTGCAGCGTGCAGTCATCGCTGACGGCTACAAACTCATCCGCTACCCGCAGATCAACCGCACGCAGTTGTTTGATTTCGCGGCGGACAAGGACGAGATCAAGGACCTCGCGAATGATCCGGCGCAAAAACAGCGCATCGCCACGCTGATGATGAAGCTGGAGAAATGGCAGAAGCACTACGGAGACGAGCTGCCGCTGACGTCGGAGAATCCTTTGCCAGCGGAGTGGGTGCCTCCCGTGTCGAAGGATGTCGGCGGGAAAAAGTGAGGTTCTGACATTGTGAATGAGTGGCACACGAAGCACCGCGCCAGCGCTCACATCTCCAGCGCACCGCAGGCGACAGCCTCTGCGCGAAGGGCGGTGAGAAAATCTCCCTCGGCAGGCACGCGTGCAAGCGTCGCGGCGCGGCGGCCGCAGGCTTCGCGCCAGGCGGTGAAATGGGCGCGGTAGCTTTCGTCGTAGCGTGCGCGCATGTCGGGCGTGACGCGGCGTTTGTCGGCGCGGCGATTCTCGCAATCCTCAAATTCGATATTTCCATCCCAGTCCGGCGCGGACTCGGCGGCGCAGAATGGCGCGAGCAACACGGCCCGGCCTTTGCCGGAGAGGAGCGGGGCGATTAACGCGGATGGCTCGGCTTCAAACAAGAGATCGCTGATGACGACCCGCAGCGATGCGGGACGCAATGGAGCGCGGCTCCACGATGGCGTTTGTTTGTCCAGCGCGGCATCAGCGACCGGCGTCCAGCAGTGACCGAGGAGCTGCGCGATCTCGATCTCCAGCGGGGATGCGCCGGAGACATCGTGGCAGCGCAATGCCGCGCCAAGACGCAGCGCGCTCTCGACGCAGAAGTACACCAACTCCCACGAACGCTTTGCTTTTGTCTCGTCGAGGAACATTGACGCGCTGCCGTCGATGAGCAGATCGACGCGCGGGCTGATCTCCTCGCGGTAGAGCTTCATCGTGTAGTGACCGGTACGGGCGTAGGCCTGCCAGTTGATGTGGCGCGGGTCATCGCCGGGCGCATAGAGGCGGTGGTCTTGAAAATCGAGCGAGCTGCCCGTGCCCTGGCCGAGCACTCCGCCGACCGCGCCGCCCACCAGCCCCGAGCGCATCGGCAGCCGCGCGACCTCGGCGGCGGCTTTCATCCGCTCGTGCAGCGCGGCGATGCCCTCGCCAGCTCTGGCGGCGGCGATCATGTCACGGAGCGAAGTTGCCTTCGATGCGCTCGCTGCTGATGACGGTGTGCTTGCCGTCCTTCAATTCGACTTTGTAGGAATGGCGCTCGAACGTTTTCTTGTAGGCCCAGCCCATCTCGACATCCCAAGTCGTGGCGCTCGTGGATTTCATGGAGCGAATCTGCAGCAGATACGGCGAGAGGCCTGACTGCTGGTCGATGAGCGCGTGATCAGGCTCGGACTCCTTGAGGCTGGTGGCGCTGACAAAAGGCAGGTTCAAGTCGTCGAAGCGCCTCATGAAGTCCGTGCGCGCTGGGATCGGGGCGCCGCCGCGCGCGAACTCGCCAAAGATGACGCAGTAGTTTTTCGGCACGCCCGGTGCCGGATCGGGCAGGCTCTTGATGAGCTGGCGGATCACAGCCTCGCCGAGATCGCCCTCATATTCGCGCACAGACATCACGCCAGGCTCGCCCGAGTCGCAGGCGGCGAGGGAGAGGAGCAGCGGCAGGAGAATGATGGCGCGTCGCGTCATGGTGCGCTCGTTATGACATGGAACGCGCGAAGGGGCAACCGTGAGCCGCGTGCCCGTTTCTCAGACCAAAGTCGGATTCTGGCCCTCCCGCGCCTTGGATAACGTTCGCGTGTGTTTCGCGCCCGCCTGATTCTCATCTTGCTGCTGACCGCCGTCTTCGCGCGCGGGCAGGAGACAGTCGCGCCCACGACGCTGACCAAAGCGGCGCTGGTGCTGAAGGATGGCGGCAGGGACATCCTAGCCTATCTCGATTCGCAGCGTCAGGGCACGCTCGCCTCGTTGCGCATCGACGACTCGGTGTTGTTGCGCGGCATCGCCGTGGGGCAGCCGGTGGCGATGGAGACGCGGCACTCGCTGCCTGCGGAAAAAGAAGTCCGCTCGCTCGGTGTCGTGTCCTTCGTCTGGCAGCGTCGCTTGTGGCTCGGGGTGGGCGGCGCGGCGGCCTGCGTGATGGTTCTCGCGGCGTGGGTTCTCGGATTGCGGCGCTCCGTCAGCAATCAAAAAGCCGTCGTCGCAGAGCGCGCCGCATCGGAGTCCGCCATCCGCGAAATAAACGCCACGCTCGAAAAACGCGTGGCGGACCGCACCAGCGATTTGGCATCCGCGCGAGATGATCTGAGCGAGGCGCTGCACACTGAGCGCGAGCTGAACGAGTTGAAAAGCCGCTTTGTCACCCTGGTCTCGCACGAGTTTCGCACACCCCTCGGCATCACCATGAGCGCCGTGGAGCTGATGCGGCACTACGATGAAAAACTGCCGGCGGAGCAGCGCAAAGAACTCTGCGAGGACATCTACCGCGCCACGCGCCAGATGGGCGGCCTCATGGAGCAGGTGCTCGTGCTAGGCCGCGTCGAGGCCGGCAAGCTCACCTGCCGCCCCGTGCCCATCGACCTCATCACGCTCGCGCAAAAGCTCGCAGACGAGTCGCTCTCCGTCACGAATCGCCGCTGCTCCATCGAATGGAGCGCGCTCACCACCCTCGAGGGCGCGCGCGGCGATGAGACGCTCCTCCGCCACATCCTGGCCAATCTATTGTCCAACGCCGCGAAGTACTCTCCGGCTGGCGGCACCGTGCGCTTCACTGCGCGGCGCGACGGCACGCACTGCGTTTTTACCGTCGAGGACAAAGGCATCGGCATTCCCGAGGGTGATCGCGAAAAACTTTTCGACGCCTTCCACCGCTGCTCAAACGTCGGTGAAACGCCCGGCACCGGCCTCGGCCTCGTGATCGTGAGACGCTGCGTCGAGCAGCACGGCGGCACGCTGGATTTCGTGTCGAGGGTTGGAGGAGGAACGACATTCACCGTGTGGCTGCCCTTGTTTGCTGGGGTGGAGTAGCAGGCGTTCGTGCTGCCGGGAATTCGTTTCCCGCCCCTTCACGCATCGTGTCCGCCACCATGGCATAGAGATCCGCCCACGCCTCGCGCATCTCTGGCGTGAACTTTTCAGCGAGCACCTCCGCGATCATGTCCAGCAGCGCGCGGCCGACGATCGCGTAGTGCTCGTCCTTCACACCGTAGGCCGCGTGGCGCGCGCCCATCGCGCGCAGCTCGGTGTAGAGCGTGGCGGCGCGCTCCAGCATCCCGATGAGCGCGCCGAGCATGTCAGTGAGCTTCTGCGCCTGCTCCTCGATGTCGTTTTTGAACATGGGCCGCAGTTGCGGCGCGATCTCGAACAGGCGGCGATAAAACACCAGCGCCGCCAAGGAGCGGTGTCGCTCGATCTCGGCGAAGGATTTGCGGATGCTATGGATCTGCACGGCGGTCATGTGGCGCATGGTTTCACGCCGGGCAGCGTTTGCGTATCCGACGTTAGTCGTATGGTGGAAGGCACGCGGCACGGCACGGTGCGCGCGCCTCCCATCAGCCATGAAAAAAACCATTCTCGTCATTGAAGACCAAGCACCCATGCGGCGGAACATTGCGCTCATGCTGCAAATGGAAGGCTACGAGACGCTCACCGCCGAGAACGGTCGCACCGGGCTGAAGGCCGCGCTCGACAAACGGCCCGATCTCATCCTCTGCGATGTGATGATGCCCGAGATGGACGGCTACGGCGTGGTGCAGGCGCTGCGCGAGGACAAGACCATGGCCACGGTGCCCTTTGTTTTTCTCACCGCGAAGAGCGACAAGAGCGATCTGCGCATCGGCATGAACTTTGGCGCGGACGACTACCTCACGAAGCCGGTGAACCGCGACGACCTCCTCGCCGCCGTGCAGACGCGCCTCTCGCGCGCCGCAGCCGTCAGCGAGGTCATCCAGGATGCCGTCGATCACGCGGGCGGCGGCGGATTCAATCCCGACTTCAGCAGCCATGTGCCGTTGCAGAAAAAATTCGGCCTCACCCCGCGCGAGGCCGAGGTGCTGCTGTGGGTCGCGCAGGGCAAGAGCAACGCCGACGTGGCCGCCATCCTCGGCATGGCCGAGGCCACGACGAAGCATCATCTCGGCGTCATCTTTGAAAAACTCGGCGTCGAAGGCCGCAACGCCGCGACGATCTGCGCGCTCGAAGTGCTGAGCGGGAAGTAGCACGCGCCGCATAAGTTCGTTATCAAGGTCAGGTGCTGGTGAGCCGCGCATCCGACCAATGGCGCATACCCGGCTTTCTCGTTTTGTGAGATGAATCATCACGACCGCGCAGCCGCGCGGCGCATCCCAACACAAACACAACAACATGAAACGCATCATCACTCACATCGCCGTCCTCGCCCTCGCCACACTCGCCGCAGCTTCCACACTGGAGGAGGAGAAGGCATTCGTCGAGAGCTACAAAAAAGCCCTCGAAGCCAAAGACACCAAAACGCTGGAATCCTTCCTCCACACCAAGGGCGCGCAGGCTGAGACCATCGAGTTCTTTAAAATGATGCAAGGCTCCAATGCCGGGCAGAAGATCAGCAGCATCGAACTGGTCAAGCCCGACGCCGAGCAGCTCAAAAAGCTCAACAAGCCCATGGAGATGCCCGACGGCAAAATGTACAAGATGCCGTTCGAGCCGAAGTGGCAGCTCGTGATCACGGTCAAAGAAGAAGGCGGCAGCAGCACCAGCAAAGTCCCCGTCGGCGAGAAAGACGGCAAGCTCGTGATTCCCGTGCCAGTTCCTGCCGAGTAACCGATCAAAACCCGACACGCCCAAACACATCCAAT
Source organism: Verrucomicrobiaceae bacterium (assembly GCA_031425215.1). GTDB lineage: Bacteria > Verrucomicrobiota > Verrucomicrobiia > Verrucomicrobiales > Verrucomicrobiaceae > JANPIW01. The sequence goes on from JANPIW010000488.1 coordinate 11,464, forward strand.
GAAAACCAAAGCCATCTTCATCTTCGCAGCCGCCTGCGCCACATTCGCGCGCGCCGATCTCGTCATGATCCAGGAAACTGCCGCCGGAGAAGTCAAATCCCGCACCACCATGTCCATCAGCGGCGACATGATGCGCACCGACAACGGGACGGAAACCTCCGTCATCATGGACATCAAGACCGGCAACATGACCACGCTCATGCATGAGCAGAAGATGGCCATGAAAGTCGATATGGCCCAGCTCAAAGCCGCCGCGGCGGGCGCTACGGCCAGTGCCGACGCGCTCAAGATCGAACCGGGAAAACTCACTGCCACCGGCAAGAAGCAGATGATCAACGGCTACGACTGCGAGGAATACACGCTGGAGAACTCGGGCACCACGGCATCCATGTGGATCACCAAGGACTATCCCGGCTACGACAAGCTCAAAAAAGAACTCTCCGCCCTGGAGAAACTCAACACCTCCGGCGTGAAGCAGCCCGAGACGCCCGGCATGGCGATCCGGACGGAAACCACCGTCAGCGGCGTGAAGTTTGCGACCACGCTCGTAAGCATCAAGGAGCAGAAGGTCGATCCTGCGATCTTCAAAGTCCCCGCAGGCTATCAGGCGCTGGGTCAGTGAGCTTGGGCCATGCTCCAGATTCTGCGATCCAGTCCCGTGCTCATTGGCAGCATCGTGTTCGTGATCATCGTCACGCTCGTGTGCGGCGTGGTCGCGCTGATGATGCGGCACGCGGGTCAGTCCTTGCGGCCCATTGTGTGGTTCGCCGGATTCATGACGCTCATTGCGGTGCCGCAGATTGTTTATCACGCATGGTCAGCCGTTTTGCTGCACCGTGCCGAGCAGCCGCTCATGGCCGCGCTTGATGTGCTGGCGCAGCCGTATCCGGGCATCGAGGCGCGAGCGGCGGCGATCAGAACTCTCTTTGGCGCCGACACCGACCCCGCGTTCGTGCAAGATGCACGGCAAACTTTTGGCGACGCTCTCGCCGGAGCCGATGTCGCGCGCCTCGCCATTTTTCCAAACGGCGAGACCGCGCTCATCGCGCGGCTGCCCGGCGCATCCGCCGCGACGGACGCGTGGGTGGCATGGCTCCGTGTCACTGGCCTCAATCAACGTGGCGAGGGCGACTCCAAGCGGGGCTACTCTGTGAAGCGCCCCGCTGGTGACCGCGTTCATGCTAGGCCGACGGGCAGCCTGCTCGGCGTGTGGACGGGAGCTGATGATGAGGCGATAAGCCGCCGCATGGTCGCAGGCGGATTTCAGCCGCAACCACGCGCGCTGCCATTCTCCAACACAACGATGGCGCTGGTGCTGGCGATCTATCTGCTCCTCATCGTTTTGTACTTTTTCAAAGGCACCTCATGGGCTGGCATGAAGATCACGCGCATCATTCTCATCACCGGGGCCACGCTCGCGCTCAGCCAGTGCGGGAGCCTGCGGAAACTCTCGCCTTACGAGGTCTGGCGCAGCGCGAACGTGTGAGATCGCTCGCAGATGCGGCGTCGAGAGTCACTCCTTGAACTCCTCGCGATCAGGGATGCGCGTGAAGGCGATCTTGGTGCCGGAGAAATCCTTCACCGTGTCGGGCAGAAAGCCCAGGGCGATGCTGTCGCGGCCATAGCGCTGGTTGAGGTCGTCCATGATTTGGGAGAGGCGCTCACGGCGGTCCTTGCTGGCGGAGACAGGGCTGCCGAGATCAGGGAAAAGCTCAAGCTGCTGCGGCGCGCTCTCGCTTTCCAGGCCATGCAGCGTGACGCTGATTTTCAGCACCCGGCTCCAGCCCGTTTGCCGGAGGCAGCGCAGCCAGAGCTTCTCCATCAGCGCGGCAAGCGCAAAGCTGTCTGACACGGCGGGGAAGCGCAGATGCGCCTCGCCGCGCGCGCGTTCGCGGCCCTCGGCGCGCACGCTGAGGCTCATCTCGGTGGCGCGGTGTTTCATGCGGCGCAGACGGCTGGCGGCTTTGAGCAGCAGCCGGCGCGCGACGATGGCGGCCTGCTGCGGCGTGCGAAACTCGGGCGCGAGCACATGACTGTGTCCGATGGTGCGGCGCTCGGTGGGCACGTCGTCCAGCTCGCCACCGTGGAGCTGGAGCCAGAAGCGGTCCCCGCCCACGCCGCCCCACACGGAATGGAGCACCTGTGTCGAGGCGTCCCACAAATCCTGGAAGGTGAAAATCTTCGCCTGATGCAGCCGCAGCTCCATGTTGCGTCCGATGCCGGGCAGGTCGCGCAACTCGAGATGCAGCAGCCGGCCCGGCATGTCGCGCATGTGGATCACCTCAAGACCGTCGGGCTTTTTCAAATCCGAGGCCACCTTTCCGAGAAAACGGTTCGACGCGATGCCGATGGAGCAGGTGGTGACCTCGCCAACGTTTTTGCGCAAGCCGGTCTTGATGCGCCGCGCAAGATCGAGCGCCTTGTCCAGCGGCTGGCGCGGCGGATCGAGCATCAGCGCCATCTCGTCGATCGAGCACACGGCATGGACGGGGAAATGCCGCTCCACCTCCGTGACGATCTTGTGATGGAACTCCACATACAGATCGTGCCGTGCGAGAACGAGCACGAGTTCGGGGCACATTCTCTTTGCGTCGCCGATCATCGTGCCCGTCTTCACGCCAAATTTTTTCGCCTCGCGGCTCGCGGCGATGGCGCAGGTGCTGTCCGTCATCACTGGCACGACGGCGACGGGGAGGCCGCGCAGGCGCTCGTCCACCTGCTGCTCCACGCTGGCAAAGTAGCTGTTCAGATCGAGGAACAGCCAGCGCAAAGGCGCGTCGGGCGTGGAGCTGGCGGCTGGGTCGGACATGAGGTGAGGAAGATGACATCACACGCGCACTGTTCAATTGTGCAGTTGATCTGTATGGACGCCGGTTTTTACCGGCCCGACGATCTGCGGAAAAAAGGAGTGCCCATCTGCGGCCAATCGTGGTTTCATCTCCTCATGCGCCTCCTGCTTTCCTCTCTGACCGCAAGCTGGAAGCTTGCTCCACTTTTCATCGCCACCATGTCCGCCGCTCAAGACAATCCTGTGCCTGCTGCATGGCTGGCGAAAGCTCCCGCGATTCCCGCTTTGAAGATTCCCGCGACACAATCGGAGTGGGAAGAACAGCGGAAAGAAATCCGCGCCACGCTTTGGACATTGCTTGGCGAACTGCCGCAGCGCCCGGCGAAACCGGCGGTCACTGTCATCTCGCGCGAGGACAAGGGCGATTACTGGCAGGAGAAGTTCACCTTTGACAATGGCGCGGGCGACATGGTGTCTGGCTACTGCTTTCTACCCAAGGCTGCGAGCGCAGACAAAAAAGCGCCCGCGATTCTTTACTGCCACTGGCACGGCGGGCAATATGACAACGGCAAGGAGGAGATGCTCGGCAACAAGGACATCCCGCACGCGCCCGGTCCCACGCTTGCGCGGCGCGGCTACGTCGTGCTCGGCATCGACGCGTGTTGTTTTGGCGAGCGCAACGGACGCGGTCCCGATGGCGCGTCGCAGAAAGGATCAGCGGGCGAGATGACGGCGGCGAAGTTCAACCTCTGGCTCGGTCGCACGCTCTGGGGCATGATCGTGCGCGATGATCTCATGGCGCTCGATTACTTGTGCTCGCGTCCCGAGGTCGATGCATCGCGCATCGGCGTCACAGGCATCAGCATGGGCAGCACGCGCGCGTGGTGGGTGACGGCGATGGACGACCGCCCGCGCGCCGCCGTGTGCGTGGCCTGCATGACGCGCTATGAGGAGCTGATCCGCGCCGGAATGCTCAAAGCACACGGCATTTACTACTTCGTGCCCGGCATGTTGAAGCACTTCGACACCGAGGCCGTGATCGCGATGGCCGCACCGCGTGCGATCCTGTTCATGACTGGCGATCAAGACAGCGGCTCTCCCGCCGACGGGGTGAAAAAACTCGGCGACATCGTCAGCAAAGTGTACGCGCTGCACGGCACGGCAGGGCGCGGGAGGTTTGAAAACACGCTCTACCCTGGCATCGGCCACATCTATCTCCCCGAGATGTGGGAGAAGATGGAGGCGTGGTTCGAGCGATGGTTGAAGGGGGCGCAGCCGTGAGCCGCGCTTACTTCTTCGTCATCACAAAAACCCCATCCCATTTCTCCGGCGGCGTGGCGATCATTGCCTCGCAGCGTTCGATGTATAAATGGGTGAGCTTGTCATCGAGTCCGTCTTTCTGCGTCTGCTGGAAGAGCCGGAGCGCGTCGGCGAATCTTCCCTCGCGGTAAAAACGCACGCCCTGCTCGAAAAGCTCCAGAGCAACTGGCTGTTGTTCGGCGACGGATCCGATGACGAAGAACACCTCCACAGGCAGAGCCTTGCCTTTCACGCGCACGAGATCGGCGGTGCGGCAGTGAAACTGATCTTTCACTCGCTGATGCACTGCGGCGCTGATGATGAGATCGACACCGTATTCCTTCGTCGCGCCTTCGAGTCGTGATGCCAGGTTCACCGTGTCGCCGATGGCGGTCAGCTCGGCTTTCTCGGCGGAGCCAAGCTCGCCGACGATGGCCGTGCCCTGGTGGATGCCGATGCCGATGGCCAGCTCCGGCATCTCTCTCGCTTTCCATCCGACATTGAGCTTCACAAGCGACTCACGCATCTGCAACGCGGCGCGCACGGCGAGCGAGGCGTCGTTGGCGAGCTGCGCCTCTTGCGCGTTGTCACGAAAGCGACCCCACACAGCCATCACGGCGTCGCCGATGAATTTGTCCACCGCGCCCTCATGCCTGAAAACGATGCGCACCATCTCGTCGAGGTACTCGTTGAGGTGCGCCATCATTTGTTTCGCGGTCAGCTGCTCCGCGATGCTGGTAAAGCCGCGCACGTCGGAGAAGAGCAGCGCGATCTCGCGCTCGGCGCCCTCGCGGATGGCGAAGTAGCTCTCGGGATTTGCAACGATCTGCTCCGCCACGTCGGGGGAGTGAAAGCGCATGATGCTGCGCTTGAGCGCGTGCTTTTGTTTCCGCTCCACGAGGAAATCCCACGTCATGCCGGTGAAGCCCGTGAGATTCCACGCGAGCAGCGGCACAGCGAGCGGCAGGATGAGCGAGGCGTGATTGAAAAGCAGGAGCTTCACCACCAGACCGAGCGCGGTGACACCGAGCAGTGTGAACATGCAGAGCACGGGTTGCTTCCAGACGAGCACGAGCAGCGCCGATCCAAATGCAAACGCGAGGCCCAGGAGGATGCGCAGCGCCAGCGGCATCTCGTGCAGGAACGCCCCGGCTTTAAGCGCGGCCAGCGCGTGAGCGTGGACTTGCACACCCAGCATGGTGCCGACTGTCGTCTCCTTGAAATCCTGCAACGAGCGCGCGGAGGGGCCGACGAAGACGGTCTTGTCTTTGAAGAACTCGCCGTTGGCGAAATTCCGCTCCCAGAGCCGCTCCACGAAGATCTCATGCACGGCGAATGGCAGATAAGCAGCCGGATCACTGAAGCGGATGATGTGATCCGCTTGATCATTCGGGATGATCTCCGCCCTTCCTTGCAGCCGCACGATGGCGGCGGCGAAGGATGGCAGCGACCTTTCAGGCATCGCATAGAACGAATGCAAAAATCTCGCCTTCCGGATCACGCCATCGTCTTCCACCCAGAAAGAAACTGATCCCACGCGCTCGTCAGCGGGCCAGGTTTCGGGGATGAACCAATCCCATGGCAGCGCGACATCGTCATTTCCGCTGTTACCGCTCATGGCAGTGACCCAGTCCGCGCCAATGAGGACGCGGCCCTTGTGCTCGTCGAGCGCACGTTTGAAAACCGCGTCGCCGTCGGGAAAAGGGACGGACTCCCCTGGTAGCAGCAGATCGAAGATTACCGTCTTAGCGCCAGCGGCGATGAGCCGATCTAGCACCAGCGCATGCACCTCGCGGGACCACGGCCATTTGCCCATGATCTGGAGCGCGCGCGATTTTTCAATGTCCTCGGGGAATGCGGACGTGTCCCGGACGGTGAAGCTCGCGTCATCGATGCCGAGCACGATGATGTCGGGATCGATTTGAGTCTTCACACCGTAGAGATGCGTGGAGTCATCGGTCCAGCGCTCAAAGCGATGCAGCAACCGTCCGGGTGTGTAGATGAACTCCAGCAAGCCCGCGCCCTTCTCCTCTTGCTCCGCCACCTCCTCCTGCGTCTTCGGGATGAGCTCCATCACCTCGGCGAGGTGACGCGGCACGACCAGCAGCAGACTCACCACTACCGCCACGCCCAGGAGCACAAGCGCGCGCTTGCGGGTCGGTTGTTTCCATCTGTTGGCGCGCGTCATTGTCGGGGTGAAGAGCGCCGAGCATCTGAAACTTGCGCCACCATGTCAATGAGAGAGACGCGGCTGGTGCTGCTCCAGCAACCCTGTCGGAAGTGTGACGGTGTTCACCACAGGATTGCCAATGCTGAGGCGCTGGCGCTTCCACCAGAGGAGATTGGAATCTTTGCGCGCGCTAATCTCGGACCACGGGATGAAAAGGCGCGGGTGGCCTATTTTGAAAAGCGGCATCACTTCCATGAAGAATCCCTCTGCATTGAAATGAAGCGTGAGCGTGCCCTTGTAGTTCGCAATCCCCACCATGCCTTGGACACCTTTGTGCAGGTCGCCAGTGACCACCCGGTATTCACCAGCCTTATATCGCTTCGCGAGCCGCTGCCATCCGCCGACGTGACTGATGAGCCATACCACGAAGCACCAGAAGAGAGGAAAGATGACGAAGAAGCCGCCAACGATGGCGAAGATGAGCCAGGACGGTGCAGGATCAGACGCTGGGTTCATGGAGTGAATCTTTAGAAGGGAAACGAAACCGCAGTTGCTGCCAACTGATGGCAGTTAACTAAAGCTCAGGTTGGGAGGGAAGGGATTTTTAACAAAAGTGAAGATTTGGACTGAATCTCAGGTTCCGCTCGTTTATGGTAGCGTCACGCTACTAATCGCATGCCGTCCATAGCCGCCAATCCGCAAACGCCCACCGTCGCCCGCCCGAAGTCCGAGGTGGATGAAGAGGTCAATTTGACCACCCTGTATGAGAGCTATTTCGTTCCCGCGCCCTCGCCCCTATGGCACGAGGGAAACGAGCACTTCTCCCTGGATCAACCGTGGCCAAAATTTTTTCCTGAAACGGAAAGTAGCTACGGAAATATTGAAACTCTAGAGCATGCCTAATTGGGCCGCAGTTCTAAACGAGGTTCAGAATCAGGCGGCGAATGGCGAGCGCATTGCCAGGAGTGCGCACGACATTGTGCGTCACAAGTACCTCTCCCAACTACACCAGAAGACGGGTCGCAATATCATTGCGTATTACTCAGGTTGGCTGTCCAAGCCTCATATTGGCGGAACTGAAATAACAGACGAGGACAAGAACGGATTTATGATGGCCGTCCACAAGATGGACAAGGCCAAGGGCTTGGACCTCCTGCTCCACACACCAGGCGGCAGCATCGCGTCAACGCAGTCAATTGTTGATTATCTGCACAAGGTGTTTGGAAATGATATTCGAGCCTTCGTCCCGCAGATAGCGATGTCCGCCGGCACCATGATCGCTTGTTCCTGCAAAGAAATATGGATGGGAAAGCACTCGAATCTCGGCCCCATTGATCCCCAGGTGAATGGAGTTCCCGCATACGGAGTGCTCACAGAATTCCAGACTGCCTGTGAGGAGATCAAAAGAGATCCGTCGAAGACGGCAGCCTGGGCTCCGATCATCTCGCAATACAGGCCCACCTTCCTGCTGCGATGCAAAAATGCCATTGAATGGTCAAATGCCTTTGTTGAGCAACAGCTTTCCAGTGTGATGTTCGCCGGGGCGGACGATGCAAAAATCAGGGCGAAGTCCATCGTGGATACCCTGTCGCATTACCCAAAGAACAAGACGCATGAATTGCATATCCATTATGAGGACTGCCTTGCGATGGGCCTGAATGTAAAATCGCTCGAGTCAAAAGGAGACTCGGACGAAGAGCTGCAGGATTTGGTTTTGACCGTGCATCACTGCTACATGCATGTGTTTATGAACACACAGGTGTTCAAAACGATAGAGAACCACAATGGTGTGGCGCTAATGAAGGCATCCAAGTCAAGCCCGAGTCCCTGATCCCGATTCTCGAGGCGAATCAATGGGGCCACTCGTATTCTCGTCGTCCTTTTTGGAATCCAACCAGCACTGGTGATGCAACACGACCCGAAACCCAGCACGAAGCACCCGCCTTTGATCGACAGACGGAAATTTGTCTCGCTCGCAGGCGCGGGGGCGATGAGCTTTCCGGCCATCGTGCGCGCGGGGAGTTTGCGCGGTGTGCCGAAGATCGCGGTCGTCGGCGCGGACGGGATGGATCCGACGCTGCTGCACAAATATGCGGCTGAAGGACGGATGCCGAACTGCAAAAAGCTCCTGGCCGCCGGCGGGTTCCGCAAATTGCGCACGACTTTCCCGCCGCAGAGTCCGGTGGCTTGGGCCACTTTTATTTCCGGCATGGATCCGGGCGGGCACGGCATTTACGATTTCATCACGCGTGATCCGGCCACACTGACGGCGGAGCTTTCCACAGCGAGCACCACGCCGCCGAAGAACGCCATCGATATTGGCAAGTACACATTCCCGCTCTCGTCATCGAAGCTCGAGCTGTCGCGCCAAGGCCCCGCTCTCTGGGACGTGTTGCAGGAGGCGGGCGTGCCGAGCTGGGCGCTGCGCGCGCCGGTGAATTATCCGCCCAGCGCGACCAAGGCGAAGACGCTGTGCGGCCTCACCGCGCCGGACATCCACGGGAGCTACGGCATTTTTTCCTTTTACACGACTGATCCGAATCAAAGCACGCGCGATGTGTCGGGTGGCTACATCGAGCGGATTCGGCTCCAGCGCGGGCTGGCGTATTGCACGCTGCGCGGACCGGCAAACTCGTTCGAGAAAGCCGCGCCGATGTCGGAGATACCCTTCACCATCGAGCGCGACGCGGAGCATCCGCTCGTGCGTGTGCGCATTCAGGAGCACGATCTGATTTTGAAGTTGGGCGAGTGGAGCGACTTCGTGCCAGTTAAGTTTACGCTGGTGCCGTATCTCGCGGAGGTGACGGGCATCTGCCAGTTCTTCGTCAAGCAAGTGCGGCCGCAGCTCGAGGTCTATTGCTCGCCCATCAACATCGACCCCGCCGCGCCTGCATTCCCCGTCACGACGCCTTCGGATTACTCCAAAGATTTGGTCGAG
>JANPIW010000489.1:0-4141 GCA_031425215.1 Verrucomicrobiaceae bacterium
GCTGTGACACTTTGCACTGCAGGTTTTAAAACTAGACGCGGCCACTCCCTAGAAAATTTCACTTATGCCTCACTTACGCATTCTCTCCTGCTTCACCGTATGTTTGTGGCTATGCCCCGTTCTGGTTCATGCCCAGCCTGCTGGCCTGGAAACCCTCTCGCTGACGGTGGCAGAAATGCCGCGCAGTTATCTCCTGCATGTGCCCGCGAAACTCGACAAAACCAAGCCCGTGCCCGTGGTGCTCGTGTTTCATGGAGGCGGGAGCAAGGCGGCAGGAATGAGATCGCTAACCGAGAGGGCTTCGTCGTGGTCTATCCCGAGGGGGTCGGCGGCAACTGGAACGACGGGCGCGAACAATCCATTAGCCGGGCGCATCGGGAGAAGATTGACGACGTGGGCTTTGTCGCCGCGCTGTTGGACGATTTGAAGAAGCGGTTGCCTGTGGACGAGAAGCGAGTTTTTGCGACGGGCATCTCCAATGGCGGAATTCTGTCATTACCTCGCCGCGCATTTGTCGCCACGCATCGCGGCCATCGCTCCGGTGGCGGGCGGCATTGCCGACCCGTTTCATCTCGTGTTCAAGCCAGAGCGTCCGGTGTCTGTCTGCATTCTCCAAAACACGGCGGACCCCCTGCTGCCTTATGGCGGCGGCGGCATTGTCCCCGGCCCGCGCGGCAAGGTCATCGCCACGGATGCGGCGGTAAAGCTGTGGGTCACGCACAACGGCTGCACCGCTGAACCCCAGATAAGTTCGCTGCCCGACAAGAATGCCGACGACGGTTGTATTGTCCGCTCGAAGACCTGGCAGGGCGGACGCGAAGGTTCCGAGGTCACGCTCAATGACATCGAAGGTGGCGGTCACACTTGGCCCGGCGGCCCGCAATACCTGCCGGAGCGCATCATAGGCAAGGTCTGCCGTGACTTCGATGCCACCGCAGCCATCTGGGCTTTTTTCAAAAACCACCCGAAGCGGTGAAGTCGTGATTGAATGACTGCTAAGAAGCACTGCCCGCGAGTCATCATCAGGGATGAACAAACTAACCTTCCTCCCGTTTTTCGCCGCCGCCCTCCTTCATGCTGAGCCCGCTCACATCAGCGTAGATTTCAATACCAAACTCCAGCCGTGGCATGGCTTCGGTGTGAACTATGTGGAGACGGCGCAGACGCGGGACTATGAGAAGTGGCCCCAAGACTACGGCGGTTTCAGCAAGCTCACGGAAGCGCAGCGGCAGGAGTTGATGGATGCGTTGTATGGCCCGGATGGGCTTGGACTGGCGCTGCACAAGATCTTCCTCGATCCGTGGGGTCAGGCAACACCGAATGGTCCGTATGACTTCGAGCGCACGACGAAATGGTCACGATACTTTTTACGCGAAGCGGTGAAGCGCTCACAGGCCCAAAGCCGCACCTTGCGCGTCATAACCACGCTCTACGGGCCGCCCGCTTGGGCGACAAAGCAGAAGAAGCTGCTCGCGCGCGATTTCGATCCCATACAAGCAGAGGCCCTGGCGCGCTACATGGCCGCATGGTTGAAGTTCCTCAAAGACAAGGAGGGGGTGCAGGTCGAGTTCCTCAGCCTGAGCAATGAGGCCAAGGGCGCGGATTTCTTCACCGACGATGGCATGGAGCCGAAAGGAAACTCCGACTATAACCTCGCGTGGAAGGACTCTGAGATGGTGGACATGATGAAGCGGATGCACGCGCTGCTGCCCGACGTGGGCTTTACCCCGACCGAGTCCACAGGCTGGGATGGCGCGAACTACTACCCCTTCACGCGCACCAAGGAACTCACCAGCGCGCTTGGCATAGTCGCCGCGCACAGCTTTGGCCGCAGCGACCAGTGGGGGCCGGACTTTGTGAGAAAGGCACGCGAAAAGAAGCCAGACGTGCCTGTGTGGACGACCTCGCATGACTGGCGCAAAGGCGGCGTGGACTTCGTGCTGCACACACATTCGCAACTCTACAAGGTCGGCGTGAACGGCATCATCACCTGGCAGGTGAGCAAGAATCTCAGCGAATGGCGGCCCGCTCCCAAGAACCCCAACGCCGCCATCATGCAGCAGAAGGACGGCAGCCTCGCTCTGACGCATCCCTACTACTTCCTCAAACAGATGAGCCGTGCCGGACAACCAGGCATGAGCGTGGCGAAAGCGGAGAGCATGGAGGATGCTGTGCGCGTGATGGCATTCGCGAGCAACGGCACGAAACATCCTGACGCCATCGTGCTCGTGAATGCGAGTGAAGCCGAGCAGGACTGCGTTTTGAAGGCGAACAATACAAAGGCGAACTCTTGGAAAGCCTATCGCACCACTGAGGCGGGCGAGAAGTTCCGGGCACTCCCCGATTTGAGCGGCCAGCCCCATTTCAAGCTTCCGTCGCGTTCGGTGGTGACTTTGTTCGCGAAGTTGCCGCCTTCCTCCTCGGGGCCGATTCGTCCGTAACGCAACCACTTGAACCTTAATTTTCCGGCTTCTTGTCGCCGGATAGCGTTTTCTTTGGCTGCGAATACCATCCAATCTATCTGAGGACGGGGGTAGATTCGTTCTTCGTCAAACGGATGGGGTGGCCGTTGCTACTTCACTTTTGGTAAAGCGATGGCGCGGTCGGCTTTAAGTTTCGTTTGCTGCTCCCTCCGGTAGTTAAGTGGCGTGGTGCCGGTGAATTTTTTGAAGCGCTTTACGAAGGCGCTGTGGTCGTAAAAGCCGTTATCCAAGGCGATGTGCGCGATGCTGTGGGCGGTGTGTTTGATGGCGTCGATCGCGTGGAACATGCGCACCTGTTCGACGAAGACTTGCGCGGTCATTTTCATACCCTGCCGGAAGACGCGCATGAACTGGCTTTCGGACAGGCTGCATAGCTTGGCCAGGGTGGCGATGGTGATGGCGTCGGCGTAGTTGCGAAAGACATGTTCGAGGGCGGGCAGCAGCCGGTTGAGTTCGGCATCGTGGCCCATGACTTCGCTGTAGCGGCGGTTGATGGTGATGAGGCCGATGATTTTTCCGGCCCGGTTGTGCAGCGGGTATTTGCTGGAGAAATACCACTGAGGCGCATGGGCGAGATAGCTGGTGGCATGCACCTCATTTACCAATGGCTTGCCGTGCTTGAAGACGAGCAAGTCGTTCTGCCGGAAGCTCTCGGCGATGATCTTCGGGAAGAGGTCGAAGTCGGTTTTCCCGATGACTTCCTGCCCTTGCTGGAGGTTGATGGCTTCTCTCAGTGCCCGGCTCATGTAGATGTAGCGGGAGTCGAGGTTCTTGATCATGAAAAGGGCGCCGGGCAAGTGCTCCAGCGCTTGTAAGAGCTGTGTCGTGTCGGCTACTTCGTGGAAAAAGGCGGTCTGGAGGCGGTTCATCGCAGTAAGAGGATATTACCAATTTTTAGCGGTCGGGCCATAGCCTTTTCTGCGCTGTCTGGCTAGACTCTCGTCATGAAGATTGGACACCCTTGGTTTCGACGGCTGCTGGCGGCATCGCTGATGCTGGCCGGCTTGCCGTTGGTCGTGTCGGCTGCGGACATGCTGGTGCTCATGAATGGCTCCGGGAAAGTGGAGCGCTATGATTCCGAAACGGGTGCGCATGTGGGGACGGTCATCAGCGGGTTGCCTTCATCGAATGAGATTCTTTTCGATGCCGAGGGGCGGCTGCTCATTTCAACGGGCGTGCCGGGTGGTGTCGGTAATGTGCTGCGCTTCGATCCACGGAACGCCGGGAAGATGGAGACGTGGCTGGATGTGCCGGAGGGCTATGGCGGGCGTTTGTTTCGCGCGACGGGGATGGCGTGGCATGAGGGTGACTTGCTGGTGGCGAGTCAGGGCGATGGGAAGGTGAAGCGCTTCGATGGCAAGACGGGTGAATGGAAGGCGGACGTGGCGCTGGCATCGCCCGGCGGCATGACGCAAATCGCGGTGCAGGGCGGGCGGTTGTTCGTCACGGACTTTGCCGCGCAGATGGTGCGTCGTGCGTCGGAGAAGCTCGATGGCACGATGAGCGAGGTGTGGGCGCAGCACGCGGCGCAGGCACCGTGGGGATTGGTTTTCGATGCGGAAGGGCGGGCGTATTGGAGCACGTCGGCGCACCGGATTCATCGCTTCGATGGCAAAGCGAATGTCGAGTGGGCGGGCGTGGGCGGTGGGCTGAATATT
>JANPIW010000490.1:0-4664 GCA_031425215.1 Verrucomicrobiaceae bacterium
AAGGACATCGCGACCATCGTCAGCACGTTCCTGTCGGCGCCGATTTTCACGGTCACCTTCTCAGGCAGTTGAATGGGTTGCTTTCCTACTCGTGACATTGTCTTGGTTTTGCGTTCGGGGTTCGATTAATAGACCGTGGCCAGAAGCTCGCCGCCGAGCTTCGATTTGCGCGCCTTGGATCCGCTCATGATGCCGCGCGAGGTGCTTAGGATGGCGACACCGAGTCCGCCGAGCACTTTGGGAATCTCATCGACGGACACATAGCTGCGGATGCCGGGCTTGGACACGCGCTTCAAATTCTTGATCACAGCGGACTTGCCCTGGTATTTGAGTTTCAGCTTGAGGCGCGGGTGCGTCTGCTTGGTATCGACTTCATAGCTCCAGATGTAGCCTTCTTCCTGGAGGATGCGGGACATGTCGGCTTTGATCTTGGAGAAAGGTGCGAGCACCTCCTCCTGGCCCGCGTTTGCCGCGTTGCGGATGCGGGTCAGGAAATCGGCGATGGGATCGGTCATTGCGCTCATAGGTCAATCTTATGGGGTTAGGCGTTGGCTGTCTCGGCTTGCTCTGCGCTTTCATTGGCGCTCGGCTCCCCGTCTTTTTTCAGCGCAGCCATGCGCTTGCGGAACGGCATGCCCAGCGCGCGCAGCAGCTCGCGGGCGTGGTCGTCGTTGTTGGTCGAGGTGACAAACGTCACGTCAAAGCCGAGCTGGCGTTTCACCTTGTCGAGCTCGACTTCAGGGAAGATGGACTGGTCGGTGATGCCGAGCGTGTAATTGCCGCGTCCGTCAAAGGAACGGGGAGCCACGCCGCGGAAGTCACGAATACGCGGCATCGAGGTGCGCACGAGACGCATCATGAAATCATACATGCGGTCGCCGCGAAGGGTGACCTTCACGCCGATGGCCTCGTTCTCACGCAGCTTGAAGCTGGCGATGGCTTTCTTGGAGAAGGTGATGATCGGCTTCTGGCCGGTGATGAGTGACACTTCGTTCACAGCGTCTTCAATGGCCTGCTTGCGCTCGGCTTGTTTGCCGATCGAGCAGTTCACAACGATCTTTTCGAGCTTCGGCACCTGGTGCACGTTCGCGAGTTTGAGCTGCTCCTTCAATGAGGCGCGCAGCTTGTCTTTGTACAGTTTTTTGAGTTCTACTTCCATGGTTCAGGGGCTTTGGTGGCTGCCGCCTTTCCTCCGGGGGCCGCTCGCATTCCGATGCGCGCGGCGGGTGGTCAGAGGGGGAGGCAAATTGCCTGGATGCTATTTCTTTTCAACTTTCTTCTTCTTCGCGGGCTTCTTGCCGTCATCTTTCTTCTCGACCGGGGCGGCGAGCTTGACGTTGGAAATGTGGATGGGGCCTTCTTTCTCGATGATGCCGCCGTTCGGGCGCTCCTGCGAGGGCTTGACGCATTTTTTGATCATGCGCACTCCTTCGATGAGCACGCGGTTCTTCGCGGGCTGCACTTCCAGGACGGTGCCTTGCGCGCCTTTGGCGGCTCCGGCGATGACGACGACGGTGTCGCCTTTTCTAACGTGGGTCTTGATGCGGCTCATGGTCTTACAGCACTTCGGGGGCGAGGGAGACGATCTTCATGAAGTTCTTGTCGCGCAACTCGCGCGCGACGGGGCCGAAGATGCGGGTGCCCCGAGGATTGTTGTCTTTATCGATGATGACGATCGCGTTCTTGTCGAAGCGCAGGATCGAGCCGTCGGCGCGACGGATCGGATGCGCGGTGCGCACCACGACGGCGCGCACGACCTCACCCTTCTTCACCGCTGCGGTCGGCGTGCTGTCACGCACGTGAGCGGTGATGATGTCGCCCACATAGGCGAATCGGGTGTTCTTCTTGCCCAGCACACCGATCATCTCGGCCATGCGGGCGCCCGTGTTGTCGGCCACCGGGATTTCTGATTCCATCTGTAACATAAAGACTGTTGCTCCTCTGCGTTCGGGTTGGTTTAAAAATAAGTGCGTTGACTCCGCTGCTTAGTGCTTGAGCACCTCCACAAGCTTCCAGCGCTTGAGCTTGCTGATGGGGCGCGTCTCCTCGATGCGCACCTTGTCGCCTTCCTTCGCCTCGGATTTCTCATCGTGCGCGTAAAACTTTGACGTGTAGCGCACGATTTTTTTGAACTTGGGGTGCGGCACCCGGCGCTCCACCTCGACCGTGATGGTCTTGTTCATCTTGCTCGATACCACCTCGCCCACGCGCGTCTTGCGCACGGCCTTGGGTTTCTCGGTGGTTGCTGGGATCGGTATGGCTGCCTCGCTCATCGTAAATTCTGGTTCGGATTAAGTGGTTTCGCGGTTAAGCCGCCTTCTTGGTCTTCTTGGCCGGCGCTTTCGTCGGCGCGGTCGGTTTGGTCGCCACGGGTTTCTTCGCCGCAGCTGGTTTTGCTGGAGCGGCCTTCGCGCGCTCGGTCAGCAGTGTCTCGATACGGGCCACGTCCTTGCGCAGCAAATAAAGGCGCGCTGGGTTTTCGAGCTGGCCGCTGACCTGCTGCACGCGCAGGTGCAGCATCTCGTGCTTGATCTCACGACGCTTGTTCGTCAGCTCTTCAATGGTTAGTTCGCGGAGGTCTTTGATCTTCATGGCCGGTGGTGGCTTCTAAAATTCGGTTGTAAATAGGTTAGTGCGCGCCGTGACGTGCGATGAAACGCGTTCGGAGGCCCAGCTTGCTGGCGGCGAGCCGGCACGCGTCACGCGCTGTCTTCTCATTCACGCCGGACACTTCAAAGAGCACATGCCCTGGCAGCACGACCGCGACCCAAAACTCGGGCGCGCCCTTGCCTTTGCCCATTCGGACTTCCGGCGGACGCTGCGTCACGGGCTTGTGCGGGAAGATGCGGATGAACACCTTGCCCTTGCGCTTCAGCTCGCGCGTGATCGCCACGCGGCAGGCTTCGATCTGGTTGTTCTTGATCCAGCCGCGCTCGAGCGTCTGGAGTCCGAACTCACCGAAATCAATCTTGTTGCCGCGCGAGGCGGTGCCGGAGCGGCTGCCGCGCTGGCTCTTGCGATACTTGGTTCTGCTGGGCAAAAGGGCCATGATGAAAAATCTCTGCTCGGGTTAAAAAGGAAAATTGTCTCGATTACTCGCCTGCAACGGGCGCTGCGGCTTCAGGAGCGGCTGCTGGTGCTGCGGTCGGTAGCGGTCCCGACTGCTGGCCTTGGCCGCCTTGTCCATACTGCGGACGACGTCCTGCATTGCCGCCGCGCGGGCCGACATTGCCAGCGCCTGGGCCGCCACCGCCCGGGCCGCCACGATCATCACGATCACGACGCGGACGACGTTCGGTCTGCGGGCGGCTGCCTTCGGGGGCGTTGCCTTTGTTCATCCAGCACTTCACACCGATGATGCCATAAACCGTGCGCGCCTCGGCAAAGCCGTAGTCGATCGGGATACGAAGCGTCTGAAGAGGAACCGAACCCAGGCGATACCACTCGGCACGCGCGATGTCAGCGCCACCGAGACGACCTGCGCAACGGATACGAATGCCATCAGCACCCATGTCCATCGCAGTCTGCACCGCGCGCTTCATGGCACGACGGAAAGAAATACGACGCTCAAGCTGCACCGCCACGCCTTCCGCGACGAGTTGCGCGTCCAACTCCGGCTGTTTGATCTCAAATATATCAATCTTGACCTGCTTGCCGCCGCACATTTCGGAAACCTTCTGGCTCATCACGTCGATCTCCTGCCCCTTGCGACCAATAACCAATCCCGGACGCGCGGTGTGCAATGTAACACGCACCAGATTCCAAGCGCGCTCAATGACAATCTTGGCCACGGCGGCCAGCATGAGCTTGTCCTTCAAATACTTGCGGATCGCGAGATCGCTGTGCAGCGCGTCGGCAAATTCTTTCTCAGGAGCATACCATTTCGAGCGCCAGTCTTTATTGACTGCGAGGCGGAAGCCGATCGGATTAACTTTTTGACCCATGACGTTGTGTTTCTTGTGTGGTGATTATTTCGCAGCGGCTTTTTTAGCGGGCGCTTTCTTTTTAGCAGGAGCTTTTTTGGCCGCAGGCTTCTTACCAGCCTTGTCGTCGGACTTGTCAGCAGCTTCAGACTTGTCTGACTCAGCAGCCTTGGCACCAATGATGACGGTGATATGGCACATGCGCTTCTTGATAGGTGCCGCCGAGCCACGCGCGCGTGGCATGATGCGTGAGAGGGACGGGCCGTCGGTGGCTGTCGCCGAGATGACAATCATCTCCTCGACATCAAGCTCATGGTTGTTCTCCGCATTCGCGATGGCGGAACGGAGCGTCTTGCCAAAGAGGAAGGCTGCCTTTTTCGGCGTGAAATCCAGGACGCTGAGCGCTGCGGAGATCGGCATCCCCTGGATGGCGCGTGCGACCTCGCGCGCTTTCGCGGCGGATGTTCTGGCGTATTTATAGACTGATTTTACCTGCATAAAAAGGGTTTGGATTAAAAGGCCCGGTTGGGATCGATCTGGCCGCGGTCGCCCACTTTCACCGGATCAGCGTTGTTCATGAGTTCCTGCACCACGGCACCGCTGACGCCACGACGGACATCCGTCACGAGCGCGCGGGCCATGGGTTTGTCCTCGCGATAAATCTCAAACGGCATACCTGGCTTCACACCATCGCGGCTCCCCACATCGAGCACCGCCACGCCAAGCTCAGGCTTCAAACTA
>JANPIW010000491.1:0-16665 GCA_031425215.1 Verrucomicrobiaceae bacterium
TGGAGCTGTGGTCGGTGCAGGATGGTTGCATCACGGGCAGGACGGCCGCTGATCCGGCTGATCCGAAGAAGTCAACGCTCAAGCACAACACCTTCCTCATCTGGCGCGCGGGCACGGTGAAGGACTTTGAGCTGACCTTCCAGTACCGCATCGAGAAGGGAAACTCCGGCGTGCAGTACCGCAGCAAGGAGCTGGAGAAAGGCGAGATGGGGCCGGTCATCAGTGGCTATCAGGCGGACTTTGAAGCGGGCAAAACTTACAGCGGCATCCTCTATGAAGAGAGAGGTCGCGGCATTCTGGCAAAGCGCGGTGAGAAAACCGTGATCAAAGACGGCGATGACGCAAAAAAGGCCAAGGTCGAGGTCACTGGCGCGGTCGGAAACTCCGATGAGATTCAAGCCACGATCAAGAGCGAGGACTGGAACTCATACAAAATCATCGCCAAAGGCGGCCACTTGCAGCACTTCATCAATGACAAGCAGACGGTCGATGTGAACGACGAATCGACTGTTGGCGCGAAGGAAGGCCTGCTGGCCCTGCAAATCCACGCTGGTCCGCCGATGGTGGTGCAGTTCAAAGACTTCAAGCTTGTGGAGCTGAAGTAGGGCGCTGGTGCCTGCGCACCTACTGGCAGAGCGCCGCCAGTTTGAAATCCAGCTCTGTCACGCCGCCCTCGCTGTGGGTGCTGAGACGAACCGTAACTTTACGCCAGCCGATGTGGAGGTCGGGGTGATGGTTCATCTCCTCGGCGTGTTTGGCGACTGTGTTGACGGAGTCGATGCCGGCGAGGTAGCTGGGAAACGAGAAGGTCTTCACGATCTCATTGCCTTCGAGACTCCAGCCGGGAAGCGCGGCGAGTCGCGTCTGAATTTCCTCGGCGGTGAGCAACGCGCGCATGATCTTAAAACGTGTGGATGAAAAGCCCGCTGCGCAGCTTCGGCTCGAACCAGGTGCTCTTCGGAGGCATGATCTGGCCGGCGTCGGAGATGGCCATGAGCTGATCGACGGTCGTGGCGTGCATGGAGAATGCGACGGCGAAATCGCGGCTGTCCACGAGACGTTCGAGTTCCGCGGTTCCACGGATGCCGCCGATGAAGTCGATGCGCTTGCTGGTGCGCGGGTCGTCGATGGCTAAGACGGGTTTGAGCAGGCGATCCTGGAGGATGCTTACGTCGAGCTTGTGAATGGGCGAGGCTTCAGGCGGCGCGGTCCACTCCAGCAGGTACCACTGGTCCTTGAGATACATGCAGCAATGGCCTGGGCGCGTCGGTGTTTTCAACGTGGTGGGCTGGAGTTTGAAAATCTGGCCGACTTTTTTGATGAAGTCCTCGCGGCTGATGCAGTTGAGGTCCTTCACCGCGCGGTTGTAAGGCAGGATGTTCAGCTCCTTGCCGGGGAAGAGCACGGAGAGGAACCAGTTGTAATCCTCGCTGCCGTCGTGATTGGAGTTTGCTTTGCGGCGCTCGGTGCCGACGCGGAATGCGCTCGCGGCGCGGTGATGACCATCGGCGACGTAGGCGCAGGGAATGTCGGCCTCGAAGATCGAGGTGATGGAGACGCATTTGCCAAGTGGGAGCCGCCACACTTCGTGCCGCACGCCATCAGACGCGGTGATGTCATAGATCGGCGCTTCCTTTTGCTGATGCACACGGATGAGCGCGCTCACTCCAGCGTGACCGCGATAGGTGAGGAAGATGGGGCCGGTGTTTGCGCTCAGCTTGTCCACGAGACGTGTGCGGTCGTCCTCTTTGTCGGGGCGTGTCTTCTCGTGCTTCTTGATGATGTCCTTCTCGTATTCCTCGATGTGGCACACGCAGACCAGGCCGGTCTGGCTGTGCTCGCCCATGGTCTGGCGGTAGGCGTACATGCAGGGCTTTGCCTCGCGCACGAGCACGCCGTCCTGCTGGAGTT
This sequence comes from Verrucomicrobiaceae bacterium, assembly GCA_031425215.1. Classification (GTDB taxonomy): domain Bacteria; phylum Verrucomicrobiota; class Verrucomicrobiia; order Verrucomicrobiales; family Verrucomicrobiaceae; genus JANPIW01. The sequence goes on from JANPIW010000491.1 coordinate 1,912, forward strand.
TCAAAAAGGTGTTGCGAGCCTTTTCATAAACAGCGGCGGAGTACGGATCGATGTCAGGATGCAGATCAATCTCCGCGCGATCGACGTGCAGGAGGTTGAGCGGATTATCTTTGGCAAGCGCGTGCGCCTCGTCGCGGTTCACGACATCATACGGCACGGCGGCGACGGCGGCAGCGTGCTGCGGAGCCGGGACGAGACCTTTAAAGGAGCGGATTCTCATGGGAAGGCTGGGAAGACTATGAGACGCGGAGACAATGACCTTACTTATTCCCCGCTGGCTTTGGTGCGGGCGGCTGTTGTTTGGGATGCCCGGCGAGTTCCACCACGCTGATTTTGTCCGCTGTCGGAAATTTCGCGGGCACGTTGCCGGTGGCTTTGCAGTCGCCCGTGGCGGCCCATTCGGCGCCGCGCTGGATGATTTCATAAAAGCCGACTTCGAGCATGGAGTAGTCGGCGTGACCGAGCGTGGTGTGGAAGACGCGGCCTTTGCCATAGCTGAGCACCATGTTGTTCGGCTCCATTTTCTCGGATGAGTCGGACATGGAGGCGGTGAGTATCTCGACATTCTCCGCCGGACCACGCAGGCGGCTGTATAGCTCGTCCTTGGAGTGCAGCCATTTCTTTGGCAGGCCGCGCGTGATGGGATGGTCGGCGTTGATGGTCTCGACGACGAACTCGTGCTGGGGGCCGTGCGCGCCGCCTTTGCCGGCGGCGTTGTCGCGGAAGAGCTTGCCGTCTTTGACATAGAGCCACGGGCCGGATTTTTCATCGCGTCCGCCCCAGCCGCCCACACCGATCATTTTGTTGTACTCGGTCCACTCGGGGAAAGAGTTGTTCGCCGCGTGAACGGACACGAAGCCGCCGCCGCCGGAGACGTAAGCGTCGAAGTCTTTGCGCACTGCCTCGGGCCAAGGCTCGCCGTTGTAGTTGCTGATCACGACGCCGTAGTCGCTGAACTTGGGATGAAAGCTCTTCCAATCATCGGGCTTCGCGCCCTTGGGCGGAGTGGTGCTGACTGAGACGGCGAAGACGCCGGAGGATTCCAATGCGTGCTTGAGCACCGGGGTGGTGATGTCCCATTTGTGATTGTTCTGTCCGTCGATGATGAGGGCGACGATTTTCCCGCTGTCAGCCGCACTGAGGGTGGCGGCAAGTGCGAGCGAAAGGAGCGAGGTGATCCAGGTTTTCATGGCCGCCAATTATGTGCGGCGGTGCGTGATGGCAAGCGGAAGAACGGCGGCGCTAGTTCAAACCGAACACTCGCGGCGCGGCGTGGCACATCGGCAAAGGCGGCGGCATGTCCCGCAATGACGGGCGTGGCGCGGTGAGCGCGACATCGAGCACGAGCGAGATGCGGAAAGCTGTCGCTCCATTCGCACGGCGCACTGCCCGGCACTCGACGACGAAACCGCGCACGCTCGCCCACCCGTGGTCGTCAGACTTGATCGACTCACGAAGCGCGGCCGGGAGCGCTTCGCGGCGCACGCGCAGTTGAAGCTCGGCTGCCACATCAAACTGATGGCGCGACCAGAAGGTGATGCCTGCCTCGCTCATGCCGCAGAGCTTTACGATGATTTGTCCGCCTCCGCGTGCGTTGGGCGGGGAGGTGTCCTGCGGTTGCTGGCGTTTGCTGGCCATGCGGCGAGATGGGTCGGGATTGCCTAGGGCGCTGTCGGAGCACGCGGAAGAAGGAACACGGGCGCGCGAATGTCAATCGCAGCGTGTGAGAACGGCAACCCGTTATCGAGATGAAGCACCACCCGCGCCCTTCAAAAACGCGATCACATCCGCCAGCGATTGCGGCGTGAGCGAGGCCTCCAGTCCGTCAGGCATTAGCGACACGTTCGCGCTCTTTAATGAGGCGATCTCGCTGCGCAGAAGATTCGTGCTGATGCCGCCCGCCTGCTTCAGCGTGATCGAGTTCGCCGTCTCGCTGGCGATGCAGCCGTAGAACTGCTGCCCTGATTTCAGCGTGCAGAAATAGGCGACAAACCCCGGCTCGATGTTCGCGCTCGGATCGAGGATGGAATTCAAGAGCTTGTCCGCCGGATGCGCGCGCACGGAGACCAGATTCGGCCCCAGGTCGATGCCCTTGCCGTTCAACGCGTGGCAGGCGATGCAGAGCTGGGAGAAAACCACCTCGCCGTTTTTTGCATCGCCCTTGAGCGTTAGCGCGGGTTTGAATTTCGCGATGACATCGGCGCGCTTGGATATCGCCACACGAGAGAAAACCACGTCCGCCAACTTTGCGACGACCTTGCTCGGATGTTTGAGCAGACGCGACTGTGTGCTCGCATCGAATGATGACAACGTAATCTCACCGGTGCGCACACGCTCCAATACCGCGATCGTTCCTTGATTCGACGCAAGCATTGCTGAAAGCAGCTTGCTTCGCGTCGCCGGTGTCGCGTCAGGCCAGCGAACGAGCAGAGCGGCGGCATCTTCGCCCGCATGCTCAGTGGCAAGTTCAATGAAAACATCCAGGGAAAGCACGTTGGTTTTCAGCGCAGCAAGCCCCTCGGCCCGATGCTTGGGATGCAACAGTAGGGCCTCGATCACATTCCTGGCTTTGGCTGGTTGCGTGAGAATTTCTTCCGATTTTGACATGACCGACGCCGTGGCAAGCCAGTTCTTGATCATCGCAGCGCGCAGGGTGGACTCTGCTGATGATCCATTTTCGGACACGGTGAGATGGTCTGTCGCGCTACCCTGATGCTTCATGGTACGAAGCACGTTTCGCAGCATTTCGATCTCATACCATGGTCCGTCAGCGACATTACCGAGGCCAAACAAGCGCAAAATCGCCTGGTCGCCTCCAGCCCCGCACATAGTTGCGACAAGCTCCTGGGAAATCTCAGGCTGGGTTCCAGGATCGCCCACCAGACCGAGCCCATGAGTTGCGGCGGAACTGAGCGCCGCGCCACTGAGATAAAGATCATCCTTTTCCGCCTCAATCAGTCGCGCCAGAGCCGTTGTCGCAGCGTGGCTTCGCCACTCCCCCAACGAACAAGCGAGCTGCAGCCGCACCTTCGCATCCGCGTGATCCACAAGCTTCGCCGCCGCCGCGATCACTTCGCGTGACTCGTGCTTCTCCGCAATACGCAACGCCTGCTCACGGACGCGGGGGCTTTCGTCGGCGAGGAGTTTTGCGGCAAGCGCCGAGGTCATCTGGCCGAGGCAATCAAGCGTCCATGCGGCCTGGGCGCGGGTTTGCGGGGTTTTGCCAGTGGTCGCCAGTGCTGCAACGGCGCCGTTGGTGTCCTTCCTGTCCTTTTCGTCCTTCCAAATCAGCGTCATCTGTGCCTTGTCACGCAGCCATCCATTCGCTGATGAAAGCGCGCGCACCGGATCCGTAGCAGCCGAGGTGACGAGGCTCTGAATTTGAGACGTGGCGCCTTCCGCAGATAAGTGAGCCTCGTCACCTCGGCTGCTACGGGAATGGGTGACACGCCAGATGCGGCCTTTGTCGTCGCCTTCGCGGTAGTGGGGGAGCAGCTCGTCCTTGCCGCCTTGGGGGAGCCATTGCGGGTGTTCGATCATGTAGCGGTACATGTCTGCGATGTAGAGCGCGCCGTCGGGGCCGGTGCGTGCCATCACGGGGCGGCACCAGCGATCTTCGCTGGCGAAAAAATCGCGCTCTTTCTCCGCTGGATCGCGGCTGGCTTTGAAGGTCACGCCGTCGTCTTCGAGAATGTGGTGCTGCACGAGATTGTGAAAAGGCTCGCAGGTGAAGGCATGTGTTTTGTCCGCGTCGTTGAACAACAAGCGATCCCGATAAATCTCGATCCCGCACGCGGAAGTAAAATGCCCGCTCTGATCAAAGCTGTGAAAGCGCTTCTCCAGGGTGCTGGCGGGCCAGACCTTGGGATTTCTCGGGCCGACGAGCTGCACGATGGGATCAGGCGGCGCGACGTGCGGGTTGCGGCGGATGTAGTGGTCCTGCAAAACGTAATGCCAGAGCGGCCAGCTATTTTGCACACCGAACCAGTTTCCCCAATCATCGCGGCAACGGCCGAATTGCGAGGGGCCGCTCTGCGGATCGAGCGCGCCCGTGTCAGGCCGGATGCGAAAGTCTCGACTACCGAGCTGCACGACAGCGCCCGTGCGCTTGCAGGTGATCTTCGTCTGGCTGCCGTGGTTCGCGTTGTGCGCGCCGGCGGCGCAATACACCCATCCGTCCATGCCCCAGCGCAGGCCGTTCACTCGGAGTTGCTGGTTGCCCTCGAAGAATCCGGTGTAAAGCACCTCGCGCACATCGGCCTTTCCGTCGCCATCGGTGTCGCGCAAAAATAAAATGTCCGGCGCGGCGGTGACGAGGACGCCATCGCGCCACGTCAGGATACCGGTGGGGAAATTCAGGCCGTCGGCGAAGAGTGTGCCTTTGGTGTAGCGACCGCTCGCGTCAGGATCAGAGAGCATGCGGATGCGACCACCCGGCTTGCCTTTGCCGTCCATGCCGAGCGGATAGTCCGCCATCTCCACCACCCACATGCGGCCCTTGTCATCCCAATCGAACGCGACGGGGTCGAGCACCTGCGGCTCGGCGGCGACGAGTTCGACATTGAACCCTGCGGGCACGTGAATCTTTGCCAGCGACTCCTGCGGTGAAAGCGGCTTTGATGCTGTAGCGGGCTGCTGCGCATTCAGCGAGGCGACGATGAAGAACACGAGCGCCAGAAGGCTAGTGATGATGGTCATGTGATGTTGAGAGCTACTGCGCGAGCACGCGGATTGTTTCTCGGTTGGACCGCCCAGACGAGTGATTGACCACGACCAAGCCTCCCGTTATTCTCACCCCATGACCGCCACCCAGATCATTCACGAGATCGACAGCCTGCCACCTGTGGAGAAGTCCAAGGTGGTCCGCTTCGCAAAACAGCTCGACGAAGCGCGAACTCTTTCGCCTGACGAACTCGGTGCGCTGGCGGAGCAACTGGCAGCGGCGACCGACCCTGCCGAGATCGGACGGCTCCGAACGGCGCTCACCAACGGGTTCTACGGCAGAGCGTGACATGCCCAAGGTCCGCCGCTCCAAGCTTCCCGATGCGCTGTACCAGCATCTGCTCGATCGTGTGCAGGACAGGCGTATCAGCCACAGTCAGTTGGCGCAGTTTGCCGCCTGGCTGGACGCAGAGCCAGAAGTCCCGCATGGCGAATGGTTCAAACGCATTGCGGACATGACCGTATGTGGTCAGGGGGAGTTGGTGAAGACATTCCTGACACCAGGACAGGTGCCTTATGGCGTGGAAGTGTTTTGAATTCCAACACAACGCGATGACCGAACTGGACAGCGGCAACGCGTTTGCTTATTCATCAGCCAACACTTCAAACTCTCACTTTCAACCATCATGCAATACCACATCGCCCGAAACGGACAGCAAGCCGGCACCTTCAGCGAGGAGACCGTGCGTGAAAAACTCCAGCGCGGTGATTTCTCACCGGGTGATCTATGCTGGACTGAGGGCATGGCCGATTGGCAGCCACTGAGCGTGCAATTTGCCGCGCCACAGGCCGTGCAGACCTTTGCGGAAGGCGAGATGAATCCGTACGCGCCGCCCCAGGCAGCGATCAGCGCCACACGGGAGAGCAATCTGACGCTGGCGACGTTGGGTCAGAGGTTGGGTGCCGCTGCGCTTGACGGGGTGGTGGCTCTAGTTTGCGCGCTTCCGATGCTCATCGGCCTCTGGAACAGCGGTTTTTTTGAGACGCCTGAGTTCGATGCACAACCTGATGTCGCGAAGATGGAAGGTGCGGAGTCCTACATTGCGGTCTCGGGTTTGCTCATGCTCGCGATGTTCGTTTACACTCTGATCCTCCTCGCCACACGCGGGCAGACCATCGGGAAGAAATTGCTGGCCATTCGCATTGTGACCTTTCCGGACGGCGCGAATCCTGGTGGCGTGAAGACCATTCTACTGCGCGTTTTTGTAAATGGCCTGATCGGCGCCGTGCCATTTCTCGGCAGCATTTACACCCTCGTGGACATCTGCTTCATCTTCCGCGAAGACCGCCGCTGCATTCACGATCTGATCGCAGGAACCCAGGTCGTGCAGGGGCAGCCGCCAGGAAAGTAACGCGACTCTCCGAGGCGCGCGGCGGCGGGGCCGTCGGCGCCGGGAGATGCAGTGACGGAGGCTGCCCTTCGTTTGCGATGGTACCGAAGAGACCCGCCTCGGAGAGTCGGGCCACTTTATCACCTCAACGGCGGGAGCGTGGCAATGACCTCGCGCGAGACCGCGCCATCAAGGTGAATGACGGTGCGCTGGCCTTTGTCATTTATGCCCTCGCTGATGAGCACGACCTTATGCGGCGGCGCGGCGAGCGTCATGCCGGGGCCGAAGTAAAGATAGCTGGGACGCGAGTCATCCACGATCAGCGGGCAATGCAGCAGCGCCGCATCGGCGAGCAGCCCTGACTTGACCAGCTCATCAAGCGTGAGCGGCAGACGGCCTTCGTGCTGCGCGGCGTGGCGCTTGCAGGCATCGAGGATCGCGAGCGCGCCCGCAGCGCAGTCGCGCTCGGCCTTGGTCTCGCTCAGCATCGGCGCGATGACGCGAGCGGCCGGGATGGCGAAATAGAGGACGACGGGGACGATGAGCACGGCGAGCGCGAGCTTCCATCTGGAGGATGCGCGTGGTTTTGACGATGGGGCGCTCGTTTTTGCAGCGGCGGCGGGCAGGGTGAAAGCAGGCGCGCTGTCGGGCGGCGCATCAGGCGCGGGGGCGGGAGCAGGGCGCAGCACCGCGAGAGATTCGAGCGTCCGCCAGTCGCCCAGACCTTCGTGCCAGGCGATGTCAGCAGGCTGGAATTTCCCGCTGACAAGTCCTGAGCGCACCTGCTCAGCCGTAAAGATGCCGAGCTGCTGGCCGTTTCTGCCGATGTGGATTTGCATTGGGTAGCTGCTAGCGCGGGATGGTGTGAATGCAGAATGAAAAATGAGAAGTGGTAAATGCAAAGTGCAAAATGCTCCTGACTGGCCTGGCGAGATCACCATGTGTGATCAGCCATTTTACATTTTTCACTTCTCATTTTTCATTTTTCATTCTGCGCTTGGATTTCCCTCACAGCCCAGCCAGCGTCTCATCCACCACTTCCCTGGGCGGGATGGACTCTTGCGCGCCGCGCTCCAAGGTGGAAAGCGCGGCGGCGACATTGGCGGCGCGGAGCGATTTCACAAACTCGCGGTTGTCCGCCCAGCGCGCGGCGAACGTGCCGGCAAAACAATCCCCCGCGCCCACGGTATCGACCGGCTGCACCTGGAGCGTGGGCACCTCCACGGACGCATACACGCTGGATAGCACGAGCGTGGAGTGCGCGCCGCGTGTGACGATGAGCGTGTCGATCTTTTTTTCGCGCAACTGCGGCAGCGCCCATGATTCGTCACTGGCGCGAAACGGGCGGCGGTCCAGCAACAGCGCGGCCTCGTCTTCATTTACGATCACAAAATCGCACTCGAACTCGCCCCATGGGAAATCAGACCGCCATGGCGAGGGGTTCACACACGTCGCTGTGCCCATGAGGCGCGCGAGCTTCATGGCGGCGATGATGCATTCCGTGGGCACCTCGAATTGCGCAAGGAGGATGCGGCCCATGGCGATCATTGGCTGCTCGCGCTCGACCTCGGCGGCAGTGAGCGTGCCGTTCGCGCCCGCGCCCACGACGATGGTGTTCTCCCCATCACGCCGCCGCACCAGAATCATCGCGGTTCCCGTGGCCTCCTCCTGGCGCACGACGATGCCGCTGGTCTGGATTTTGCGACGGCGGAGGTAGTCGATGTACGAGTGCCCCGCGCCGTCATCGCCCACGCAGCCGATCATGGACACGCTGGCACCCTGGCGCGCGGCGGCCACGGCTTGGTTCGCGCCCTTGCCGCCGAGTTTGAAATCGAGCGTGTCAGCCGCGAGTGTCTGGCCGGGCCGGGGAAATTCATCGACACGCGCGATGCAATCGTAATTGAGTGATCCGAGGACGACGACGTTGCCCATGATTTTTTTGAAGGCGCGCAGTGTGCCCAAGCATGGGCGGCTCGTCCAGCGGGAGGTGGCAGCCGGGTGAAAACACCTGTCGCGCGGAAGAATTAGCTTGGGCGGCGGCGGGTTTTAGGTAACAATCGCGTCCCATTTCCTGAAAAATCGCCTTTATGAGTCACGCCGAGCCAAACACCGACCGCCACCAGCACAGGCACGCAGCCAGCGCCTGGAGCCTGGGCGTGACAGCGGCGCTCATCCTCGCCTCGTCAGCTCCATCGACACGAGCGGCAGATGGTGCTCTCTCCAGCATCGCCGAGCGCGAAGTGCTCCGCCGCGAGGCTCTGGTAAGGCAATCGGGCGCACGACTCGATGAAGCGGATGCCGCCCTCACCGCTCAAAACTCCGGCGAGGCCGCACAGATGTACTTCGAGGTCTATCAAAGCCTGCCCAATGCCGCGATGGCCGAAAGGTGGCGTGACCGCGCCCGCGCCGGATTTGCCGCCGCGAGCTGTCACTGGGCGCAGACGCTCATGGCCGAGGCACGTTATGCCGAGGCTGACCAGGCCCTTGCTGCCGTGCTCGCAGCCAATGTGGATCCCACCAACGAGGAGGCAAAGAAACTCCGCAAACGCTTCGCCGACGCGGATCGCTACCCGCCCGCGCTCACACCGCAGCACGTCGAGAATGTGAAAAGAGTGACCGACCTGCTCGTCTTTGCCAGCTCGGCGCTCGAGCTTGGGGATTTCGCCAAAGCGCGCAAGACCTACGAAGATGTGCTGCGCATCGACGCCACCAACGTCGCCGCGCGCCGTGGCATCGAGCGCGTGGAGCAGAACATCATCCGCTATCAGGCTGCGGCGCGCGATCACACGCGCGCCGCGATGATCAACGGCGTGGACAAGCTCTGGGAGGAACCCGTGCCGCCGAGCGTCGGCGACCTCGCCGCGCTTTTCGGCGCCGCGCTCGACTCGCGCGGCAACGCACGCGGCAGCCGCGAGGAGATCATCGAGAAGCTCCGCACCACGATTATTCCGAAGGTTGATTTCAACGGCTCCACTCTCGGCGAGGTATTTGAGTACCTGCGCGTGCGCAGCCGCGACCTCGATCCAAAGGGACGCGGTGTTGATTTCGTCGTCAACATCCCCGCCGATCAACAAGACAAACCCGTGACTCTTTCGCTCCAGGAAGTCCCGCTCGAGGAGGTGCTCCGCTACGTCACCGACATGACAGGCAGCGCCTTTCGCGTGGAAGATCGCGCCGTGACAATTGTGTCGCTCACAGAAAAAACCTCCCAGGTGCTGACCAAATCGTACCGCGTGCCACCGAACTTCATCCAGACCCAGGCCTTTGGCGATCAGGGCGCGGCAGGCGCGGCGGCACCGGCTGACCCCTTCGCCGCGCAGCAGCCTGCGGCGGGAGGCGCGCTGGCCATCAAACGCATGGGTGCCAAGGAGTTTCTCGAATCCCGTGGCGTGGTCTTCAAGGAAGGCTCGATGGCCTCCTACACAGCCGCCTCAAACCTCCTCATCGTCCGCAACACCCCGGACAACATCGCCATCGTGGACATGCTCGTGGAGCAGGCCGGCCAGTCCTCGCCCAAGCAGGTCGTCATTTCCGTGAAAATGGTCGAGGTGAATAACAAGAGCTTCCAGGAGCTGGGCGTGGACTGGGGTCTGGGCGAGGCTAATCTCCCTGGCTCCGAAAAAGTATTCTTCACCGGTGGCACACCCAACTCCGCCCTCAACGGCAACATCGGACCAAACAGCATCACCGACGGCGTCCGCGGCTCCGGCGCGATCTTGGGCATACCCAGCATCGACAGCCTGCTGGTGAACAACAACGTCCCTGCGGTCAATTCAACCTCCCCGACCGCCTTGCAGCTTTTCGGGGTCTTCACCGATCCGCAATTCACCACGGCGCTCAAAGCCATCAGCCAGACCAAAGGCACCGACCTCCTCTCCCGGCCATCCGTCGTCACGCGCAGCGGCCAGAAGGCCATCGTGAACATCAGCCGCGAATTTCCGTACCCGACGGAGTTTGATCCGCCGGAGATTCCGCAAAACTTCAGTCCGACCATCACCACTGCTTTTAGCGCTGCAGGCACCTCCAGCAGCGCTGGAAACTTCACCGTACCAGTCACCCCCACCACCCCCACCACCTTTGAGTACAAAGATGTGGGCACCGTCATGGAGGTGGAGCCTGTCATCTCCGAGGATGGCCGCTCGGTGGAGGTCAACATCTCCGCCTCAGACACGATCTTCGAGGGCTTCATCGACTACGGCACGGATTTCACCAATTTCTCCAACTCATCCTCCTTCGACCCGGTGTCTTTTAGTTTCAACGACACTCAAACCACGTTTGCCGTGGACAATCCCATTCTCCAGCCCGTGTTCAGGCACAACAAGGTCGTCACTGCCGTCACCATCTGGGACGGTGCCACCATTGTCCTCGGCGGCCTGATCGGCGAGAAGACCACCGACATCAACGACAAGGTGCCCATCCTCGGCGACATCCCTTTCCTGGGCCGCCTCTGGCAGACGAAGATGAAGCAAGTCGAGAAAAAGAACGTCATCTTCTTTGTCACCGTCAAGGTTATCGACCCCTCAGGTCAGGCCATCAACCAGACCGCAGGCCAGGCAGCAGCCCGCTGATCTTGCGGATTCACGCCATGCGATTGCTTACCGCCATCGCCTTGTGCATCGCGCCATTGCACGGCGTCCACGCCGCCGAGGACAAATTCCGCCTCGTCCGCGAGACTGAAGCACTCACGCCCGAGCAAGAACGCGCCGCGCTCAAAGTGCCCGATGGCTTCGAGGTCCAACTCTTCGCCGCCGAGCCGCAGATCAACAAGCCCATCAACATCGCCTTCGACGCACGCGGCAGATTGTGGGTCAGCAGCACCGTCGAATATCCGTACGCCGCCGCGAAAGAACGCTGGTCCGACCCGCAAGGCACCCGCGTCAAAGACAGCCGCGATGCGATCAAAATTTTGGAGGACACCGACGGCGACGGACGCGCCGACAAAGTCACCACCTTCGCCAACGGCCTCAATATTCCCACTGGCGTGCTGCCCTGGCACAAGCCCGAGCACAAAGACGGCTGCATCGCCTTCAGCATCCCCAACATCTGGTACTTCGCCGACACCGACGGAGATGGCCGCGCCGATCTGCGAGAGATTTTGTTTGGCCCGCTCGGCTACGAAAAAGACACCCACGGCATGTGCAGCAGCTTCCGCCTCGGTCTCGACGGCTGGGTTTATGCCACGCATGGGTTTAGCAACACGTCCCATTTCAAAGCGAAGGACGGCTCCACGCTCGACCTCCAAAGCGGAAATGTTTTCCGCTTCCGCCCCGACGGCTCGCGCGTCGAGCTTTACACCAGCGGTCAGGTCAATCCCTTTGGCCTCTGCTGGGATCGCTACGGAAATCTCTACAGCGCTGACTGCCACAGCAATCCCATCACCCAGCTCATTCGCGGCGCGTGTTATCCCAGCTTTGGCAAACCACACGACGGCCTCGGCTTCGCGCCCAACATGTGCGCGCACAGCCACGGCAGCACCGGCATCTGCGGCATCATCTACATCGACGGCGGCGTGTGGGGACCGGAATGGGACGACCACATGCTCGTCGGCAACTGCGTCACCTCGAAAGTGAACCATGACAAAATCACCTTCACCGGCAGCACACCCAAAGCCAACGAACAGCCCGACTTCATCACCAGCGCCGACCCCTGGTTCCGCCCCGTCGATCTCCAACTCGGCCCCGACAACGCCCTCTACATCGCCGACTTCTACAACAAAATCATCGGCCACTACGAAGTGCCGCTGGATCATCCGGGACGCGACAGGGAGCGCGGGAGGATTTGGCGGGTGGTGCCAAAAGGAAAAGCAGTCAGCGGCAATGTCGCAGGTGACGCCATAGGCAATCTTGGAAACAACAACAGCACGCGGCGGCATCTGGCCGTCCAACATCTGACAAATCAGCCACGGCTCGAAGCCGGAAGGCTCGCTCTTCTGCCACTCGATCGATCATCGAATGATGCGACAAAGGCCAACGCGCTTTGGGCTTTGCTTGCGAGAAGCACGGACAAAGCACCCCATCAGTCAATAAAGTCGCTGGCCGCTTTGGCGGACAGTGATCAGGAGCGCAACGCGTTAATGGTCGCGCTGCTGCGAATGGTTGAGGCCTCGGACGACTGGTTCTTCATCGATGATGAGGAGTTCGCGCATTGTTTCTCCAGCAGTCTTGAAGGTATTAGCGGAAGCAAGGTGAGGAAACAGGCGCTGGCGATGCTTGCAGCAGACCCAAGGAAGGAGCCTTACATGGTGACTCAACTTCTTGGCCCGCTCGACCCTCACTGGGCGACGTTTGACGACACCGCTGACACCAGTCTGATCCACACTTCAAAGCTTGCCATCCGGGCGCTGCTTTCACTGCCAGGTGGGTTAACCGCCGCACATGCCTCCAGCTCTGGAATCGACTCACAATGGTTCATGTGGAATGTCGCCCTGTCAGTGCCTACAAATGATGCGGCCCGCTTCGTTTTGGATGGCCTTTTGACAGAGGGCTTCTCAAGTAAAATCAACGCTGAATCACGCGCATCAGCTTTGAAGCACATCGCCAGAAACGGCTCGCCTGAAATGATTCAAGAAGCGGTCAAAGCATTACAAGCAGTCGCAAAGGACAACGCGCTCGCCCAGACCACCGCACTCGAAGCCCTGCACAACGGCCTCCTCGAGCGCGGCTCTCCCGCAACGAAGGAACTCCTCGAATGGGCACGCGTGCTGGCGGAGCAGATGCTCGACGCAGGCGAGAAGAAGCGCGAGCCAGCTTGGGAAACCGTAGCGCAAAGCGCGCCGCAACCAGTCTGGACTGTCGCCTTGCGCAAATGTGCCGACGGCGGCGAGGCACAGGTTTTGCAGAGCATGAAACAAGGTGGCGGAGATGAGGAAAGACGCACCGGTGCGCTGCGCTCCAAACCTTTCGCCGCGCCTGCGAAACTCTCGCTCTGGCTCTGCGGGCATCGCGGCACACCGAAGAGCAAGGCGCATGACAAGAGTCTCGTCCGCGTCGTGGATGCGCAATCGAGCGCGGTGCTCGCCAGTGCATTCCCGCCGCGCAGCGATGTGTGCCAGCGCGTCGAGTTTGATCTCGCCGCGCACACTGGCGAGCAGGCGCGCATTGAGATTGTGGATGGCGATGCCGGAGCGGCCTACGCGTGGCTGGGCATCACGCGCATCGAGCCTGCGGTCGTGAGCGTGGATGATTTCACGGGCGCTGATGGGCATCGCGCCGCGCTGCAAAAGCTCGCTGTCATCCTCCAGCACACCGCGCCTGCCGCGTTGCGCGACCGGCTCGCGCCCTATCTCCCGCCGCGTCCAGCGCCGCCGCCGCTCCCTGTCTCACCGGAGATGCGGCGGCAGCTCGACACGCTCATCGCCGCGCGCACCGCAGCTTTTGCCAAAGCAAAGCCGGACGCCGCGAAAGGAAAACAAATCTTCACCGCGAGCTGCGCCGTGTGTCATCAGCTCAAGGGCGAGGGCGGACTCATCGGCCCGCAGCTCGACGGCATCGGCGCGCGCGGCGCGGAGAGATTGTGCGAGGACATCCTTGATCCGAACCGCAACGTGGATGCCCATTTCCACATCCACACACTGAAGCGCAAAAGCGGTGATACGCTCACCGCCTTCCATCGCGGCGACGCAGGCGCGGTGAGCATCTTCGTCGATGCCGCAGGCGCGGAGCATCGTGTGCCGAAGAGCGACATCACCGAGGACGCCGTCACCCCCATGTCACTCATGCCGCCCACCTTCGGCCAGATGCTCGCGGAAAAAGATTTCCAAGACCTTCTCGCCTTCCTCCTCCGCCCGTAGCGCAAGAAAGTGAGTCAAATGTTCCATCCAATAGGACGGAGCACTGAGCACTCCGACGCCTCATCGACTTTTTGCGCTCGCATCGACGCAATCACCAGTGTCGTGAAAACCAGTGGTGTCACCCGCCCTTTCCCACATTGACGCGCCACTTTTCTCCACCATCATCGCCCTCGTGACTCCCGGTGCCGCTGACTCCCCCTTCCCCAAGACGCAATGGACCGCCGTCCTCTCGCTGCGTCGCGGCGGCGATGGCGAGAGCGCCCGCGCCATCCTCTCCGAGCTTTGCCAGAACTACTGGTATCCGCTCTACTCTTTCGCCCGCCGCCTCGGCCGCAGCCCCGAGGACGCGCAAGACCTCACGCAAGGCTTCTTCTGCAACGTGCTGGAGCAAAACCTCTTCGCCACCGCCAACCCCGAGCTGGGCCGACTGCGCACCTTTCTCCTCACCACTTTCCGCCGTCACATGAACGACGTGCGCGATCACGACACCGCCGTGAAACGCGGCGGCGGCAGCGAGCTGCTCTCACTCGACGTCCTCGCTGGCGAGGACAAATACGCGTGGGAGCCTGCGGACGAATCCACACCCGAGAGCCTCTACGAGCGCAACTGGGCCTTGTCCGTCCTCTCCACCGCTCTCGCATCTCTCGGCGCGCATGAGGACGCGGCGGGTCGCGGCGATGACTTCCGCGCCGTGGAATCCTTCCTCTCCCCCGACAACGCCGCCGCCGAGGACTACGCGGATGTCGCCGCAAAAATCGGCGCGACGGAAGCCACCGTGCGCCAAATGGTCAGCCGCCTGCGCAAAAAGTTCCGCCAGACTCTTCGCGACACCATCGCCGCGACCTTGTCCGATCCAGACGAGGCGCAGATCAACGAGGAACTCCTCGCCCTTCGAGCCGCGTTGAGAAAGTG
>JANPIW010000492.1:0-4353 GCA_031425215.1 Verrucomicrobiaceae bacterium
CGCTTCGCGCATAAAACCCACGCCTCCATGCTCGTGCCCTCCGACGCCGTCGCGCGCGATTTCAAAACCGCCGCGCCGCATCTTGATGTGACCGTGCTGCCGAACTCCTACGACCCCGCGCGTTTCAATCTTGAAACCCGCGACCGCCTCCGCGCCGCCAAACGCGCCAAGCTCGCCTACACCGACACCGATCTCGTCTTCGTCTTTCTCAGCACCGGCCACTACCGCCGCAAAGGATTTTTCTTGGCCGTTGCAGCACTTGAAAAATTGCGAGCACAACATCCGCGCGCGCGCCTCCTCGTGGCCGGCGGCAAACCGCAAACGCTCGACACACTCCAGAGGCGACTGCGCGACGAACATCCCGGTTGGGAGGCATGGCTGCATTTCGCCGGCATGGTTTCCGAGCCGGAAAAATATCTCGCCGCCGCCGACGCCTTCCTTTTCCCCTCCTACTCCGAAGCCTTCGCGCTCGTCGAAGTCGAAGCCGCCGCCTGCGGTCTCCCGCTCTTCCTCACGCCCCATCACGGCTCCGAGATGGTGCTCGAAGACCGCATCAACGGCCGCTCCATCCCCTTCGATGCCGACGGCATCGCCGCCGTGCTAGCTGAGTTCGCCAGCGGCCAATGGAAACCCCAACGCACCTCCCTCAAACACGCCCTCGACCGCGACGCCTACGCCGCCGCGCTCGTGGCCGCCCTCCTCAACGCCCGCCCTAACCTGCAACACCCCACCACCTTGCAGCCATCACTCATCAGGTAAAACAGACCGTCCCGGCTGTCTGAGTAACGCACGTCCCGCCCGCAAGCGGATCGGGGAGCACGGGCGCCCTCGCCCGTCGTTGGAGGCGCCCCCGCCTCCAACTCAAATCCCCTCGCGGCGATAGCCGCCAATTCAGTCAGGCTTCGCATTCGTCTTTGACTGACCCGCGAGGGCGCGAGTCAAAACGGGCGAGGGCGCCCGTGCTCCCCTTCCGCGCTTCGCCACACCTCATTCAACCTGTCACTCAACCTCCAAACCTCGGCAACCCAGCGGGTTGCCCCACACTCCCACCTCCATGTCCTCCACAACAAAACCCGCCAGCTACTACGACACCTACTGGACCACCGACGCCGATTGGAAACCCGACCAAGGCATCGACAACCCCGAGGAGCGCGCGCTCTTTGACCGCCTGCTCAAGCCCGGCATGACGCTCATCGACTACGGCTGCGGCAACGGCGAACGCTACGGACGCGATATGTTGCGGCGCGGCATCGATTACCGCGGCTTCGACATCTCGCAGGCCGCGCTCGACAACGCCGCGCGCCTCGGCCTCAAAGTAGATCGCATCGCCGAAGACAGCACCATCCCCTTCGCCGATGCCACGGCTGACTTCGCCATGTGCTTCGAGGTGCTCGAGCATCTCATGGAACCCGACCGCGCCCTCGCCTCCATCCATCGCGCGATGAAACCCGGCGCCACCGCCATCTTCAGCGTGCCGAATGCCGCCTTCATCAGCCAGCGCATCGAGTTCCTCCTCACCGGCTTCTGGAACCCCGGCGGCAGCCCCCTCACCGCCCGCAAAACCCCGTGGCGCGACGCGCACATCCGCTTCTACAACCCCGCCACGCTGCGCAGAATGGTCGAGGCCTGCGGATTCGAGTTTCAGTTTCTCCATTCGCAGCCCTTCTCCTTCGCCGTGCTCCCGTGGCTCTATAAAAAGACCGCGCTGCATCCGATGCTGAACAAACTCTCAGTCCCCTTCGCCTGGCTCGGCCGCGTGTTCCCCGCGCTGTTTTCGCCACGGCTATTCATCGTGGTGAAAGCCTCCGGCTTGACTCCTTGACCTCTTGACCCTTTGACCCTTTGACCCTTTGACCTCTCGCATCGCCATCGTCACCCGCGCCCGCGCGCCTTATCACAAGGCGCTGCAGGAGGCTTTTGCGGAATCCCTCGGCCCCGACTCCACCCTCCGCCTCTTCTACCCCGCGAACTCCTTCAACCCATTCGACGAAACCAAAACCCTCCCGCTCGGCCCCAACATCACCACCGAGTGGATCAACTCCGCCCGCGTCGATGGCGCCGCCACAGCCATGCTCGCTCGCTTCCGCACCGAAGCCATCGGCACCCAGCTCCCCTCGCGCGCGCTTTGGAAATCGCTCGCCGACTACCGACCCGATCTCATCTGGGCGCACGAGTTCAGCCCTTACACACTCGCCAGCGTGCTCTTCGCCAAACGCAACCGTATCCCCGTTGTCGTCTCCAGCGATGTCGGCCAATCCAACCGCGCCTCATTCCCCTGGATGGTCCGTCTCTGGCACAAACTCTGGGGCCATCTCGCCGACGGCATCATCGCCTGCACACCCGCCGCGCGCCGTCCCCTCAGCGGCGAGCGCATCCCCGTGATCGAAGCCTATCACGCCGCCGACAGCCGCAAGCTCACTCCATCACCAGCACAAAATGGGCAACGCGACGACACCACCACCTTCGTCTATGTCGGCCGCATCATCCCCGTCAAAGGCATCGACCTCCTCCTAGCCGCCGCCGCGCGCTTGAAACAAAGCGGCCAGACCAATTGGAAAATGAAATTCATCGGCCCCGACCATCAAAACCTCGGCGCCACGCTCATCGAAAAATTCCAGCTTCAAGATCACGTTCACATCACCGGCTTCAAAGACGGCCAAGCCCTCGCCACCGAGTTCGCTTCCGGCGACGCCTTCGTCATCGCCACCCGACAAGACACCTACGCCGCAGTAGTCCACGAAGCCGCCTGCCTCGGCCTGCCTCTCATCGTCAGCCAACACGCCGGCGCCGCCGAAGCCCTTGTGCGCGAAAACCAAAACGGCCACGTCATCGACCCAGAGGACACCGCCACCTTCGCCGCTCGCCTCAAGCTCATGCTCCGCCAAGAAACCCGCACCCCCATGCGCGCCGAGTCCCGCAAAACCGGCGAACACTTCTCCGCCCACATCCGCGCCACCGCTCTGCGACTGTGGATGAAGGAGAGCTTTGCAATCTGAAGCACATGGAACGCCGACGATCCGTCGGCCAACAGCAAATACAAATCATCGCTCATGCCAAGTGACCCAACCCAGCTCTGGCAAGCCATACGGCAGCGCCCCGAACTCTACCTTGGTAAACGATCCGTCACCGCCTTGCGCCATTTCCTCTGCGGCTGGAGCACGGCGTTGGAGGAGTACCAAATCGCGAATGACAAACTACCGCTGCCTGACGACATCCACGATTGGGTCGCCTACAGGCTCGGGTTTCACAAGTCCACATCTGGTTGGGACAATATGATCTGGCACGCCAGCCCGATGAAGAATCTGCCTTGGAGCTGTTCTTCTCCCTCCTGGACGAGCACTCATCGCGCACCGCCACAGAGATTGCCTGCCTTCCTGCCTACCACCTGCGTGTGACCATCAATGACCGCACGGTCTCCGAGGTCGGATGTTTGTCTTTGATCAGCTACACAGGGGACCGCGGATTCTTCGTTCACTTTCATCCCGACTTGGATCAGTCATTCAGGCCAGCTTTTGTGCCCAGCCTCGAGAGCTTTGGGATCAGGTTCGGCTGCGAAGCGGACGAACTCGTGATAGTGAACCCATCTCGATTCGCAGCCGCCACCGCTGCTTGAGATAGCATCTCGACATTCCTCTTTTCCAACTCCACCCCCTCATGTTACCCTCCAACCCATGAGCAAGACCGTCATCCAAGCCGAGCTGCCTCCTGATCTCGTGAGCCGCGCTCGCGAGTTCGCGAGCAAGACCGGCCACAGCGATCTCAACGGCCTGCTCGAGATCGCGCTACAAGATTTCTTCGCGCACCACGCCGCCGATCTGCCGAACCAAGGCACCTGGGCGGACCGCCAGAAAGTGTTTCAAGCCCTCGCCGCACAATCGGAAACCTGCGCTCAACACAATTGGGATAGTCACGGCGCGGAGCCAGTCACGCTCGACACCTACCGCTGCGCCTATCGTTTCCTCGAGTGCCTGCCACCCGGTGTCCCCATGCCCGAAGTGGGAGCCGAGCCAGACGGACATCTCACACTCGAATGGTATCGCACACCCAGCCGCGTGCTCTCAGTGAGCATCAGCCCCGAGGGCGAGCTGAATTACGCCGCGCTCCTCGGCGACACCAGCCGCCGCACCGGCAGTGAAAAATTCCGCAACGAAGCGCCGCCAGATTTGCTGCATCTCATCCGCCGGGTTTTCGCCAAATGATTTCTGACATCGGCGAGCGCTGAGCGCTCCCACTTTGGACTGCGGTGGCGCAGCCCTGAAAGGGCGGAGACACCGCTTTCCCTTCGACCGCGCTCAGCCAACCGATCACCCATCCTCGTCCGAAGCAAAAGCGGTGTCTCCGCTCGTTCCTCGC
>JANPIW010000493.1:0-14181 GCA_031425215.1 Verrucomicrobiaceae bacterium
CGTCGAAGAAATTCAGATTGAAGCCCGCCTCGTGTTTGAACTCGAGATTATAAACAACCACCTGAGCGCTGGCTGAGCCTGTGGCGCAAAAACAAACAAGCGCGCAGGCAAGGGCGGCGGGCAGCAGACGGTGGAGATTCATGGTGACGAGATTACGGGCCGGACGACGATTTGTCGAGGGCGGTTACGGTTGAATGACGGGCGGGGAGCTTAAAGCTTGGGAAGGAAGAATCATCGCGAAGCACGCGCCACTGTCGTTGGATTCCAGGCGGAGCACCGCGCCCAGTTCCACGGCAAGGCGTTTGCACAGCGCCAGGCCGAGGCCTACGCCGGGGGCGCTGTGCGCGGCTTCGGTGGCTGATTTGGAAAAAGGATGGAAGAGCTTCTTCATCTGCTCGCGTGAGATGCCGGGGCCGTGATCGCGGATGCGGAAGATGACGCTATTTTTTTCTGACGCGACGCTGAGATGAAGCTCGCGCGGACTGGACGCGGGCGCGGCGTATTTGGCGGCGTTGTCGGTGAGATTGAAAAGAATCTGCTCGATGGCGAGGGGATCGGTCTCGAGCGTGAGCGCGTCCGCATCGGGCGGGAGGGCAATTTTCAAATCGAGCCCGACTTCCTCGCAGCGCTTGCGGAGGCGCGGCTCGATGCGGGCGATGAGCGCGCCGATGCTGATGCGCTCCATGCGCGCGGCGGTGCGGCCGCGCTCGATGCGGGAGTAGGCCAGGACGTTCTCGACCAGATGCGTGAGGCGCGTGGATTCGTCGCAGAGTGTGCGGAGGTATTCGCGGCGCTTTTCCGCGCTGGGGATCATGTCGTCGGCCAGCATCTCGGAGTAAAGACGGAAGGTGGTGAGCGGGGTGCGCAGCTCGTGGGTGACGGCAGAGACGAATGCTCCGCGGCGTTCACTCAGCACGATCGCGCGATTGAGCACGAGGCCGATGGCGAGCGCGGCGAATGCGAAGCAGGCCCAGGCGATGGCGAGCGCGCGACGCAGCGGCGACCACGCGGCAGATGACGTGGGGAGATCAACTCCGCCAGGGAGCAGCCGCACGGGCAATGAGGCGAGAGAGAGCGGGTCCATGCCGCCGTTGGGAGTGGCGCTCATGGTGAGCGATGCGGCGGGGAGTAGATCACGGATGGTTTCCAGGAGCTTCATCTGCAAAGCGGGCCAATCGATCCAGATGCCCTGGGTGCGGCGCACACTATCGAGCGAGGCGGGGCGCGTGAGGAGCAGCTCGTTGTCGATCCAGCGCGCGGCGAGATCGCCGGGCGGTGGTGGGGAGTCGTCATCGGCTTTCACTACAGGCGCGGCTTTGGATTGCACAATGGAATCCATCGCACGTCCGCCTGCGGCAGCGGTGTCGAATGTCTGCAAACCCACCTGCGACGCTTCATTTTTTGCGAGGTTCGCTGGCGCTGGTGCGGCGGGCTGGCTTGGAACGGTCGAGCTTTCATTTGGCGCGGCCCTGATTGCCCTTGTGGTCATCGGCGCGGCTGCCGCTGATGCTGGATAACTCGCGCCCGGAAGATTCGTCGAAGCGCTTTTGTAGCGATCCTTCACATCAGCGAGAGCGACGGTTTTGTCCGCTGGTGTCGCTGTCGCGGCGGCTGGGGCTGGCACTGGAGCAGCGGCCATCTGTGGTTCTGGTTCTTCGGGAGCCGCTGCTTTTCTCTTGAGCGGTGCCTTGTAGGCCATCTCTTTTTCCTGGGCTATCTGGCTTTGCACCACGGTGTTGCGCTGGATGGACTCGCGCGTGTTGTCGAACTCCTGCCGTGAAACAGCCGCGATCTTTTGCTCCGGCGCAATTGGAGCGGGTATTGGCGGTGGCTGTGCGATGGCATCCTCGCCGGCGCTAGCAGTCTTCGGTTCGCTGCGTGTTTCCGTTTTGGTTTTTTCATCTGCGCGTGTCAGCGGCCCTAGCTCTCCGTGTTTGCGCAGCAGCGTGTTGATCTGCTCCAGCCGCTTGCCCGCGACGGCGACTTGCGGGGAGATGGCGTACCAATTGCTGGCGAACTGCAATTGCTGTCCGGTGGGCACCTGCGGGCTGATGCAGGTCATGGGGGGCTGCTCCGAGATTTCGAAATGCAGCAGCACAAACTCGGGCAGCGCACCGAGCAGGGGTGATGGCATGAGCGCCTCGCCTTTGCGGATCTCCTTGGCTTTCTTGGAAAACAAATCGTCCGGCGCGATGAAGCTCTGGTAGTGGCTGGCAGGCCGCGCGTTTTCGCGCACAACGAGCGTGCCCGCGACGGAGTCCATGCGCCAGAGCGCGAGACGCACACGCTCCTGGATCTGCGCGTCCTTGTCCGCGATCTCGCGCTGGCGCTCCATCTCGAGCGTGCGCGCGCTGATCCACGACATCGCCGCGAGAAACACGGCGAGGCAGGAGGCGAAGAGCAGCCATTTGATGATGGGACGGGACATGAGGGAGTTTGCGGTTGTTTGCAGTTGTTGGCGGTGGTTTTCAGGAACAATTGCAAACAACTGCCAACCATTGCAAACAACTGCAAACTACTCCGCTGCCAGCATGTAGCCTTTGCCGCGGACGGTGAGGAGAAAACGTGGCTCGCTGCCGTTGTCGCGCAGTTTGGCGCGGAGGTTGGCGATGTGCATGTCGATGGTGCGTGTCTCTGTGTGTTTGGGTTCGATGCGCCAGACGCGGCGGAGGATCTCCTCGCGCGCGATGGCGCGGCCGCGATGCGCGGCGAGGTAGCTGATCAGCTCGGCCTCGCGCTCGGAGATTTCCTCGCGCCCGCCGTCGGTGTAGCGCAGTTCCATGCGCTCGAGGTCGGCGATGCCGTCGGGGAAGGTGAGGTGCTGCACGGCTTTGGGCCGCTCGGGCGAGCGGCGGAGCACGGCTTCGACGCGCGCGAGCAGCTCGCGAACGCTGAAGGGCTTCACGACGTAATCATCCGCGCCGAGCTTGAGGCCCTTCACGCGGTCCGCTTCCTCTCCGCGTGCGGAGAGGATGATGCAGGGTGTGCCGGGCCGGACGTCGCGTAGCACACGGAGGATTTCAAAGCCGCTGTGGTTTGGGAGGACGAGATCAAGGAGCAGCAGATCAAAGGTGCCTTTCGTTGCCAGCTCAATGCCGCGAAGACCGTCGCCAGCTTCGAGGATATCGAAGCCGGAGAAGGAGAGCGCGTCCACGACGCCACGGCGGATGGCGCTGTCGTCTTCGATGACAAGGATGGTGGGCATTTGAGATTTGAGATTCGGGGAGGCGGGTGGTTTGTCGAGGCGGAGTTGAGATCCCTCTATCTGTTCGTGGCTGCGGCAGAATGCGGCAGCCACGAATGAGATGCGCGGTCATTGAGTTGGAATTTTCTTTTCGGCTAGAGCTATGGCTCGGTAGAACGAATCGCGAAGCTCCTGCTCTTTTATTATCACGGCGCGATCGAGGGCGGCGGTGAGGAAGCGGCCGTGATTCAAGATGGTAATTTTCTCGGCGCGCTGCTTGTCGGTGAGATCGGTGGAGAGTGTGCTGGCGAGGGTTTGCTCTTGTGATGGGGTGATGATCTCGGCTCTGGCGACGAACACGCGGCGCAGTTCGGCTGGCATGGGTTCGATCTGGAGCGGCAAGGCGGTGTTGATCCAGTCGAGCGGCAAAAGGTAGAGGACGCGTGTGCCTTCCTCGTGAAACCAAGCGTCGTTCCAGGTGGCGACCATGGCGGCGGCCTCAGCGGAGGAGAGGCCGTTGGTGATGAGTGATCGGGTGAGTGCTGCAATGAGACTTGCGTGATTTCTCTCGGCTGCTGCTGTTATGGGCAACGTGAAACGCTGCTCGGTGAAGCGGCCGTTCTCTTCTTTTGTGGAGGCGAGCGTGATGGGGTTCCAGCTTGTGGTTCCGTCTTTGACGCGGATGAGAAACGCGTCAGAGCGGATGTCGGCGCGAGGTGTGATGACGAAGTCGGTGTCGCTGGCGAGGCGGATGTGCAGCGGCATTTGTCCGGCTCCAGCGCCGCGGTAAAAGATGAATTTCTCGGTTTGTTTTGCCGATGATGTGGAGGTGAGCGCAGGCTGCGATGTGCCGCGAACGATCCAGGCATCGGGCACTTCGCGCGCGTGGCGGTAGTGCGCGCCGCGAGTTTTCACGGGCGGGATTTCGTTGGCGTTGGTGCCGGCGGGCGGGAGGAGATTCACGGTCCATTGGTAGGATGACTGGAAATTCTGACCGTGATCCATCGCCGGAAATGCCTCGGTCAATCTGCCAGAGGGGTAGCTGACACGCACGGTGACCTTCATCGGCTCGCGAGGATAGAAGTAGATGACGGGTGTCTCCATGCGCATGAGGAAGGCTCCACCGGATTTGGTGAAGCTGGGGATGCTGGAGACAAACTCGGGAAGCTCGGCCGGGCCTTCGAGTTTGGGTGTCCACCAGGGGATTTCGTCTCCGTCGCTGCCGGAAATGGTGGTGAAGGTGCCCCATTCGTGAGCGGCGGGGAGTATGGGTGATGCTGCGCAAAGAGGATGTGACGATGTCCAAAGTAGGAGCGAGGTGAGGAATAATGTTTTCATGGCTGTGGTGATGGTAATCCTTCTCCTCCTCCTACTCTTGCTCATCCTCCCTTTCAGTGGGTGTTCGTGTCAGTTCGCTTTATGAAAGGGAGGAAGAGGAGGAGTAAGAGGAAGATTTGGTGAGGCGGCAGTTTGTTTATTTGAAGGTGATCTTCGCTTTCTCGCTCGCCTGCTCGCGCACGACTTTGGAGATGGCGGTGTCGAGAGTCTCGGTCTGCCCGGCTTCTTTGCGTTTGGCTGCGACGAATTTTTCGCGCTCTTCGTTGAGGCGTTTGATGTCGGATTGGAGCTTGTCGCGCTCGGCGGATTTTTGCTCGACGAAGGCTTTGCGCTCTTCGGGCTTCATCGTCTGCATGGGCGCGGGCAGTGCTGCGGCGGGGACGGACTCGAGTTTCACGGCGCCTTTCTTCGTGGCATCAACGAGGTCCCATTTGCTGTTGTCGTAGTTTGCGGATGCTTTGGAAACGGCGCGCTGCACCTCGGCACCGGCTTCCTTATAGCGCGCGGCGTTTTTGTCCTGCGCTTCTTGCCTGCTAACAGCGGCGGGCGCGTCTTTGCCGTAGCCGATGTAGGTGGCGTTCAGTTCGATGCTGAGGCGGGAGATTTCTTTGTCCTGCGGGGCTTCGATGTGAACGACGGCTTTATCTTGGTCGATGGTGAGGAATTTTCCTTCCGCGAGATGCGCGCCCCGACGCCAACCGCCGTTCGCACCTTCATTTTCTTTGCCGCAGTGGATGGTGTTCACGACGACACCTTTGCTGATGGCGGCGCGGCAGGATTCATCCGAATTCACGCTGCCCTGAGTGAACGGCTCATTGCCTGCGATGAAGATGGCTTTGTAGGTGCGGGGGTCTTTGTCCCAGGCGAGGTCGTCGAGCGCGGCGCGGATGACGGCGCCGCAGTACTCGCTGCCGCCGTTCGTGGTGAGCTTGAAAAGGGAGTCGGAGACGCTGTCGAGATCGCGCGTGAAGGGCTGGATGCGGCGGATCCAGTTGGTGCCGGCGCTGAGGTTGTTGTTGCCGTATTCGTAGAGCGCGAGCTGCACGACGGGTTTTTTGTCGCCCTGTTTCGCGTCATTGAATTCGTTGACGATTTTCCAGAGCTGCGTCTTGGCCTGCTCGATGAGGCCGTCCATGCTGTTGCTGGTGTCGAGCAGCAGGGCGATCTGAACGAGGGTCTCGCGATCGGTGATCGGAGCCTCGTCTTTAGCGGGTTGCGGTTCAGTTTTCGCGGCGGCTAGCGTGAGCATGGCCGCGCCGATGAATGCGGAGGTGAGGTGTGTTTTCATGACGCGGCCAGTGTGCTGCGGGCGCGGGGCGGCGTCTGTAAAGCGGCTGTAAATTGACGCGGAAAGTAGTGCAAGCCGCCGGGATGCGTTCGTCGCAATAAAGATGGTTGCCAGCAGAAAGAATGAACTGCAACCTGAGTGGCGCGTATCTCATTGAGCGCGCTTTAGAACCTCTGCCGCATGAGCGATTTCACCGACACACCGACCACGCTGCCCGCCGCGATCACCAAGGACGCTGGTGGCCTCTCACCGATCACGACGCGCTGGATCGCTCTTGGCGCGGCTGTTCTCTCGCTGGTGATTTTGTTCCTGCTCTGGCCGTATCAGACATGGACGGCTGCAAGGCGCTCGAGCGTGCTGAGCGACTGGGCCTGGGTGCTCACGCGCGAGAACAACAGTGAGTGGATTTTCTGCCTCCTCGTGCCACCCCTGGCGGGGTATCTGGTGTGGCTGCGGCGCGCGGAGCTGGCGCGGATGCCGTTGCTGGGCACATGGGCGGGTGCGGCGGTCATCGCGGTGGCGCTCGTCTTTTACTGGATGGGCTATCTCGTGAACACGGGTTACGGCGGCTTTATCGCGCTGCACCTTATGCTCGCGGGCCTAGTGCTTCTCATCGCGGGCCGGCGCTGGTTTGAGGTGTTATTTTTTCCCTGGCTGTTCCTCGTTTTCATGTTTCCGCTTTTTCCGCTGGAGGCGGCCCTTGCAAATCCGCTGCAAAATCTCGCCGCGTCGGTGAGCGCGAAATTTCTCACGCTCATCGGCATCCCGACATTGAAAGAAGGCTCGGCGATTTATTCCGCGCCTGATCTGCTGGCCGGGCTGAAACACGGCGATCGCTTCCGTCTCGACGTGGACATCGCGTGCAGCGGCATCCGCTCGCTCTACTCTCTGATGATGATCGGCGCGCTTTACGGCATCCTCTCGCTCAAGCGCTCGGTGCCGCGTCTGGTGCTTTTTGCCAGCACGATCCCGCTGGCGGTGCTGGGAAATTTTGTGCGCCTCATCCTGCTGGCCATCGGCAGCGTGTGGCTTGGCTCGGAGACTGCGGTGGGCCGCAACATCGACGGCCACCAGGAGATGAGCCTCTATCACGCGCTGGCAGGTTACGCGGTGTTTGCTGTCGGCCTCGGCGGCATGTTCGCCATCTGCTCGCTGCTCGAGGGCAAGCATTGGAAGTCGCTCAAGAAAAGCATCGGTGGGGCGAAGAAGAAGAGCGCGAGCGTGGAGGATTTCGCGGGGCAGTCCCCTCGTGCTGTGCTCGTTCATTCAGCGGCGGCGGTGCTCCTTGCCTGCGCTGGAGTGGGCATTTGCGCGAAGACGAACACTAGCCCGCACAAGGCGGAGCCGGGCGTGGTGGCGGAGCTGCCCCTGAGCTTTGACGGCTACAATGGGACACCCTATGACATGACGGCGCTGGAGCGGAACATCCTGGACGAGGGAGTGCAGGTGATCCGCAATCAATACCTCTCGCCGAAGGGCGGCGTGATCATGGGATCCATCGTCGTCAGCGGTTTCAGCAAGCACGCCCTGCACGAGCCGGAGGTCTGCCTGCCGAACCAGAACTGGAGCATCGTCGAGCGCACCGAGCTGCCCGTCATGACAAACGACGGGCGCACCATTACCGCCGCGCTGCTGCGCCTCTACCGCGACCAGCGTGACGAGACCAGCGGCGCCATCAAACGTGTGCGCGCGCTGAACATCTATTTTTATGTTGGCTCCAACGGCACCACCAGCACTGGCTACTACGACCACATCCGCATCGGCTACATCGACGCCGTGCTCAAGGGGCTGAACCACCGCTGGTCCCTCGCCTCCTTTTTCATGCCCTACTCGGAAAGCGAGATCGGCATGGAAGACCCCATGATGGAACTCACTGCCCTGGGCGAACTCAAAGATTTTGTCGCCAAGCTGGTGCCCGTGTTCATGCCGAGGGTCAAGCAGTGAGGTCCGCGTGACTTTGGATCCTTGGTTTGAAACTGGCACGTCCCGTGCTTTGCATGTGAATGACAGACCATGTCAGCGCTCTTCAGCCAGTACCAACCAGCCGGCTTCTTCGACGAGGTGTTTCATGCACCGGGAGACGCGCGCCCGCATTACGACGGCATCCTGGAGAGCATCGGCTCGCTCTCGCCATCCGAGTACGGCCATCGCCAGCGCGCGGTGGACACGGCCTTTCTCCGCCAGGGCGTGACCTTCACCGTGTATGGCGACGACCAGGGGACAGAGCGCATCTTCCCCTTCGATCTCATGCCGCGCGTCATTCCTCACGCTGAGTGGGAGCGCATCGAGTCCGGTCTGATCCAGCGCATCACCGCGTTGAATCTCTTTCTCAATGACGTGTATCACGGCCAGCAAATCATCACCGACGGCGTGGTGCCCGAGGAGCTGGTGAAGTCCGCGTCGCATTACCGCCCCGAGCTTCGCGGCATCCAAGTGCCGCACGGCATCTACATCCACGTCTGCGGCACCGATCTCGTGCGCGACGCGGACGGTGAGTACTATGTGCTCGAAGACAACAGCCGCTGTCCCTCCGGTGCGTCCTACATGCTGGAGAATCGCAACGCGATGAAGCGCGCCTTTCCCGGCCTGCTGCAATCGCTGCCCGTGCGCCCCGTCGATGCGTACGGCTCCATGCTGCGCGAGACACTCGCGCATCTCGCGCCGCGTGAGGTGATCGATCCCGTCATCGTCGTGCTCACACCGGGCGTCTTCAACAGCGCCTACTTTGAGCACTGCTACCTCGCGCGGCAGATGGGCGTGCCCATCGTGGAGGGACGCGATCTCATCGTGCGCAACAGCCGCATTTTCATGCGCACCACCGACGGTCTTCGCCAGGTGCATGTCATTTACCGGCGCATCGACGACGATTTTCTCGATCCGCATGTGTTCCGCAAAGACTCGCTCCTCGGCGTGCCCGGCATCGTCGATGCGTATCGCAAAGGCAACGTCGCGCTGGCCAATTCCATCGGCACCGGCGTAGCGGACGACAAAGCCGTGTACGCCTGCGTGCCCAAGATGATCAAATACTATCTCGACCAGGAGCCGATCCTCAAAAACGTTCCGACGTACCTCGGAGTCGATCCCAAGGAGTGCGAGTACATCCTCGCCACTCTCGAAAACCTCGTGGTCAAAGCCGTGAATGAATCCGGCGGCTACGGCATGCTGATGGGACCCACATCGACGAAACAGGAGCGCGCCGATTTCGCCGAGCGCATCAAGGCCAACCCGCGCAACTACATCGCCCAGCCCGTGCTCGCGCTCTCGCGTCATCCCGTTTTTGTGGATGATCACTTTGAAGGCCGCCACGTCGATCTGCGGCCCTACGTTTTGTACGGCGACCGCGTGCGCGTCGTGCCCGGCGGCCTCACGCGGGTGGCGCTGAGAAAGGGATCGCTCGTGGTGAACAGCTCACAGGGCGGCGGGAGCAAGGACACCTGGGTGCTGTGGGATGATCAATCGTCATGCTAAGCCGCGTCGCAGACAGCATTTACTGGATGGCGCGCTATGTGGAGCGTGCCGAGAATCTCTCGCGCCTGCTGCTGTCCACACAGGACTTGCTTCTCGACGCGGGCGCGGA
The DNA here is from genome assembly GCA_031425215.1 of Verrucomicrobiaceae bacterium. Classification (GTDB taxonomy): domain Bacteria; phylum Verrucomicrobiota; class Verrucomicrobiia; order Verrucomicrobiales; family Verrucomicrobiaceae; genus JANPIW01. The sequence goes on from JANPIW010000493.1 coordinate 9,388, forward strand.
GGCGGCGGATGAATCGCAGTTCTGGGGGCCGATCCTGCTCACCACTGGTGATGAGGAGGCGTATGCCGATCTTTATCCCGAGATCACGGGCGAGTCCGTTGTCGAATTCCTCACCGTGCGCGAGGACAACCCCAACTCGATCATCAACTGCATCAGCTCCGCGCGCGAAAATGCCCGCACCGTGCGCGACCAGATATCGAATGAAATGTGGGAGTGCCTCAATGGGCTGCGGCTCTTTGTCGAGTCTGCGGACGGACGTGAGATGTGCCGCGCGCAGAGCGCCGTGTTTCACGAGCGTGTGCTGCGCGGCTCGTATGAGTTTCAAGGCATCGCGGACTGCACCACGCCGCGCGGCGAGGTGTGGCACTTTCTGCGCATGGGCACCTGCCTGGAGCGCGCGGACAAAACCTCGCGCCTGCTCGACACCTGCTCAGCGCTCTCGCGCGAGATGCCGCCGCATCCCGCCGCGCGTCCGCTGCGCTGGTCCGCGCTGCTGCGCTCGTGCTCCGCATGGCACGCATTCCAGGCGCACGCCAGCCGGCCTGATCCGGTGAAAATCATCGAATATCTGCTGCTCGACGAAACCTTCCCGCGCTCCGTCGCCTGCTGCATCGCCGAGGTCCACGCCGCTCTGCTCGTGCTCTGCGGCAGCGGCGCTCTCAATGACATGCCCGCGCCGCTGCGGCACGCGGGACGACTGCGCGCCGACCTCGCTTACACCACTGTGTCCGAGGTGCTCGGCACCGGGTTGCACGAGGTCATCGACCAGCTCCAGGCGCGCCTCAATCAGATCGGCGAGACCATTTTCCAAACCTTCGTTCTCTACCCCGACGCACAGCCCGAGAGCGGCGCTACCAGGCTCCCTGAAGCCTCCGTGCAACGCGGCGCCTTCCACACCTGGAACCAAGACGACATCATGGCGCAGCAACAGCAGCAACAGCAGCAACAGCAATGAAGTTGAGAGTTGAAAGTTGTGTGTTGAGAGCCTGAATCGCGCCGCTCTCCACTCATCTCAGGCTCTCAACAATCAACTTTCAACTCTCAACTCCTTGCGTCTCCGCGTCTTCCATCGCACCCGCTACACCTACCGCGCTCCCGTGCGGGAGAACCACAACGAGGTGCGCTTGCGTCCTGCCACCGCAGATAAAGCGCGGCTGGAGTTTTTCCTTCTCAAAGTGAACCCGCCCGCGCGACTGCGGCACTTTCGCGATCCGTGGCTGAACTACGTTCATTACTTCGACATCGTGGAGCCGCACAGCGAGCTGGTCATCGAGGCGCAATCCACCCTGCGCACCACCACGCCCTACGCGGACGGCACGCCCGACGGCACCACCTTCACCGCGCTGGCCACGAGCGCGCCCGACGACATGCTGCGCCCCTTTCTCGCATCGAGCCGCTACGTCGAGATCACACCCGAGGCATGGCGGCTCGCACTCGACATCCGCGACGGGCGCGAGGATGTCTTTGACACTGCGCAAGCCATCATGCGCCACATCAACCGCGAGTGGACCTACGCGCCCAACACCACCAACGCCTCCACACATATGCGCGAGGTGATGGAAACCAAATGCGGCGTCTGCCAGGATTTCGCCCACGTCATGCTCGGCCTCTGCCGCGCCCTCGGCATCCCCGCGCGCTACGTCAGCGGCTACCTATATAACAGCGCTGGCGATCATCTCCGCGGCGCGCAAGCCTCGCACGCCTGGTGTGAGGTGTTTCTTCCGGGGCGCGGCTGGTTCGGACTCGATCCCACCAACGACACCCTCGCCGACGACCGCCACATCAAGATCGCCACCGGTCGTGACTACCACGACGCCGCCCCCGTGTCCGGGGACTTTCAAGGCCCCGTGGGCGCTACCGGAGCGTTGAGCGTGGAGCTGGAGATCGAGCGGCTGGATCGGTGAGGAGAAAAACATTGAACATCGAACCTGGGGGAATTCAGAACTTCGATGTTCGAAGTTCACTGTTAAATGTTCGATGTTCCCCCCCTCTCAAAACCCCGGAAACGCCTGCTCCCGCATCGGCACCACTTTGCGGTCGAGCTGATGGATCGCGTGAATGTGCCGCACCGTGCCGCTGCGCGCGCGCATCAGGATCGAGTGCGTCTCGACGCGATGATGGCCGATGAGCTTCACGCCGGGCAGCAGCGGGCTGTCGCTGATCCCCGTCGCGCAAAACAACGCGCTCTCGCCGATGACCAGATCATTGCTGCGGAACACGCGCGTCATCTCCTCCGCGCTCGTCTGCGCGGCCACCTCGGCTTTGTGCTCCTCGTTGTGAAACCACATGCGGAGCTGCATGTCGCCGCCGAGACATTTCAGCGCCGCCGCGGCCAGCACGCCTTCGGGCGAGCCACCCATGCCGATGTAAATGTCCACGCCGCTGTCATGCAGCGATGGTGCGACGGCGGCGGTGATGTCGCCATCCGTGATCATGCGCAGCGCGGCGCCGGACGCGCGCACGGCCGCGATGATCTCAGCATGACGCGGCCGGTCCATGGTGCAGACCACGACATCGCGCGTGTCCTTGTCCAGCGCGTCGGCGGCAAATTTTACCACCTCGACCATCGGCATGTCGAGCAAGCAAGGCTCGCCCGCGCTCGCGAGCGCGCGTCGCACCTCGGGGCCGAAGGCGATCTTGTGCGCGTAAAAGCTCGGAATGTTGCGCATCGTCGTCGCCGTGCCAGCCGGCACTTCGGACGCGGCGATGACGGAGATGCTGTTGGGCATGCCCTTGGCTATGTTGGATGTGCCGTCGATGGGATCGAGTGCGATGTTGAAGCGCGGCGCGCCCGGCTTCCACGTCCCGAGATGCTCGCCCACAAAGATGCCCGGCGCGTTGTCCTTGATGCCCTCGCCGATGACCACCTCGCCGCAGATGTCGAGGATGTCGCACACGCCATAGATCGCCCGGCACGCCGCCGCATCCGCGCGCTCCTTGTCCCCGCGCCCGAGCCAGTGGATCGCAGCGAGCGCCGCGTTCTCGGTGGCACGGACAAATTCAAACTCCAGCACCCGCTCAAGGTCGTGCGCGCTGCGAAGAGGAGGCAAATCATTGGAAGCTGACATGCCGCCGACTTTGCATGGCATCACGCGAGACGCTAAAAGAATCTGCGCGCGCACGGAACACCGAAAATTCGGCCAAAGGGAAGCCGTCTGCCTTCCATCCATATTTTATTGGAGGGTGCTTTGTGTAAGCTAATGGTGACGACTGCTCCTTGAGCAAAGAGATCGAGGCTTCATCGAGGTTCAGCCACCTCTCTCCGCCCGATGGTGTGCAGCCATCGTTTCAACTGAGCTTTGATGCGCAGCCCTTCGATGGGCCATTGAAATTGCGATGCGTGCGCATTCACATCGATTGCAAAAAGGTAGGTATTCACCCCGTCGCGCATTCTGCCTCGATGTCCCATTATTCGAGTGCTCCTCTTGCCTTAAAAACGCCCGCTTGAAAGGGCCGCGTTGAAAATCCAAACCCAAATCGACCATGAAAACACATTCATTATTATACCGCACGCTACCCGTCTGCGCTTTGCTCCTCGGCATGGTGGCATCACTTCCAGCTGATGACGGGCGGATTCGCATCAGGATTCCCAATCCCATCCCGCGAATCGTAAACAAAATTAATCAGGTTGGCGACTTTATCGCGCGCAAAGCCGAGAGGATCGAGATAGTGGAAGTGGAGGAGCACGGATCACGCCGCCCGCTTCCTCCAGCACCACCGCCGGGAAGCTATATCATCACAACTGAAACAACGACTCAGGTGCCCGTAGATCCGCGTTACCGCGAGACCGCTCGCGATCCCCTCGTGGATGATACAACACGCTATCTTATACCTCCCAGCACACCGCAGCCTCCACCTTCGCCACCGATCCCGGTATCACCCTTGCCGCCGGTCCGCGGCGCTCTCTCTACCGCACCCAGCGGATCACCCACGCTTTACTCACCACCCGTCGTCCGTCCATCCCCGGGCGTCACGGCGCTCCCCGCCAGGGAGCCTGCTTTGACCCAGCCCCACTCTCCCTCGGTCCCCGCTCCGGCACCCCGTTCGGTTCTGCCTCCTATGAGCGCGCAGCCAGCGGGCACTGCAACTGCAGACGCACCAGCCCCTCCGCCCTTGCCTCCGTTCGGAAAGCCAGTTCCGGGCCGTCCCGGTCTTGTGTATCCTCCTGGAATTAAAGAGTCCCCCGAGAATATGATCGACGTCCGGGAAATCGCGCCTGGAACCAAGGTTCGCGATCCGCTTTCCAAGACGGTATTCCGCGTTCCTTGAACACCTTGTACCTTCGGAGCAGGCCTCCATCTGATTCCCTCGTAGATTGGCCGCGAAAGGACGCGGAGAGCGAAAAGAAGTCTCTGATTCGTGTCTTCGTGATCCTAGACCAGCTTGTAGCAGTCGGCCCACTCCGCGCGAGGAGGCGGGCCCGCGAGGCGGGCGTTGGCTTCCTCGTTGCCGATGAAGCGTTTGGTCTTCGGGTCAAACTGTAGATCGACATTCAGATACTCGGCGATGGTGCCGAGATTCAAGACCTGCGTTAGCTCACCAGCGATGCTGAAGGGAGACTCGATGGTGCCGTTTCCCATGCAGGCCTGGATGAAGCTTTCGAAGTGATTGTATTTCGGCGGATGGAGAGCCATGGCGTCTTTGAACTCGACCATCTTAGTTCGCGGATACACGATCGAATGGCGGTCATGCGAACCGCGTTGGACGAGGTAGTCGCCTTTTTTCCGGTGCAGCAGGGAACCGGTGCCGCCGGGATTCGGGATGAATATTTTGCCGTCCTGGCCTGGATCGCCG
>JANPIW010000494.1:0-5492 GCA_031425215.1 Verrucomicrobiaceae bacterium
GAAGTCGTGCGCGATGCCGCTGGCGAGCTGGCCCATGCTTTCCATTTTTTGCGCCTGCTGGAGTTTCTCGGAAAGGCGCTTCGAGTCGGTGCAGTCGCGGATGATCCAGAGGCGGCCGATGATGTCGCCGGAGTCTGTGGCGACGGGGCGGGTGATGACATTGAGCACGCGCGACGGCGTGTCTTTCGTCATGACCTCGATTTCCGTAGTGAGCGCGGTGTCGTCTGCGGTTTTGGAGATGAGATCGTCAAAGGGCGCGGTGTCGGCGAGTCTGGCGGAGATTTCGTCGAGGAGCCTGCATGCCTCGCGGCCTGAGATTTCCTCGGCGGGTTTTCCGAGGATGCGGTCCAGCTCGGCATTGCTGGCGATGATGCCGCCGGTGCGGTCGGTGAAGAGCACGCCGTCGCGGTCGATGGCAAACAAGCTCTGCATCATGCCGAAGGTCTGCTGCAAAAGGCGCTCCGCTTCGAGCACGCGCTGCTTGTTGCGCAGCGCCTCGGTCTCTGTGGTCTCCTGGACGCGACGGCTGTCTTTGAGGAAGACGGAGAAGGCGCGCTGCACACGGCTGAAGTCTCCGGGGATCCACCGGCTCTGCGGCTGATGCGCGCCGCCGCTGCGCATCATCTGGTCAAAGGCGGCGGCGAGATCGCGCACGGGCCGCGCGAGGTAGCCGCTCATGGCGACGCAGACGGCGATGACGACCATGGCGATGAGGCCGTACCAGACGAATGCTAAAAAACCAGCAGGCAGCCAGTACAGCCCGACGAGCAGCGCGGAGAGCGGCACGAGGCCGATGCCGAGGAGCACGCAGAGGAAGCGGAGGCGCAGCAGTCTCATGGTTGCATTGAAAGGGGTTCGAGGGTGATGCGAAGCGCGACGGAGTGAGGGCCGGGCGCGTCGGGCATCTCCGTCACGTCATCGAGCGCGGCTGAGGGGATGCCAAGGCGACCCAGCTCCTCGATGGTGACGGCGGCGCGCTGCGAGGCGATGCCGGGATCGAGCAGCGAATTGGAGGAGCAGGGGAGAATGCGGAGCGACTGTTGTTTCAGCGCGGCCTCGCTGGCGAGGAGTTTCAAATCGGATGCGATGGAGCGCAGCCGGATGCGCGAGGCCTCGGTGAGGATGGATGATGCGGGGCTGAAATCGATGCGCGCTTTCTCGATGTCGGCCCTGAGTTTCGCGATGTTCGCGGCGGTGAGATCGCGCGCGGCGGAGAGATCGGTGCGTGTGATCCAGGGCATTTTCTCCGAGGCTCGCGAGAGGCGGGACCAGGCAGGCTCGAAGATGTCGCCCTTGGCGGCGAGCACGCCGTCTGCGAGCGTTAGGTCGATGTCCGGCGGCAGATCGAGCGCGGTGCGCGCCATGTCGAGGCGCAGGATCGAGAGCACTTCTGATTTGATCTCGGCGGCGGAGGGAATGATCGAGGCTGCAGTGACGGCGGGGCTTGCCTGCTTTGTCGTGGCAAATTCTCCGCGCGCGAGATGGAGCTGGTCTTGCTGCCTGCCTTGCTGGATGAGGTCGTCGGCGCAGAGGAACGGGTGTTCGTTGATCTGAATGTCGGCGGGATCGCATTGCATCGCGGTGAGCACCTCGGAGATGGGTCGCGCGAGTGGGTCGCGCAGCACCTCGACGGTGCGCCTGCCCCATGCGGTGTCGTGCGAGATGACCTCGATGCCAGGCTCCGCGTCGATGAGCTGGACGATGCGGCTCCAGCGCAGATGCTCCACGCCCGCGCTGCCCAGCAGGGTGGCGGAGATGACGAGCACGGCGGTGAGAAGGGTGAGCGGATGCCAGAACTGCCGAGCGATCTCGGGCTCGTTTTTTTTGAGCAACGGCATCGCGAGCTGCTTGATGCGGAAGACGCGCTCGGCGCCGCCGGCGGAATTGTCGGCGATGATTTTTCCAGCCGCCTCGCACAGCTCTTGCAGCCGTTCCCGCAGCGCAAGCGGCGCAGTGCCCGTCACGCGCGCGGCGATTTCGCAGTGCTCGCCCACGACAAAGAGGGTCTGCCTGGGCATCACGGCAAAGTCATCCGCATCCATCCCGGCGATGGAGCGCTCATCGGTGAAATAGGGAGCGGAGATGCCGAGCGTAGGCCCCCCATTGAGCCAGGGTTCCGGCGCATCCCCGCCACCGGGTGTGACGCGGACCACGGGCGCCTTTGTGCCGCTGTAGAGCACGGCGATCTCATCGACGCTGTGAAACTCGGCCCGCTCATGTACATAAGCGCGGATTTCATCTCCACGCCACGCGGCCTTCAGTGCCCAACAGAGGCGGCGCGGAGAGCTTAGGAGGATTAGCATCTCACGCGTCACATGCACGAGGCTGCGGAGCTGCGTCTCGATGAAAAGCGCGGTGGCTTTTCCGAGCACTGCCGCGTGGATGGCGGGCAGTTTTCCATGCGCCTGGCGCGCGCTTTCGAGCAATGAGGTCTCCACCGTGCGGCGCAGAGTGGCCGCCGCGCTGCGCACTGCGTCGGGATCATGCGCATTGCGGTGGAGGTGGTCGATGAGACGGTCGAGGTCCGAATGATCAGCGCTCGAATGAGGGCTGGCTGGCGCCTCTGTGACGCGGCGCTTTCGCACCCGGAACAAATCAGACGCCGTCTCCGCATCCTCGGACACGAACGCGCACTCCTCGCCGCGAGGGGCGGGGAATGCGGCGTGCAGAGCGCCTGTGGAGACAGCGGCCAAGGAGATGCTCATGCGGCGGTGCTCAGATCGGCTGTCAGATGGTTGCCGGACAAAAACGGGCTGGTGGGTTTTGGCATCCAGTCCGTCGAAGCGTTGCCTTCCAGTCGCGCAAATACCTGCTCCGGCTCCGGCTGAGGAGCAGGGATGTGAGGAAGCACAAATGCCTCCGCTGGTCCGTCTAGGAGGTCGGCGATGTCGGCGAGCATCGCCGCCATGTCTGATTTGCGCGCGAGCGAGCTGAACGCGTTCGCGCACCTTGAGTCGAGGGTCATGCGGAGGTTTGCCTCCACGTTGTTCAGTGCCGATGCGAGGTTTGTGTCCATGCGTGTCATTTTTTCGCCGAGGTCGCCGGCGGTTATTGTGATCAAATTGTTCAGCGCTGTCACACGCTGACTCACCTCGTGCGTGGCGGAGGTCGTGGCGATGTCGAGACGCGTCACGCGCTCGTCCACCTCGCGAATGGCCGCGCCCAGCTCGTTGCGTACTTTGCCGCCGATCTCATTCACGCGATCCTTCAGGCTGCTGATGCTCGTGGCAGCGGTGAAGAGATCCGTCTTCACGCTCTCCATCTCGCCGCGCGTCTCCTCGCGCAGCACTACCATGTCGCGGTGCAGATAGCCCGACATCTCGTCGATGCGCTCCATCAGCGCCCCGCGCATCCGCTTGATCTCCCCATGCAGCGAGAGCTGCAGCTCCGCCACGCGCGTTTGCAGGTCGGACATCTGATTGCCAAACAGGAGCTTTCGCATCCCTTCGATCCCTGATTCCATTTCCGGAAGCTGCGCAGGCGTGCCCAGTCCGACGTTTAGCGAGGCTGTCAGAGGACGGGTCACCGGTCTCGTCGGGGGCTGTGACCAGGGCGACTGCAATCCTCCCGTCGCGGGCTGGGAGAAGATTGATGTGTTGATAGTCGCCCCTTCAACTGGTCCCGCGGGGGCGACGGGGCGCAGCGGTGCTGGAGGCAATGATGCCCCGGCAGGCTGCCTTTGCAGTCCCGGCAGCGAACGGACTCTGGGCAGAGTGGTGGCAGGAAGGGGGCCGGTGGCGACGGCAGTTCCAGATGATGAGGATTCGAATGAGAGCATGGGGAAGTGAGGGATTGAGCTATTTTAACTCCATTAACAATAAAATCCATAAGTATTTCGCATTTGGTGACTATTGAGGTCAGGCTCAACCCTCGACATCCCAGCGCTGCGAAGCCGGATCGGTGACCCACGCATTTGGCGCTCAGCAACTGGACGCACTCACTGCTGTGCCCGATCACCAGCCCGACTCTTTAAATGTTGCCGAGCAACCCACGGGATCTGCTCTGTCCTTCATCATCAACAAAGCCACTCTGAACGCCAGCTTCCTCTGTCCATGAAGCGTGTCTCGTCATTTCGTTTGATCGATGTCTTGCGAGCCGGATTTTGTTCTCGTAAAGACGTCCCATGCTCACTGCCGCCACATTCCCTGATTTGAAGAGCGAGATTCTGCGCCTAAAGAAAGAGCGCAACGCTGTGATCCTCGCGCACAATTATCAGGTGCGGGAGATTCAGGAGATCGCTGATTTCGTGGGCGACTCTCTCGGCCTCGCTTACAAGGCGAAGGAGACGCAGGCGGATGTGATCGCGTTTTGCGGGGTGCATTTCATGGCGGAGACGGCGAAGATTGTGAACCCGGAGAAGATCGTGGTTATTCCCGACATGAACGCTGGGTGCTCGCTGGAGCAGAGCTGCCCCGGGCCGCAGCTGGAGGCGTTCCTCAAGGCGAACGCGGAGAAGAACTACTACGTCGTGGCCTATATCAACTGTAGCGCGGCGGTGAAGGCGCTGAGCGATTGCATCTGCACCAGCGGCAATGCGGTGAAGATCGTGGAGGCCGCGCCCAAGGACAGGCCGATTCTCTTTGTGCCGGATCAAAACCTTGGCTCGTGGGTGATGGAGCAGACGGGGCGCAAGATGGAGCTGTGGAAGGGCGCGTGCTACGTTCACGTCGAGTTCACGCGCGACAGCATCAACGCGATCAAGGCGAAGCATCCTGATGCGAGAGTTGTCGCGCATCCCGAATGCACTTTCGCGGTGCGGATGCTGGCCGATGTGGTGTGCAGCACGGAGAGGATGGTGGGCTACTGCCGCGAGAATCCCGCCAGCGCCTTCATCATCGTGACGGAATCAGGAATGCTCAACCGCTTGGAACGTGAAGTGCCCGGCAAGACCTTCATCCCTGGCCCCACGGGTCACTGCGCTTGCGCGGACTGCCGCTACATGAAGCTAAACACGCTTGAGAAGCTGCACGACGCGCTCGACAAGCTCGCGCCACGAGTGGAATTGCCCGAGGATGTGCGCGTTCGCGCTCTCAAGCCGATGCTGCGGATGCTGGAGCTGAGCCGGTAGTCGCAGATTTCAGTCTCATGAGGAATGCGCATTGCGCTGTTTGCGATGTCGTATCGTCGTAGTGCTCAGTTGAAGCGCGACTGAACGCTCTCGCAGTTCAGCTACGCACTTTCACTTTGTCTCGTCCCAGAGGAAGTGCTTGAGACGGATGTCGGTGGCCAGGGCTTTGGCGTCCGCGGCGCGATCTCCGGCGGTCTTCGCGAGCTTCTCGGCCATGCGCGCGGCGGCTTCGTATTGCTTCGAGTCCTCGAGGAGTTTTACGGCGCGGAATCCGGCCCAGTAGAACCAGAAGAAATCACCGGGGTTTTCGAGACCGGGATCACCGTTGATGCCGGTGTCCACCACGTCGTGGCAGGCTTCGAGCGCCTCGGCATTGCTGCCCGATGCTTCGAGCGCCTTGACGAGCTGGCAGCCGGTGCGGGCG
>JANPIW010000495.1:0-5442 GCA_031425215.1 Verrucomicrobiaceae bacterium
GTATCTGAAGCCCGCCGCCGTCGGCACCACGCAGGCGGATGACCGGTTCGGCGTCTCGGTGGCCGTCGCGGGCGACACGGTGGTCGTCGGCGCGAACCAAGAGGACAGCAGCACGCTGGGGGTGCAAGCCGGAGCGGGCACGCCCAATGAGAGCGCCAGCGGCGCCGGAGCGGCCTACGTCTTCACGCGCAGCGCCGGGGTGTGGACGCAGCAGGCGTATCTGAAGCCCGCCGCCGTCGGCACCACGCAGGCGGGGGACCAGTTCGGCCAATCGGTGGCCGTCTCGAGCGGCACGGTGGTCGTCGGAGCCACCTCAGAGGACAGCAGCACGACGGGCGCGAACAGCACGGCCGACGAGAACGCCAGCAGTGCCGGCGCGGCCTACATTTTCACCCTGCCTGTCCCCGACATCGCCGTGGCGCAGGCCGGCGCGGTGGCGGATGGCGGCAGCGTGGCCTTCGGCACCGTGACGGTAGGCAGCAGCAGCGCGGCGCTCACTTTCACCCTCACCAACCCCGGCACTGATGAGCTGAACACGCTCGCGGTGACCGGCGGGACGGGCGAGTTTGCCGTGAGCGCGCTGAGCGCGACGAGCATCCCCGTGGGCGCGGGCACGGCCACCTTTACCGTGACCTTCACCCCCGTGTCACCCGCCGGGCCGAAGAGCACGGTGCTGAGCATCACCAGCAATGTCACCGGCAGCAAGAACCCCTACACCATCACCCTCAACGGCACGGCGCAGACGGTCTTCCAAGCCTGGGCCGCGCTGCACAGCGTGCCCACCAACGCCGCCAACCTCCAGCTCTTCGCCTTCGGCATGACACCCGGCGGCCCAGCCGGAGCGCTGGTCTATGCCGGCACCTTCGCCGGCAGCGGCGCCATCACGACGACGGGCACGCCCATCACGCTGTTCGAGAGCATCACCAATGGCATCGACTTCCGCGCCATCTTCGTGCGGCGCAAGGATCATGTGGCCGCCGGCCTGACCTACACCCCGCAGTTCAGCGCCAATATGAGCACCTGGCAGAACAGCCTCGTGGTGCCCACCGTGCTGGCCGATGACGGCACGAACCAGATCGTGAGCGTGCCGTATCCGTTCTTCGTCGCCGGCAAGAAGGCGAGGTTCTTCCAAGTAACCGTCACCATCGCCCCCTGAGCACTGAGCACTAAGCACCTCCACCACCATGAACCGCCTCCTCACCTTCATCATCCTGTCTTTCGTCCTCGGTCATTCCGCCCCAGCGGCCGTGATCTACAGCGGCATCCAAAACGTGGCCATCCCGCAGGACTTCAACGGCGTGTATCTCAACCCCTACAGCGGAGTCACCACCACGGCCTACCCCGGCGACTGGAACACCGCACCGTGGATCAATCCATTCTTCGGCGGTGTGGGCATCGCCAATGATGCGCTGCTGCGCTCGGTGATCACCGGAGCCGATCAAGTGGTGAACCTCGCCGCCGGGACGCTGATCGACGCGGCGAGCAACTTCGTGGCCGGGGAAAGCGGCAGCAGCACACATGTGGGCCCCGCGCCGAACCAGTTCCAACTCGGCACGCCCGGCCTCATCGGCTTCACCTTCCAGCCGACGATCGGAGGGAACGTGTATTACGGCTGGGCCAGCATGACCTTCAGCAACACCGGCCCCGGCACCATCCACTCCTGGGCATGGGACAACACCCCCAACACCGGCATCCTTGCCGGAGACTTGGGTGTCCCCGAACCCACCCGCGCGCTCTTGCTGATGCTCGGGCTGCTCAGTGTGATGATGCGGAGACAGCGCTGAACAATCACCCGAGGCAGCGACGTTGACCTGTCCCGATGAACCGCCTCCTCCTCCTTCTCTCCGCCCTCACTCTCACCGTCCACGCCGAGCTGCGTGTCATCACCGACTTCGAGGGCGGCAATGCGGAGGTGGTGAGGCTGGATCAAGCGGCGCGGACCCTGCGCATCATGCCGGCGGTGCATGAGGGGCGCGGCTGGCCGTGCTGGTGGTTCTTCAAGCTGGAGGGGCTGACCGTGGGCTTCGACTTCACACTCGAGGTGCAGGCGCAGGTGCGGCCGTATCGTGACAAGACCGTCCTCGCCGCCGCGTGGTGCCAGCCGAAGCACGCGTGGCTCAGCACGGATGGCGCGACGTGGAAGCCATCGGCCAAGGGCGCGCTGACTGAGGACAAGGCGATGCGCTACACGATCAAAGCGGAGGCGGCGCAGATGTCCTTCGCATGGGGGCCTCCCTTTGTGCCGGGCGATGCGGACAAGCTGCTGGCCGACATCGCGGCGAAGCTGCCGGAGGCGAGGCGCTTTGAGCTGGCGAAGACGCGCGGCGGCAAGAGCGTGCATGGCATCCGCATCGGCGATGAGGGCGCACCGCATCAGGTATGGGTGAACGCGCGGCAGCACGCCTGGGAGGCGGGCGGCAGCCAGGTGGGCCGCGGCTTCATCAACTGGTATACCAGCGATGCGGCGAAGGAACTGCGCGCGAAGACCTGCCTGCACTTCATCCCGATCATGGACGTGGACAACGTGACGATGGGCGCGGGCGGCAAGGATGCGGTCCCGCGCGATCACAACCGCGACTGGGCCGCCGAGCCGATCTATCCCGAGGTGGCGGCGGCGCAGCGGATGATCCGCGACATCCACGCGAAGCACGGCCTCGATGTCTTCATCGACCTGCACAACCCCGGCGCGGACGACCCGGTCTTCTTCTTCGGCCCCTTTGCCTTCGAGCGCATGACGGGCATCCAGCAGCGCAACTACCAAAGATGGATCGACATCGCCGCCACCAGCATCACCGTGCCGCTCCAGGTGCAGCCGAAGTATCGCTTTGCCAACTACGTGAAGACCGATGAGGAACGCGGCCGCATGAGCAGCGGCTGGGTGCGCGCGAATACGGGAGACGCCACGATCTCCGTCACACTGGAGACCGGATGGAACAGCCCGCTGATGTCCGTGGAAGGCTACGGCAAGATCGGTGCCGGCCTCGGCCGCGCGCTCGCGGCATACCTCGCGGAGAATCTGCGGCGTGATTGAAGCCGTGAAACCAAAACAGCACAGCCGTCTCGGGCTGTGCTGTTGAGTCGGTCAGCCGGACGGACCGGCCTTCGATCTGGCGCGCTCTACCGCTTGCTCTTCTTCTCGATCTTGGCGAGCTTCTTCTCCTTGGCGGTTTTCTGAGGAGCTTTCTTCTTCTCTTTCTTTGCGTCGTTGGATTTCATGTTGGTGTCTCGTTGTTGGATTTGCTGCTGATGAATCAGCGGCATGGCAATGGGTTTAGCGCGACTTTGATACAAGGCAATCGCAATGATGCACCGAGCCTTCAGCTTTCAGTCCATCGGTTGCCGCGCCACGCGCGATGCTCGTCTGGCGGCATGAATGACCACGCGAGGATGCGGCTCTTCTTCTGGCCTTGCGACATGTCGATGGTACTTACCTGTGCAACCTTCATCACATTGAGCAAACGATTGAGACGCTGGAGGTGCGCGCTTTTGGAGATCAAAGACGTGAACCACAAGCATCTGCCGGCCAGCTCCGCGCTCTGCGTGATCATGCGCCGCACAAACGCCAGCTCGCCGCCTTCGCAGCACAGCTCGCCTGCCTTGCCGCCGAAGTTCAAGATAGTCGCAGCAGTTTTCCTGCCGCCGAGATTGCGCAGCTTTCTTCGTGTTCCTGCCGCTGCTTCATCGGCTGAGGAATGAAAGGGTGGATTGCACATGCTGAGATCAAAGACCTCGCCCGGTTTGATCACGCCTTTGAAACACTCCAGTGCCGAGGATTGCATCCGGCACTCAATCAGATTGGAAACGGAACTGTTGGCAGCCGCCAGCTTTCTCGCCCAATGCACGGCCACTGAATCAATGTCTGAGCCGACGAAACGCCAGCCGTACTCGCTCGCTCCGATCAGCGGGTAAACGCAGTTGGCTCCCACACCGATGTCGAGCACCGTCACGGACTTGCCACGCGGGATTGCAGCCTCATCACCTCCTGAGAGCAAGTCAGCCAGATGATGCAGGTAGTCGCTGCGCCCAGGGATCGGCGGGCAAAGATAGCCGCGCGGGATGTCCCATGATTGCAATCCGTAACCGTGCACGAGCAGCGCCTGATTGAGCGCCTTCACCGCCTCAGGGTTCGCGTAATCGATCGACTCTCCCCCATGCGCGTTCAGTGTCACAAAGCGCGCCAGCGGCGGACAGTGTTGGATGAGCAACGTGAAGTCGTAGCGCGCGCGAAACCGGTTCCGATTATGCAGCCCATCCTTGATGGCGCCGCCGCTCATCGCTTTCCACCTCCGGGCGGCGTGCGATCATCGCCAAAGTACTTCTCGCTCCGGTAGCGCAACCACACACGCAACACCTGCGGCACCTTCTCGCGCTCGGCTGTGCTCAGCGTCTCGTAGAGCGACATCGTTTTCTGGCGCTCACCCCGGCATGCGCGATTGTTGTGCGCGTCCCAATAGCTGCGTGCCACGCGGATGCGACGGCAGACCTCCTTGATCAAGGCTGTGCCCGTGAGCGGCTTGTCGGTGTTTTTCTTTTTCGCGGGCATGACTGTGCTCACCTGGATCATTCCCGCTTGCTCAGCAAATACTTCAGCAACTCCAGCGCCTTCCGCTCCGGCAGCGCTTCAAGCAAACCGGGCGGCATGATCGAGACGGAAAGTTTCTGGCGGCCTTTGAGATCGGATTTCGGCACGATGATGCTTTCTGTCACTGTCCTAGCTGTGATGGCAGTCTCGGTTTCCTGCTCGATGACGCCTGAGATGATGCTGCCATCTTTCTTCGTCAGAACGTGAAGCTGGAAGTTGTCTCCGACGACTGCGTTCGGGTCGATGATGTTCTCCAGGAAGTAATCCAGCCCGTTGCGCCACGAACCGGCGAGGTCGGGGCCGAGTCCGCCATTGGCGGGACGCACGCTGCCCATCGCATGACACACGGCACACACTTGCTTGAAGGTCTCCTCGCCCGACTTCGCGCTGAAAGCCCACAGCGGCGCGGATTCATACGCCTTCTTGAATTTAGCGATGCTGGCCTTCGCGGCTGCGCTGGACTCGTTCACCTTTCCCCAGGTTTCATCGAGCAACGTGTTCACCTCCGCATGGTTGAGGGTGCGCATCTGGCGGATTTGCAGGGCGCTGAGTCGCCGCTTGTCGAACTTGTTGGTTTTAACGGCGCGCATCAGCGGCAGAGCGAGTTCGGCGCGGCTCGTCAGTGTGTTCAGCGCGGCACTGCGATCGTTGTCATCGAGCCTGGCAAAGCGTTGCATCAATGACTCTGCCGTCGCGGGATCATTTGATCGTGAGAGAAACGGAATCACATCCGAGGTGAACCCATGTGCATCCAGCAAACGCGCAAAGATGGGAGTCGCTTTTTCAACGCCCACCCGTTTGAGCAGATCGAAAGCGAATCGCCGCAGTGGCAACGGCAGCAACGCGTCGGCCAGAATGCC
>JANPIW010000496.1:0-1842 GCA_031425215.1 Verrucomicrobiaceae bacterium
ATCTCGACGCCGACCGGACGCCCGAACGCAATCTGCTTCTCTGCATCGATGAAGCCCGTCAGCACATCAATGGGCTGGCCCATGGGCTTGCCGCTTGAGAATGGGACGAAGATGACCTTGTAGCCCGAGAACGGGTCGCGGTTCCACGAGCCGTGCTGGCCGATGAAGGCGCCGCTCGCGAACTGTTCGCCCAGCTTGGCGCCGTCCGCGAATGTCAGGCCGAGCGAAGCCGTGTGCGCGCCCAGCGCATAGTCTGGCGCAATCGCTTTCGCTACCATGTCGGGCCGCTCAGGCTTCACGCGCGCATCAACTGTCTGGCCGAAATAGCTCCACGGCCAGCCGTAGAACCCACCGTCCTTCACGGAGGTGATGTAGTCGGGCACGAGATTATGGCCCAGCTCGTCGCGCTCGTTCACGGCTGTCCACAGCGCTCCGCTTGAAGGTTCCCAATCCATGCCATTCGGATTGCGCAGGCCTGTTGCGAACAGACGCTTTTCGCCGCTCGCAACGTCGATTTCCCAGATCGCTGCGCGGCCCTCCTCCTTCTCCATCCCCGCCTCGGCGATGTTGGAGTTCGACCCTACGGTCGCATAGAGTTTCTTGCCGTCCTTCGAGGCGATAAGTCCCTTTGTCCAGTGATGGTTCAAGGGTCCCGCCGGCAGGCTCGTGAGCTGTTGCGGAACGCCCGCGGCCTGTGTTGCCCCTACTGTGTAGGGCACGCTCACAACGCCATCAGTATTCGCGATGTAGAGCCGTCCACCCGCCAGCGCCATGCCGAAAGGCGAGTTGAGGCCTGTGAGAAAAGCCGTCTTCATCTCGGCCACGCCGTCGCCATTCGTGTCGCGCAGAAGTGAGATCCGGTTCGCCGTAGGCGTAACCGCGCCCGCCTTCTTCATCGCCTCTGTCTGGAAGTAGCCGCGAACGCCCTTGCCCGCTTCGGGCCGCTCCGGCGCGTTGGTTTCGGCGACCAGCACATCGCCGTTGGGCAGAACATGGAGCCAGCGTGGATGGTCCAGACCCGTTGCGAATGCCGTGACCTGCAAACCTTCCGGCGCCGTCGGCATCTGACCGGGGGCCCAGCGTTTCGCCTCGGCAATCTTCACGGTCGGGATCAACGCCGATTCCGGAGCATCAAGTTGCGGGCTGTTTCCCATGCCCACAGCCACGGGGTCTTCCGCCTGTCCTGCGCACGCGGACAGGGCGAGCGCCAAGCCAGCGGCTGAGAGAGCCAAAAAGTCGCGCAGAGTCATGAGGCGCCTCCAGGAGGGCCCGATCCCGCGAATGAAATGTGTGCCGAGGCGCCGGGTTCCTCAGCCAGATGCAGCGCCGCGGAATTCACCGCTGCCGACCCATCGCCGCCAGCACGGCGTCCGGATCAGCCCCCATGGCGCGCACGGTTTCTTCCCAGCGCGCGAGGGCGTCCCAATAGTAGTCGAATATGCAGGGGCAGCACCCGCGATGACAGCAGGACTCGTCATCGGGCTTGTTTGGAGGCGGCGGCACGGCGGCGGTCATGTCTGCACCAGCTACTCAATTCCTGCGCCGTGCACAATTTGGGGAAAACGGAACCTGCTCATTCCAGCAGATTCAAACACTTCCGCCAAAAAAGTGGGGGATGGCGATTCTGCAAAAATATATTCTGTCCAGCACCCCCTCCGGGCGGCCGTATAATGCCCCGCATGACACGAGCACGCACCGCATCAATGGGAGTAGGCGACCTCACCGCGATCCAGCATTTGCTGGGCGCGGTGCTGATGCTTTTCGTGAGTCTCGTGCAAGGCGTCCGTACAACGCTTCGGATGTGGCGAAGCATCGGAAGGCGTGATTGGCACACGCACTCCG
>JANPIW010000497.1:0-2414 GCA_031425215.1 Verrucomicrobiaceae bacterium
GCGGCGGCGACGGTGCCGTTTGCCTCGCAAACGAACACGGCCTTGGAGTCGCGGGCGACTTTGCCGTCCATGCCTGTGCCGACGAGCGGCGCCTCGGCGATGAGGAGCGGCACGCCCTGGCGTTGCATGTTCGATCCCATCAGCGCGCGGTTGGCGTCATCGTGTTCGAGGAACGGGATGAGCGCTGCTGCGACGGAGACGATCTGCTTGGGCGACACGTCCATGAGCGTCGGCATCGCTGGCTCGACGGCGATGAACTCGCCGCGATAGCGCACGCTGACTTTGTCCTCGGAGAAACGTCCGCGGGTGTCGATCGTGTTGTTCGCCTGCGCGATGTAATGGTTTTCCTCCTGGTCGGCGGTGAGGTACTCGATCTTGTCGGTGACGACGCCTTCTTTTACAATGCGGTAGGGGGTCTCGATGAAGCCGAACTCGTTGATGCGCGAGTAGGACGACATGGAGTTGATGAGGCCGATGTTCGGACCTTCCGGCGTTTCGATGGGGCAGATGCGGCCGTAGTGGGACGGATGAACGTCGCGGACCTCGAAGCCCGCGCGGTCGCGGTTGAGACCACCTGGCCCGAGTGCGGAGAGACGGCGCTTGTGCGTGAGTTCTGCGAGCGGATTCGTCTGATCCATGAACTGCGAAAGCTGCGAGCGACCAAAGAAGTCGCGCACGACAGCGCTGAGCGCTTTCGGATTGATGAGCTTGGCGGGCGTCATCGTGTCCATGTTCACGTCGAACAAGGTCATGCGCTCTTTGACGAGACGCTCCGTGCGGGCGAGGCCCACGCGGCACTGGTTGGCGAGCAACTCGCCAACGGCGCGCACACGGCGGGAGCCAAGGTGATCGATGTCGTCGAGGAGACCTTCGCCTTGGCGGAGTTTGAAAAGATAACGCATCGCGGAGATTACGTCCTCGGCGGTGAGGATGCGCATCTCGGTATCCACCTTCATGGTGAGCTTCTGGTTGATCTTGTAGCGACCCACGCGTGTGAGGTCGTAGCGTTTTGGATCAAAGAAGAGACGCTTCACGAGCGCGCGGGCGTTTGGCACGGTGGGAGGATCACCTGGGCGGAGGCGGCGGTAGATTTCTTTGAGCGCTTCGTCTTCATCACGCGCTGTGTCTTTGCGCAGCGAGGTGATGAGAAGGTCGTCGGAGGATGCGTGGACGACTTTGATGGACTTGTGGCCGAGCTGCACGAGCTGGCGGATCACGCCAGCGGTGAGCGGCTCGTAAGCGCGCGCGATGATCAGCTCGCCGTCGAGGATGTCTTTGAAGATGACCTTCGTGGCAAGGTCTTCCTCGCTCATGGTGTCCTTGAGTTTCAAATCCTGAATCTCATAGAACAGGCGCAGGATGTCCTCGTCGCCCGGGAAGCCGATCACTCGGAGGAGCGTGGTTGCGAGGAATTTGCGACGGCGGCGGCGGCGGTCGAGATAGACGTAAAGCAGGTCATTGGTGTCGAACTGCACTTCGAGCCAGGTGCCGCGGTCAGGGATGATGCGGAAGCCGTAGAGCCAGCGGCCATTCAAGTGCTGCGACGACTCAAAGCAGATGCCGGGCGAGCGATGGAGCTGCGAGACGACGACGCGCTCAGCGCCATTAATGATGAAGGTGCCGCGCACGGTCATGAGCGGAAGCTCTCCCATATAGACGCGCTCCTGACGGGCCTCGCGGCCCTCTTCGCGCAGTTCAAACGTCACATATAGCGGCGAGCTGTATGTCTCGGCCTCGCGGATGGCACCCAGTGCGTTGAGCTTTGGATCACCGATCTCGTACTGCACGAAGTCGAGGGACATTTTCTCATCGTAGCTGCCAATCGGGAAGACTTCCTTGAACACGGCCTGAAGGCCGAGCGGCTTGCGCTTCTTCGGCTCCGTTTCGCGCTGGAGGAATTCGTCGTACGACTTGAGTTGTACTTCGATCAGATTTGGAGGGTCGATCGGCTCGTGGAGTTTGCCAAAGTTAGTGCGCGTGGACATGGGCGGGTGGATCTTTTGGGTTGGCAACGGATGGTTTTCGGGAACTGCGGGACGTGTCCCGCCGAGATGCGCGTCAGGCATTCAAGACAACCGCGTCGCGCGGCGGCCCTGGATGCCAAAACACAAATCTCAGGAAAACTTCAAGCCCCCGGCAATGACGGCTGTGTCTGCCGCGCTGCTGAGGGTTTGGAGCTTTCCTGAAATTTGAATCATCGATGCTTTGGGGATTTGGAGGCGATGGCTTGTTTATCTGAGAACTTAGAACTGAGCACTTGTTGAGGAGGTGCTCTCTGGTTGTCTGCTCCTCCCGTCGCACTCCGCCGCCGCGATAAATGCGGCGGCGAAATGCGGGAAAGGTTGTGGGATTACTTGATCTCGACCTTGGCGCCAGCGGCTTCGAGCTTCTTTTTGATCTCTTCGGCTTCTTCC
>JANPIW010000498.1:0-8407 GCA_031425215.1 Verrucomicrobiaceae bacterium
TGCTTTGATGACGGTTGATGGGCATGGTGTCAATGATGTCGCCGTCATCGTTGTAAATCTTGATCGAGATCGAGGCGGCGGAAGCTCCGTCCGCGCTGGCGGGAAGGACGGACGCCCTGGGTTGCGGCGCGGCGCGCAGCAAGGGCGCGAGCGTGAGGCAGAGAAAAAATAGGGTCTTCATGATGGAGAGAGGTGTGTGGTCAGCCGGCGAGATTAGCGATGGCCTGCGGTGTTTTGAACTGGCCATCAAGCAGCTCGCTCTTGCCGAGGGAGACGCCGTGGAAAGGCGGCGCCTTGAAAAGCCCGACGATGAAAACGTCGGTGCGTGTGCGCGGAATGTTCAGTTCCTTGTCGATGCGCTCGCAGTCTGAGAACCACGATTTGATCTTGGAAAGCGGCACTGGGCC
This sequence comes from Verrucomicrobiaceae bacterium, assembly GCA_031425215.1. Classification (GTDB taxonomy): domain Bacteria; phylum Verrucomicrobiota; class Verrucomicrobiia; order Verrucomicrobiales; family Verrucomicrobiaceae; genus JANPIW01. Next base: position 408 of record JANPIW010000498.1, read on the forward strand.
TGGGTGCCGCATCGAGCGCAGCAGATCGAGGACGATGCCGATGGGTGTCGTGACGGACGTTGATCTCCGTGTCGTTGAGCTAACTGAAGAACGTGGCGCCGCTTTTTTTGCTGGTGTCTTTTTTTTGGTTCTCATGTTGGTGGTGAGGGTGGGTGATGGTTCAGCGCTGCTCCGCCATGTGCTGGGTGGGATCGAGGCGCGCGGCGGGGTTGCCGTAGAGAAGATAGTTCGGCCAGTCTTCACGATCTTTGATCGCGTTGCGTCCTGCGCGGAGCGCTTTGCCCAGCGTCTCATTGGAGAGGAGGCTCGTGTAAAGCTGCGTGGCGAAGGCGCTGGCGGTGTCGTCACCCACGGGCCAGTAGGTGCCGATGAAATTGGAGATACCCGCGCAGAGCATCGTCTCGGCGATGGAGCGTCCGGGCGCGGTGTGCGGCGTGGGTTTGCTCGGCTTGAAGCCGCGCGTCCTGGATTTCATCCGCGTGCGGCCGCTCTGGCAGGCGTTCACGACCATGAGGAAAGGCAGGCGCGGGATTCTGACGAGGTCGGGGCCTGTCAGCTCGCGATCCTTTGCGCAGAGCAGGCCGCAGCGCGCCGGATTGAAGCGGTCAAACGAGGCGTGGCCGGAGTAGTGGACGATGTCGAAGTTTCCCCTCTCAAGCTTGCCGATGATGGCCTCCCGCGTGGCGGCTCCCTCAGAGAGGCTGTCATCCAGTTCGAAGCGCGGATTCGAGGCGAGCTTGAGCTTGATCGTCCTTGCCTCCTCGGCAGCGCCGTCGAGATCGCCTGTGGGATTGCTGATGAGCAGCACGCGCACCTTGCGACCGATGGTGTTCGGCGCGGACCATCTCATGCACTCGGTCGCCGGCGCGATGAAACGGCGCGTCATGCCGGGCGCGAGCGCAGGCGGGAGCTTCGATGAAAGCCGCATCGTCTCCCACGGCACCATCGCCGCCACGCCGGAATCATGCAGCAGCACGAGCGGCAGATCGGCGAATTCCTTGAGGTCATCGCGAATCTCCTTCGGCAGCAGCCGCTCGGCAATGTCGTCGCCCATCTTGTCGATCTCATTTGTCGTGGGCACGCGATCGCCCGCGACGGGCGCGAGCATCTTTGCAAACTCCGTCCTGGGAAGCACGAGCGGCAGCGGCTCGCGGATGGTGGCGCGGTAGGAGGGGCCGAGGATCGTGTAACGAAGCGCCACGCTAGCCGCGTCACCGCCGGGCGGCGGATCGCTGCGCACCATGAGGTAAGCGGGATCGGGATCACCCTGATGCGGGGAGATGGAGGAGACGCCGAGAGCGCGCAGGCGCGCGACCTCGGGCGGCGGCGGCATGTCCGAAATGACGACCTCGATGCCATCGCACAGCGGGCTTGTGGCGAGTGTGATGAAATGCTGGCGCACCTCGTTGTAGCGCTTCTGATCCGTCTCGCAGATGGTCACGCGGCGCATCCGCTGGCCGCTGTCGGAGAGATCGAGGCCGCGCAAAAAACCGCGCAGCAGGCTCTCACACGTCGCCAGCGGATCATCACCGCTGACGGTGCCGCCGAGCAGCACGGTGGCGAACTCCTCGAGGTAGGTGCGTGAAAGCGTGTGCGCCACATTTTCTGCGGCGATTTCTAGCGGCGCGACGTGGCGGCCATGAATGAAGGCATTCGTCCCGGTGCCATCGCGCTGCGGCACGTCCTGAGCCTTGAAGGCGTCAAACGCGCCCAGCCCCACAAACACCGCCGTCTCCGCGCGCACCATGCGCCGTGCGAGCGGCAGGATGAAAATCTCACCTGTGCCGGAGCGGAACATGTTCTGGCTCGTGATCTCGCGGATCGCTCCGCCCATCAGCTCGTCGAGTGAGCGCGCCGCGCCCGTGGGCGTGACGCCGGGGAAGGTCCCCATCACATAAGCGCGCGCGTTCACGTCGGTGATGCTGCCGTTGTAGAGGCAGATTTCGAGCCGCCGCTGTTTCTTGCGGCCTATGACCACGTTTTCAAAGTCATGCGTTCGTCCCGTCGCGCTGGATGGTGCGGCTTTCTTCTCCGGCAGCACGAGCGCCTCGGACGCGCCAAAGATGATCCGCAGCCGCTCGTGCTGCGAAAGAGTGCCCGCGCCGCCAATGGCGCGGTGACGCACAGCTGCGACGCGCCTCACGTCTTCCTCGCTCACCCACGTCGCGGGCACGGCCGGCTCGGGCGGCGTGCTGGGCAGCTCGCGTGTCTCGCCTGCCTTGAGGATCTCCACCGTCGCGGCGCGCACCGCCTTGTTGCCGGTGAAAAACGGATGATCCGCGCTGCCATACCACGTCTTGCTCACGCCAGGGAGCACGGCGGACTCCAGCGGCACGGTGCCATCACCCTCGTCGCTGATCTTATAAGAGAGCCGGTCGTTCTCGACGCGCGCAGCCACTTTCGTGACACGCTGCGCGCCGGCGATCAGAAACCACTCCGCGTCCGCTGCCTCATGCGGCAATGCGAGATGGTCTTGCAGCTTTGAGGCGAGCTTGAGCAGATTCTCTTTCGGGCGCGACCCTTTCACCGGCCATTTGCTGATGTCCATCAGGTCCAGGCCGTTTTCATTCACCGTCTTGTGGAGGATCATCTGATGCAGCCCAGGGAAAGTGGAGAAGACCTGCTCCGCCAGCTCGGTGGCATCATTCACCAAGTCCACATTCGAGATGATGCGCGCCAGGCCGTGATGACCGCGAAACGCCTCCACGGGCGAAAGCGAGCCTTTGTTCGGCACCGCCAGCATCACAAAGCGCGAGACGTTTTTCATCCCCAGCTTGAATGCCGCGCGCGCGACGAGACCGCCCATGCTGTGCGCCACGATCATCACCTTGCTCTTCTCCTTCGCGATCTCCGCTTTCAGCCTCGCGCCGAGCTTGGTGATGTCCTGCCGCCAGTCGAAGTGGACCTTCACCACATCGTAGCCCGCGCGCTCCAGCTCCAATCGCATCGGCACATAGACGCCGGGGAGAAATCCCAGCGAGGTGATGCGCGCATCCGCTCCGGCGCCGAGACGCAGCTTGCGCAGGCGGCCCATAAGCACATCGAAAAGGCCCAGCCAGATCACGTCATCAATGAGATGGCGGTCAAAGCCCAGCTCCGATCCCATGATGCCGGGCAGGAGGTAAACACGCGGCTTTTTGCCGCGCTTCATCGCTCGCGTCTGCACACGATGCTCGATGGCAAGGCCGCGCACATCTGCGAGATCATCGCCAAATATCGAGCGCAGGTCGTCCTCGCTCACCGCGCCGGATGTCCCTTGCAGGCTTTTGATGATGTCGTCATCGCCCGGAGCGGACCGCCTGCCCGTGTCGTCACGCGCGGGTTGCTTGCGCTTCGGTGCTGGAATCTTTCTTGTCGCGGACGGACGGGAGTTATTCGCGCTCATAATGCAGGGTGTTTGGGTAGATGGGCGGCCTGATTTCCTCTGAGTCATGCCAAAGGGGGGGAGGATCGGGCCTACACACCGCAATACCCATCTGGCGGAACATCGTTACAAACTTTGTTCAAATATTTTCTGCCTCACGACTCTTTTCGCCGCTCTCAGGCGGGAATGTTGCGTCGCGAAACAACGCGCGTTCGCCGTCGCGCCTGATGAAGAACCTCCTTGCGCCTCTCCTTGGCAAATGCTCCTGTCGCCCTCCGTTCCGGCTGGCGCATGCGCTCTGATGACGATGCGCGTCGCCGTCTCGCAGCCCATGCCGCGCCTCGTCCTCCCATGAACTTTGTCTCCCGCCATTTCTACCAGGAACTCGCCCGCTGGATCGGAACGTTCATCCTGCGTGATGACACGGCGCGCGAGTCGCACTCGGGGCAGGGGAGGTTGCTCGACTTTGTGCCATGCGCTGAACTCGCGGCGGATGCAAAGCCCGACTACATCGTGCTCAACGGCACGCTGCATCACGACGAGGACGCGCAGGGCCGCCTCGTCGAGCTGGCCGGCAGCCTTGCGCCGCGCGCTCGTGGCATCATCATTTACTACAGCCAGCTCTGGAAGCCCTTCCTCCGTCTCGCCGACTGGATGGGCCTGCGCTCCAAATCGCCCGAGATCAACTGGCTCGGTCACCACGACGTGCGCAATCTCGTCGAGATCGCCGGCATGGAGGTCATCCGTCTCGATCACCGCGTGCTCATGCCGTTCCCCGTGCCGCTGCTTTCGCGCCTGATGAATCGCTGGCTCGCGCCGCTGCCGTTCTTTAACTGGTTTTGCGTCGCCAACATCCTCGTCGTGCGCAAAACGGCGGAGCCTCTCGCGGAGCCGCCCTCTGTCACCATCGTCGTGCCCGCGCGCAACGAGGCCGGCAACGTCCCGCTCATCCCGCCGCGCATCCCGCGCATGGGGCCGCGAGATGAGATTATTTTCATCGAGGGCGGATCGAGCGATGCGACCTGGGATGCGATCAAGGCGCTCGGCGACAGAGACGCGGAGGGACGCCCCATCCTCATCGCGCAGCAGACGGGCAAAGGAAAAGGCGACGCGGTGCGGCTCGGTTACTCGATGGCGCGCAATGAGATTCTCATGATCCTGGATGCCGACATGACCGTGCCGCCCGAGACGCTGCCGCGTTTTCATCGCGTGCTTGCGGAAGGACGCGCCGAGTTTGCCAATGGCTCGCGCCTTCTCTACCCGATGGAGGGCGAGGCCATGCGTTTTTTCAATTTCCTGGGCAACAAATTTTTCGCCACCGGCTTCACCTTCGTGCTCGGCCAGCCATATCAGGACACGCTCTGCGGCACCAAGGTCATGTGGCGCACCGATTACGAGAAGCTCGCCGCGCGCCGCTGGTTCTTTGGCGACTTCGATCCCTTTGGCGACTTTGATCTCATCCTCGGAGCCTCGCGCATGACCCTGCGCGTGCGCGATGTGCCCATCCACTACAAGCAGCGCGTGTATGGCGACACCAACATCCAGCGCTGGCGTCACGGCTGGATTCTTTTAAAGATGCTCTGGTTCGCCGCGCGGCGGATTCTTTTCGTGTGACTGGCCGCGCATCATGATCCTGGGGCGCACATTGCCGGACTCTATGCGGTGGCCGCGCGCGGCCAGATTGTGCAGCTCGCCACCCGGCCTCGCGCTCATCAGCGCCGCGCTCGCCATCGTTACCGCGCTGCTGCTGCGACCGCTCATTGATCCGTATTACCGCCACGTCTTCGAGCCAGATATGTCGGCCAATGTGGATCTCACCGTCGCGTTCATGTCGTTTCTCTCGACATGGCGGCTCGATCTGCTGCCACGCGTGGAATCATGGCCGCCGTATCTCGACGCCTGCTGGATCATCTACGCGCTCTTTGGAAATACAGCGCAAACACTCGCGCGTTGGGGCTGGATCACGCTGCCCGACCTCGCCACGCCAGCCGAGGTGGCCACATTCGCGATCCGTCACTGCAACGTCCTCGCTCACTCGCTCGCAGTGATCCCGGTTTTCTTTTCAGCGCGCATGGTTTCGCGCCGCGTCTCGGTGTCCGCTGTCGCCGCGCTTTTGTTCGCCTTCGCGCCGCAGTGGCTCGGCATCGACATTTTGCGGTTGGATCGCGTGATCCTGCTGCTCTTCTGCACCGTTCTCTGGCTGGCGATGAGACTCGCATCACGTCCCTTCGGCGTGATGTCCGCCATCGCGCTCGGCATCGCGTGGGCCGCGCTGGCATGTACGAAAATGACATCGGTGGCCTTCAGCATCGTGCCCTTCACGGCCTTCGCGCTCGCCGCTCTGAACGGGCGCTTCCGCTGGAGCACGCTCATAGTCACGCTGCTCGTCGCGGAGCACGCCGCCGCCGTGCTCTCCATCCGGCACCTCTCGCAGCTCGCCAGCTTGCCTCAAGTCTTGAGCGCTATGTTCGGTCAGGTTGGCGGTTGGAACTCAGCTTACGGCTCGCGACCATTCCTCTATTACAACTGGCACTCTTTCCAGCCCGCCGGCTTCATCTTCCCGCTGTTCTGCATCGTCACTGCCGTCGCCGCCGTGTGGTTGTGGATCTCCCGCCGCCGGCTCCCTGCGGCCGCCTGCGTCGTGATCGCGAGCTTGCTCATCTTTTCCGCGCTCGGCATTCCGGCGATAAAATACCCGCGTGGCTCCTACATCCTCATCCCTCTCTACTTCATCGTCGCCGCGCTCGGCATGAGATTGCTCTGGCAATGGTCGTGCCGTCTCGACGGCAGGCGCGCGCTGCTCGTCGCCCTTGCGGCCTGGCTGCCCTTTGCCACCGCTGGCGCGCTTTGCATCCAGCCGTATCGCGAGGCCGTGCGCACAGCGCGCCATCTGAAAAAATCGACGAGCAAACTTCGCACCAAGCCGCGGGAATGGCTCAGGCAACACGCGCCGCCAGGCACGCGTGTCGCCATCATCATTCATTCCAACTGGGCGTTGCCGCATCTCGACGGCCTTCGCCTTGATGTGTCGCCCGCGCTGCTCGATTTCCCCTACCTCGAAAGCGCGCGCATGGCCTCATTTGATCCGCCCGATCTCGCCACGCTCGCTGAGAAATGCGATCTCATCCTGCTCAGCGATTTTCATCCGCGCGAAATGCTTGCCACCTTTGAGCGTGCCGGCCAGCACGCGCAGGTGGAGAAGTGGCGTGCGTTTTTCACCGCGCTCGACACCCGATTCCAGACCCTTTCGTATGAGTCCGAGCGTCCAAACTACAGCATCAACAGCGTCAAGATTCACATCGTGAATCCTGCCGCGTTGAAGAACCTCTAGCCGCCCTCATGTCCCACACCGATCTGCCGCTCACTCAACATGCGGATGAAATCCAGGCCAACCGCGCGAGCTGGGATGCGAAGCCATCCCTCCGCGCCTGCTATGAGTCTTTCTACCAGCTCATCGTGGAAAACTTCTCGCAAAACGGCTCCGGCATCGACATCGAGATCGGCTCCGGCATCGGCAACTTCAAAAAATTTCACCCCTCCGTGATCTCCACCGATGTCTTCCCGCATCCCTGGGTCGATCGTGTCGAGGACGCGCAGGCGCTCTCCTTTTCCGACGGCAGCGTGCGCAACATCGTGCTCTTCGATGTCTTCCATCATCTGCGATATCCAGGCAAAGTGCTCGCCGAGTTTCATCGCGTGCTCGCACCCGGCGGACGCGTGCTCATCTTCGAGCCGGACATGGGCCTGCTCCCGCGCATCGTCTATGGCCTTGCTCACCACGAGCCGCTCGGACTCGACCGAGACATCACTTGGGTGCCGCCCGCAGGCGCGGCGGCGGAGAGCGACTACTACGCCGCGCAGGGCAATGCGTTCCGCATCTTCGTCAAAGGCCAGCATCGCGACGACCTCAGAGCCTGGAGTGCCATCACCACCAAACGCATCGCCGCATGGAGCTACCTTCTCACTGGCGGCTTCTCCGGCCCCACGCTCTGCCCCATGCCGTTGCTGCCCTTCTTACGGCTCGTGGATCGCGCGCTCAGCCTCGTGCCCGCGCTCTTCTCCGCGCGATTGTTTGTCGTGCTGACAAAGTAAGACGAAGAGCTTGACTGCTCAATCACGCATCGCGATCACCTGCTGGTTCGACGTGACGGCTCCCAGCATCAGGGCGGTCATGTCGATCAAAGTGAAAACAGCCAGCGCCGCCAGATTCGTGTCTCTCAAACGCGACCAGCGTGGCCAGCCGCGCCTCTCCTGCAGCGCGCGTTGCGTGCTCATCCAGATCAGCGGCGCCACCAGCGGTTTCCACTCCATCACGCGCAGACCGTGCCTCGACAGCAGCCGCGTGAGCGCCGCTTTTCCAAACAGATTCAGATGCCGCGGGAAATAATAACCGCCCCACGCGCCTTCGTGAAACCAGCGCGCGTCGTAACCATCCGTGTTCGGCGTGCAGACGCTGAGCTGCCCGCCGCGACGCAGGCAGGAGTGAATTTTCCCCAGGCACGCGTTCACCTCCCACAAGTGCTCGATCACCTGGTTCATGATCACCAGCGAGACCTCGCCCGGCAGAGCCGCCGTCTCAAGCGCGGACTGGACCACCGTGATGCGCGCGCCCTCCAGTCGCGCGCGCTGCGCGGCG
>JANPIW010000499.1:0-5249 GCA_031425215.1 Verrucomicrobiaceae bacterium
GCTGCCTCGGAAGCCTTGGCGTCCTTGAGGGAGGAGGTGGCTTTTTTGTGGACCATCTGGCCGGCGTAAGTGATGACGCCGATGATCATGAGCAGTACGATGCAGGCGATTTGTTTTCCGTTCATAGTGTGATGGGAAGTGAGTGGTTTGGAGAAGTGGTGTTGCGGGTCGGCGCGAGAAATCAGCGGTCCTGCCAGACGAGGTTGGTGCGGCAGTCCCAGGTGTCGCCCTGCTTGCTCTGCTGGGGGCTGTATGAGCGATAGTTGAGCTGCTCGAGATTGGTCTGCACGGCCTGCACATGTTGCGGCTGGCCGTTCACGAGCTTGAAGCTGAGGATGAACTGGTCGGGGAGCTGCTCATTGCGCTCGAGAATGAGTTCCCCGAGGGTGGCCTCGGTGGGCACGGAGCGCGCGACGCGCACGCAGAGGGGCTGGATGACGCGGGTGCCTTCGATCCATTTGGCCACCTCGGTGGCGCGGGCGGATTCGATGTCGAGGTTCTTTTTCTCCTCGGCAAAGCGGGTCTTCTCACTTTCGTGCTGGGCCTTGACCTGGTCGTGCTTGAGCTTTTCAGCCTTCGCGCCGCGGATGTTGATGACGTCCATGGTCACAAAGTAGGCTCCTGCAATGAGGGCGAGGTAGAACACCACGGGAACGATGCGGAATGAGTTGGGAAGGCGGCGCGCGGTGTCGTTGCGCGGCGTTTTGAAGTCGTGGCAGATGTAAGCGCTCATGGCGGTATGGGATGCGGGTTAAATAGTGCGGGTCAGTTGGTGCCGATGATTTTCCACAGGAGGTCGTCCTGGGTGAGATCGCGGGCGCCGACTTTTTCGAGCTGGGTCATCAGCTCCTGGCGGAATTTTTGATCCTGGCCCTCGCTGATGAAGAAGACGGGGGTGCCGGGCGGGGCCTTGGCGACGAGGGGGCTGATGATTTGCAGGGCGGTCTCGACGGCTTCGACCCCGAGGCCGGAGCGGCAGCGGAGGTCTTTCCACTGGCCGTCCTGCTGGGCGAGGGCGGCGACGGAACCTTCGCACGCGCCGACGAGGACGAAGCTGCCGGGGCTGGCACCTTGTTTGTTGTCGTAGATGCTGGTGATGGCGTACTCCATCATGGCAAAAAGGCCGCAGCACACGCGGCCGGGCCGCAGGCCGACGGTCTTGAGCACGTCTTCGGTCACTTTCACGAGTGCCTCCTCGGCGGCCAGGAGCATGCTGGCGGTGGTCTCGGGATGATGGCAGAGGGCGTAGCGCTTGCCGCGGTCGTATTTGGGGCCGAGGACGGCGCGCGGATTGGTGCGCAGGAGATGCACGCAGTTGTCACCACGCATGAGGTTGTTCTCCAGGCTGATGATGAAGCGGTTGTTGACGGAGACGACAACCCAGCCGCCGTCAGTCAGCGAGCGCCATTCCTCCGCGCGCTGCGGCGCGATGTCGGCAAACTCGCCATCCTGCATGCCGCCTTCGTCGAGCTTGCCCTTGCGGGTCATGCTCCGCCAGCTCGTCTGGCTGCGGCTGACGTTTAACATGAGAGTTTTGCGGTTCTCAAAGCGCTTGGCCCATGAGACGTTTGCATCATCCGCGTCCGGACGGAACGCGGAAAAACTCAAGACTGATTTTATTTCATCCAACAGCATATACAGAAGTCATTTGTTCACGTGATAGAAAGTCGTACACCTCATGTTCCTGGAACCCGGTTTTGCGCGTGTTCGCGGGCTTCCACCCGTCGGACTGGCGGTTCTGGAGGCAGCGCTCAAAGCTCATCATGCCACGGGTGAATCCGGCCTCGAGCTCCTGCTCAAGGTTCTTGAACTCGGCGCGTCTGATCATGCCGCACACCGAGTCGTAGGGGAGGAGAAGCTCGTGAATGGGGAAGCGCTTGCCGCGTGCCTCATCGAAGAGCAGTCGCTGGCAGAGGATGCCGCGGAAGGAGTCGGCAAACGAGAGCATGGCGTTGTCCATGCGCTCGCTCGGGATCAGCTTTAAATAGCGCTGCACAGTCTGCGCGGCAGAGGAAGTGTGCAGAGTTGCCACGACGACATGCCCGGTTTCGGCGGCCTGAAGTGCGATCTCCGCCGTCTCGCCGTCACGAATTTCTCCCACGAGAATCACGTCAGGCGCCTGACGAAGCGCGGCGCGGAGGGATTTGCCGAAGTCGAACTCGTCGGAGCCGATCTCGCGTTGCGAGACAAGGGAAGGGAGGCCGGCGGGGTAGAGGTACTCGATGGGGTCTTCGAAGGTGAGGACGTGCTCCTGGCGGCGCTTGGCGCGCTCGAGGATCATGGAGGCGATGGTGGTGGATTTACCCGAGCCAGTGGCGCCGCAGACGAGGAATAGGCCGTTTTTGGCTTCGAGGAACGCTTTGATGGCCGCAGGCGGGACCATGAGCTTCGAGATGTCGGGAATATTTTCCGGCAGCAAACGCATGACCCAGCGCGGGCGGCCGCGGGTGACCATGCGATTCACACGATAGCGGCGGGAGCCGAGGCTGAGCGCGTAGTCGATGCAGCCTGGCTGGAAATCCAGCGGGCGCTCGGGCTGATAGACGAAGGAGTCGAAGTACAGCTTGCCGTTTCTGCGGTAGGTGAGCTGCTCCCAGGGCGTGATGTAAAAATCGCTCACCCCCGAGTCCTTCGAGAGATGAAGGAGGCGGTATCCGATCTGGGAGCGCTCGTGAATGTCTTCCATATGATGGAGGGGAAAAGAAGGGTGGATCAACGATCTGAGACGAATCGGGCGAGAAGCTGCGCTTGCGCGGTCTCGCCTTCGAAGATGAGGAACTGATTGCCCTGCACGACGCCCTTGGTGGGATCGAGCGTTGCCCAGGAGAGTTCGAGGCGGTAAACCACACCGCCAATGGTGGTGGTCAGGTCAGTGGAAGGGCTTTGCAATTCCACGATGTCAGCGCTGGCGAGGCGATCGGAGGAGTTCTCTGTGTTGGTGAATCCCAAGTCGATGTGAACGGGACCCGTTGTGGCGGGGTCGGTGAGCGTCATGTTCAGCGTGAGAGTCGCGCCCGATGCCTGGCTGTCATAAAACGTGGTGCCGTTAAGCATCGACATGTTGCCCAGATTGAACCAGGTGTTCGGTGCCGCGCCGGCGAAATCGTTCTTGGTGAAGGAGATCACGTTCTCCACTCCGGCGTCAAGATACTGGCCGTTGCCGAGATCGAGCTTGGTGTTGCCGTGCTGGAGTGTGGAGGTCGGGTCGCCATTTGTCGTGGTCTGGATCAGATTGCTCCCCCCGGTCACGTTTCCCCACGAACCCACGCCACCGCCGTTGAATGAGGAGACGTATTCGAAGTAGTTCTCTGATGTCACTGCGCTGTCAGAGTATGCCACCGTGTCGAGAGAGGTGTTCTTGGCCGCGACCGAATCACCCGATGCCAAAGGGATCGCTCCGACGTAGTCCTGCCAGGCGCCGCCGTTTTTCTGATATTGAAGTTTTGACGCGCCTCCTGGCGCGCCATTGCTGCTGATGGACGCCGAGCCTGGCATGGTGCCGGATGCAAATGAACCACCATCCGGCGAGATCACAGGCGTGGGCAGTTGCACCACGCCAGCTCCGGATCCGCTGCCTCCGGATCCGCTTCCGCTGCCTCCGGATCCGCTGCCACCGCTCCCGCTGCCACCCGAGCTGACGGCAGGTTCGGTTGGATTGAACGGATTGTCTGTGCCAGTAGGATCCGCGTACGTCGGTGCCTTGTAGGTGAGCGGCGCATCGGTGGTGGATCCCCAGATCCAGCCGGAGGAGCCGTTGTATTTTACCCGGGACGCGGTTTTTCTGCTCGTCTCCACGCCGTAGTCAATGCTCGCGAGGGCATCATCAAGGAAGAACTCCTCCACCCCTGTCGCGTTGGTCGGAGAGACTTCGAATCGTTTTTTGGCTGCGTTCCACAAAGCGCGCCCCGGAACATCAGTAGCGCGTGCGCCAGACACAATCTTTGCCTTCAGCCGCACGTCAACCAAGCTGCCCGTCACCACATTCGTGTGCCGCCGCATGTCGGATGAGCTTCGTGTCTTCTTGAGCTGGTCGATGATCTTCTGAGGATCGCTGATGCCGTTGAAGTTTCCCCCGTCAGCGATGTAGATGCCGATGAGTTGATTGATCGTGACCACATCAGTCTTGAGCTTTTCATTCTTCACCTGGCGCGGCATCGAGCCGCCAAACGAGAGCACGATCGCCGAAAGGACACCGATCAAGGCGATCGTGACTACCATTTCCAAAACAGAGAAACCACCGCAGCGCGTCCGTAGCGGCAAGCGGGCGAAGTGGTTCTGAAAGATGGGAAGCGGACGGGACATTGCTATAATAAATACAATATTCACAGAGTTTACAACATAATTGAGTAATTAGCATTAACTTTTTTGTTTTGCGCATTTTAAGGTACTCAACAAGAGGCAATTCTCGCTCCGCCAATCATTTCAAGACTGGTTAAAAATTTCATTTTGGAAATCTTTGACAGAAATTGTTTGTCATCGCCAGCTCATTCAGTTATAATTATCAAAATTTCCACAAAATACCATGCGCCTCCGATCCCTCGCCCTCCCCTCCTTTGCTCTTGGTCTGTTGCTCGTCCAAGTGCCCTCCATTTCTCCTGCACAGTTTGGATATGGAGGAGAAATGCAGCCGTTAAGCCCCAAATATGAGGCCGAAGCCACTCGTCTGCGTGCCGCCGCCCCTCAACAGTACGATTTCACCAAAGCTGTGTTCGCAGATGTGCTTCGCCTGCTGGCCACGGACGCGGGCATTTCTTTTTACTCTCTGTCAGATGACAGTCCCGAAGGATCAAAGCTTATCACCTTTACCATCCAAGCCAGTCCCTTCCAGGCACTCGAAACGCTTTGCAAAGCCAATGCTTGCTCGCTCATCCCTGACAACGGAATCTGGTACATGCGCCCTGCAGATGACAAAGAACTCGTCGGCAAGTCCTACGCCATCATGCACAATGCGCTCGAAACGGTGAAAAAGATCGTCTCCACCGGCGCATCTTCATCGTCGGGTGGCGGCAGCGGTGGCACACCATCCATCTCCCTCGATCTTCAGGGCGCGCAGGAAACCTTTGAGACCAAGCGCAGCGAGATCATTAATGACATCCGCGCCATCCTTGACCTCCCGCTCACGGACGAGACCGGCAAGGAAGTGGACAATCAAAGCGCCGCCAGCGCGCCCGCCATGGATGCGGATGCCGCGATCAAGGCATCGAACTCCAACGAACTCAGCGCGCTGCACAAGCCCAAGATCATTTGGA
>JANPIW010000500.1:0-2024 GCA_031425215.1 Verrucomicrobiaceae bacterium
GGATTGCGCGCGCACTTTATCGACGGCCCATGCCACTGCGCCATCGGGGAGAAGCTGGCGGTCCATCTGCGGCTTGAGTCCATAAAAATCCTGCGGCACGAGCGCGGCCTTGCCGAGACGCTTATCAGCGAGGCGATCCAAAATTTGCGCGGCCAGCTCGGAGTCGGCCAGCAGCACGGCCTGCAAATTATCGCGCAACGCGGCCTCGATGGCAGCGATGTATTGCGGCTCGACCTCGATGGACGAGGTGAGCAGTCCACGCACGCCGGTTTGATACACCTCGGGATTGTCGATGCCGCGCAGCACTTGCTGCGTGCCGGCTTCAAGACCCTCGCCCTTTTGCAAAAGCTGGTCGAGCACCTCAAGGCGCGAGCGGCGCTGCGTGGTGGAGCGTTGCAGCTCGTTCAGTTCCTCACCGAGCGTGTCGCGCAAACGGCGCTTCTCGATGATGTCGCGCGCACAGGCTTTGAGTTTCTCGTCCAGTTCATTTCTGCTGTTTTCCAACTCGTGAATCTGGCGTTGCAGCTCATCAAACTCCACCTGACTCGACTCGCGCACCTGCGCGGCGGCCTGACGATCTTTCGCGAGCGCCTCGTGACGCTGACGATCCGCACCGATCTGATTCGTGAGGCTGCCCACTTTTCCCTCGGACGCGGCGATCTGTCCTTCAAACTGCCGGATGCCCTCACGCGCCGTGCGCCGCTCCGCCTCGATGCCCTGGCGCTCGGGCACGATGCTCTGGTGCGTGGCCGCGTGATCGTTCAGCGCGACGCGGCGTGACTCGATCACATCAAAGATCGCGCGGATCTGCTCTTCGGCGCTCATGATCTCGCGCTGCTGATTTTCCAGCAGGCTGCGGCTCGCGGTCATGTCCTCCTCGTTCTGGCGGATGCGCGATTGCAGTTCATCGCCGCGCTCGCTGTTGAAGCCCATGCGCCCTTCCGCACTCTGCATCTGCGAGCGCAACTCCTGCGACTGGCCACGGAGCTGGCTGATGGTGCTCTCGATGGCGTGATACGCCTCGCGCGTCTCCGCCGTCTCGGACTCCGTGGCCTGTAGGCGGCGCTGCACGTCTTCGAGCTGCATGGACATGCTGCGGATCAAAACCTCGCTCTCGCTCTTCTCCGCGCCGAACTCCGTGAACTGCTTGTGGCTCAGATGCGTGTCCAAGATTCGCATGTCCGTCAGCAAGGTCTGATACCTGCGCGCCTTTGCGGCCTGACGCTGGAGCGATCCCATCTGGCGCTTCACCTCGGCGATGATGTCGGCCACGCGCAGCAAATTGGCCTCCGTGTACTCGAGTTTGCGCAGCGCCTCTTTTTTCTGTGATTTGAATTTCGTGATGCCCGCCGCCTCTTCAAACACCATGCGGCGATCCTCCGGTTTCGAGCTGAGCAACATGTCGATCTGACCCTGCGCCATGATCGAGTAAGCAGCGCGGCCGATGCCCGTGCCCGCGAGCATGTCCTGGAAATCTTTGAGCCTGCAAACCGTGCCATTGAGCCGGTACTCCGAGCGACCGTCTTTGAAAACGCGGCGCATCAACTCCATCTCGTTGTAGTCCACGTTGAGCGCCTTCTCGCAATCACCGAAAGTGAGCGCCACCTCGGCCATGCCCACCGCTTTGCGTTTGTCAGTGCCATTGAAAATCACATCCGCCATTTCCTCGCCGCGCAGCGCCTTGGCCGATGTTTCCCCGAGCACCCAGCGCACCGCATCGACGACGTTGGATTTCCCGCACCCATTCGGTCCCACGATGCCGGTCACGCCGGTGGAGAATTCAAACGTGGTCTTGTCAGCGAAGGACTTGAAGCCGTGCAGGGTAAGGGTCTTGAGGTACATAATAGGGAGCGGGGAAAAGAGAGCGGTTGGTTGGGGTCGCGGTGATCGGGAGCGGGTCGGGAAACCAGCGCCCGATTAGAACACGAGGCCGCCAGACAAGCCAAGCAAAAAAACACAAAACCACAAAATACAGCGGTCAGTTTGCGGAGCCGAAACAAGATGTTGTGGTTGCCGAGGATGCC
>JANPIW010000501.1:0-3340 GCA_031425215.1 Verrucomicrobiaceae bacterium
CTCTCGTTCCAATGATGAAACGCCTCTGGCAAATCCTCGCACTCCTTTTGCTGGCCCTCATGGTGCCGGCATCGGCGTGCTGTCTGGGACCACAGCAGGCGGCAACCGAAGAGTGTGGCTGCTGTTCCGACCCAGATCAGGAGAACGATGCTCCCGCGCAACCCGAGGCGTGCCCGAGCGACACCATCTCGCGCAGCCAATTGCCGGCACAGGTCGTCATGCCGGAGATGCAGATGGTGGAGCTGACTGGCATCGTCCATGAGTTGATGCGCCTGAACGAATTCGCGGCCACGAAAGCCGCCCCAGTGCCTTTGATGACCACCGCGCCGCCGGAGTTGCGGACGACGTGGGTGTTTGTGAGCCGCGCGGCATTACCCGCGCGAGCGCCTTCGGCACTAGCCTGAATATCCGTGCGCAGAGCCGCCATGGGGGGCGGTGAATGAATGCGCCGGAGTGATGCACCCCGCCTTGCGGTGTCGTCTGCCTGTCTCGTTTCGAGGCTTCCTCGTGCCTGCTCTCCAATCCCAATCTTTTCATCATGCGTTCCATCGTCATCGTTTCCCTGCTGCTTTGTCTGCCTGCCGTCGCGGTTGACAAACCTGCTGCTGTTTCCATTTCTGATCTCGTCGCCAAGACGCTCGCGGCCAATCCCGAGATTCGTTTCTATGAGGCGGAGATCGCGGCGGCGAAGGCGGGGGTGAGCACGGCGGGCAGGCAGTCGAATCCAGAGCTGAGTCTGCAAACCGGGCCGAAGCGTGTGTCTTCGTCCGAGGGCCGCTCGAACGGTCTCGTCTTCTCAGCCGAGCTTGCGCAGCCCATCGAGTGGCCGGGTCGGCTGGGCTTGCGCAAGGCGATCGCGAACCGCGACCTCGCGCTTGCGGAGTTGGGGCTTGAGCGTTTTCGCTTTCATCTTGCCTCGCGTGTCCGTGTGCTCGCCACCACGCTGGCCGCGCAGCAGGACATCGCGGACGCGGCGGGCGAGGTGGCGGCGCGGTATGCCTCGCT
Source organism: Verrucomicrobiaceae bacterium (assembly GCA_031425215.1). Taxonomy (GTDB): domain Bacteria; phylum Verrucomicrobiota; class Verrucomicrobiia; order Verrucomicrobiales; family Verrucomicrobiaceae; genus JANPIW01. Next base: position 1,006 of record JANPIW010000501.1, read on the forward strand.
GAGGGAGGTCATGGTGCAGCGCGAGCCTGCGGGCATCGCGCCGCAGTTAGAGATCGTCACCATTGAGGCGGCGGCGCTGGTGGCGGAGTCCGGCGCGGCTTCGGCGAAGGTCGCTGTGCAAAAGGCGCTGCTGGAACTCAATCAACTCATGGGCCGCCGCGCCGACACACCGCTAATGGTGAAGCGCCCCACTCTCGACATGAAGAGCGCGCCCAAACTGGATGCGATGCTCGCCAACGCCATGCGGAACCACTACGACCTGCGCATCCGCCACGCGGAGCTGGAGCAGCAAGGCTTCAAGGTGGAGCTGGCGAAGAACGAACGCTACCCCGCCATCACCGTCGGCCCGTTCGTGGAGGTGGAGCGCACACGGAAGTTCGAGGACGAGACTGTCGCAGGCATCGGCATCTCCATCCCGCTGCCGCTGTGGCAGAATGGCAGGGCCGAGGTCACCGCCGCGCAGGCACGTCAGGTGCAGGCGCAGGCCACGCTGGCCGTCGCTCAGCGCGAGGTTGAGCGGCTCGTCACCCAGTCCCTTTTTCTCTACCAGACGCAAAAGTCACGCCTCTCGCTTTGGAAGGGCGATGCCACCACGAAGTTCAGTGAAGCCGCCGCGCTGGCCGACCGCCACTTCCGTCTCGGTGCCGTGCCCATGAGCACCTTTGTCGAGCTGCAGGACAAGTATCTCGAAGCCGTCGAAGCCATCAATGAAGCCCGCACCCAGGCACTGGAGGCCGCGCTCACTCTGGAAGAACTCACCGGCGCACCCGCCACCCTCATCAACGCCAAAAACTAATCTCACCACTTTATGAAAACACTGCTCCTCACTCTGCTCATCGTCCCTCTTGCCGCATCGCTCACCAGTTGCAGCGAGTCCACCGCCAGCCCCTCACCCGCGCCCGCGCCGGAGAACGGTGCGCAGTTCAAGGAAGGCAAAGGCGTGGCACTCACCGCGCTCATGGCGCAGTCCATCGGATTGAAAACCGCCGAGGTGGTGGAAGAAAAAATCGCTCCCGCCTTCACCACCAGCTTGCAGGCCATGCAGCGCGGCACCGAGGCCAGCGGATGGCTCACCGCCGATCAAGCCGCGCGAGTGCAGCCAGGCATGGAGGTCGGGCTTGGCACCACGAAAGGCAGCGTGCTCCGCATTGAAAAGGCAGCCTACGTCACGCTCGGCGATTTTGAAGTCACCGTGCAGACCGCCGCGCCCGTCGAGGCAGGCAGCGCCATCAGCGCCACCTTCCGCTTTGCCGAGGGAGATGCCGTGACCGCTATTCCGGCCAAGGCGCTGCTCACCACTGCCGAGGGTACTTTTGTTTATGCAAAGAACGACGAGTTCTTCCTCCGCACACCCGTCAAGGTCGGCGCGCGCAGCGGCGAGCATGTCGAGATCACCGATGGCCTCTACACCGGCGACGAGATCGTCACCACGCCCGTCATGGCCCTCTGGCTGGCCGAACTCCAAGTCCTGCGCGGCGGCAAAGCCTGCACCTGCGGCCACTAAACCCCAGCCATGTTCTCCATCGCCATCCATCACCGCCAACAGCGCCGCATGATCACCTGGATCATGCTCGTCGTGCTGCTGCCGTTGTTTGCAGTACCGTGGAGCCAGGCGCATCAGGGGAAGTGCTCACCCCGGATGCCCGCGTGTGAGATGACCTGCTGCAAAGACTTGTCAGCAGACAACACCACGCGCCACTCCGAGTGCCCCTGCCAGGACACCGATCAAGGCTGCGACTGCGCCTGCTGTCTGCACATCTCGTCCACCATGCCTCCTGTGGTGACGAGCGCTCCGCAGACCTGCCCGCTCAAGGCTCAAGGCATTCGTCCTTTGTCGCAGCGTGCCCCTTCTCGCACCGAGCGGCCTCCTTTGCCGCCGCCAAAGCCGCCTCACCACTTCCACCTCGTCGGCACTTCGCCGACTTCAGTTCATTCAAACCATTCAAACTTACTTATCTATGAAAACATTGTTTCTGTCTCTTGCCCTCATCCTGACCCTCACGGGTCTCTACGCAGCCACCCAATCCAGCACGGATGCCAAGTCCAACTGCTGCCTTGTCGCTGCCTGTTGCACCGGTGGCGCTTGCTGCGTCACGGGTGATTGCTGCTGCCTCACCGGCAGTTGCTGTGAGGATGGCGTCTGCTCCTGCGACCCAGGCTGCTGCACCGGTTGCGAGTGCTGCGCTGACTAACTAGCGCCCCCCACGGCGTGGGGCCCCGCTGCCGGGGGGGCGGCGCGAAAGCCAAGGTAGATAAAGAAAAAAAAAAAACCATACACCCACGCGACCCCCGCCCCGTCGCGGCGGCCCCGGAGAAACAAAAGACGCCGGGGGGG
>JANPIW010000502.1:0-17844 GCA_031425215.1 Verrucomicrobiaceae bacterium
AGTAGCGGTTCTCGGCTTCGGCTGGTGATTCGTCTTTAAACTGCTGGCTGAAGCTTTTCTCCTTCGGCTCCCAGCTTTGCAGGTCCTGCTCGTTACGCACCAGGGTGACCTTGCTGATGGGGGCTGTGCCTTCGACTTTGAAGGTCAGCTCGGGTTTTTCGGTGAGCGTGATCTCGCTACCGAGGATGTGGCCGTTGCAGGTGAACTCGATGAACACTTTGTCCGTGGCGGCGATGGTGCGGCGGGCGTTGAGCGCCTCGATGATTCCTTCGCGCGTGAACTCCTTCACATACACGCCGCCGTAGCTGGTGTGCGTGGAGATGTGATCGCTGTTGGCGAAGACGCCGAGCTTCTGGCCCTGGGCGAGCGCGTTTTGGTACACGCCGTTGTCTTTGTCCGTGAAGGAACGAATCACGCCTGGCGGGCGTGCGAGAGTGATGGTGGCGGCGGGATTGTAGGTTTGGTTTTTGAGCAGGCCGACGGTGGGCTGCGGTGCGCCGAGGCCTTCGTAGCTGACACGCGCGCCTTGATAAATTTCGAGCACGTTTTCCACAGCGTGATTCACCTGACCGAAGCGCTGCGTGAAGGCGGTCCAGTCCGTGCCCATGCCAGTGGCGCCAGTGTGGGAAATGGCGGTGCAGTTGATGCCGCAGTTTTTCAAAATTGGCCACAGCTCGTCGGCCATGATTTCATTCTCGCCGTCGGTCTTCACGGGAAACAGAGCCTGCCACGGGGAGGCGAGGTATTTCGCGCGCGCGATGTAAACGATGGGGCCGCCACGTTTGGCGAAGACAATGTTGCGGTGGCCGTGCGGCCATTTCTGCTCGCGTTCGTAGGCGTACATCGACGTGAAGAAGCCGGGCGTGTAAAAGCAATCGACGAGCTTCTGATTCATCCACCACTCGTACGGGTGGTAAAATTTGCCCACGTCGGTGTGGTCGCTGGTGCCGAGGAAGTCGAGCTTGCCCATGTCATAGGCGTATCGGAACTGCTCGACGACGCAGCCGTCATTGGCGGTGATGCAGTTCGAGATGTCGGTGTGGCGGTGGAAGTCGCCGAAGTAAAGCGTGTAGCGCGTGCCGTTGTGATCCCAGATGTGGTGTTCGGCTTGCGGGCGCTCGGGCGTGACGGTGTTCATGTAGTCAGCGAGCTGTTTCTCGCCTTTGGTTTCGACGGCAGGAGCGAGTGCGAGCTGCGCGTCCGTCGTCACTCGCGCGAAGCGGAGCTGGGCGGTGAGATGATTTTTGTCTTTGCGCAAATCCGTGGGCCAGCAGAGCCAGAGTTGTCCGTCGGGCGTGAGCGCGGAACGGCAACGGCGGTCCTGGGTGTAAACGCTGGCGGGGAGCACGACTGGCTGCGTCCATTGTTTCGCGGCGGCGTCCCAGCGTGTGAGGGCGATCTGCCAGGCGAAGCCCTTGATGTAACGCACGGCGATCCACGGGCGGCCTTGCGCGTCGAGCGACACTTGCGGGAGATTCACGGAGGTGCGCAGCGCGATGTTTTCCTTTTGCACGGGCGGCTGGATTCCGGGTGCAGGTTTTTCTGCATCAACTACGACGGCTTGTTTTTGTTGGAGCTTCTTTGCCTTCTTGGCTCCAGCGGCTTTTTTCTTCGGGTTGTTTGTGTTGCTGCGCGGCGCGGCGGGTTTGTTGCCGGCGGGCGCGGGAAGCGGATCGAGCAGCGGCGTGAGCGCGCCGAGTTCCTCGACTTTGTCGGTGGCGAGATTCCAATAGGCGACCACGGCTTCCTTTTGTCCGTTGAGTCCCATGTCACCACTGTGCGCGCGGGAGTCGAGGCCCCAACGGCTGCGGCCGCGCTCGAAGGCGAGCCAGATGCCGCTGCCGTCCTTTGCACCGACGGCGGAGACGCGGCCCTCGTAGCGCGGTGTGTTCACGAGCGTCTTTGCAGCGCTGACTTTGCCATCGGCCGAGACGTGCGAGGCATAGATATTGAATTCGTTTCCGCGCGAGCTGTCGTGGAGAATCCACGCGCCGTCCTTGCCATCGAAGGCGATGCATGGCTCCCAGTCGCCGGAGGGATCATTTGTGACCTGGATGTTTTCCGCCGAGCCGATCACGCGGCAAAAAATGTCACCGAGACCTTTGCGCATCGACTGCCAGGCGATCCAGACGCGGCCCGTGTGATCGGTTGCGGCGGTGGAGAAAATGTTCGCGCCCTCATTTGCGGCGAGCGTGATGGCGTCAGCGACTGGCTTGCCATCGCGCACCTGACGCGCGTGGAGGTTCATGAGATCGTTCGCGCCAGTCTGCGACCACACGATCCAGAGCGAGCCATCGCCCGCTGCGGCGATGGCCGGCTGATGAATGATGCCGGGGCCTGCGATGTCGGCGGTGATTTCGATTTGGTCGCCAGCGCGTCTCGCGAGGCGGAGCGTGTCTTGTTTCCCGTCCCATGCGACGAAGGCGGTCCAGAGCGTTCCGGCTCTATCAGCGACGAGCGCTGGGAAGTCCGACTGCTGTCCCTCGGAGCGGAGCGAGACATGCTCGGCGAGGACAGCGGGCTGTTGCGCGCGGAGCGAGGTGATGAGCAATGAGAGCAGGAGGATGCAGGTGGTTTTCATGCGAGTGCGGAGGAAACGCGAAGCTGGGGGAAAACTTCCGGTTGATGGTGCGCGGCCGCACTCACCAGGAGAGGCTGCGCGCAGAGCGTCCCAGAGAGATGAAGTGTCGCGGAGCTCCAATCAAGCGTTGCAAACCTGGATGGCTTCGGGCAGATCACGGGCGGTTGTTTTTACTCTCCGACACATGTTTCAAAGTGGATCACTGGTGACCCGGGCAATGTCGTACATCTGGCGGCTGCCGGTGCTGCACGCGCTCGTGGCGTGGATCGCGGGCGTGGCGGCGTTTGGAAGTTTCTCGCAACTGCCGTCCGCGTTGCGGTGGGGTGTGCGGCTGCTTTTGCTGGTGCTGGTCATCCATGCGGTGTCGCTGGTCGTGCGCGCAGTGCGTGGCGCCATGGCAAGGCCGCGGAGCGCTGTGTTTGTCGGGCTGGCGATCATCATCGGCGCTGGCATTCCGTACTTGTGCGCGGAGGCGGCGTCCTGGTTCTGGCTGCGCGCGAAGAGCGGCGGGCGCGGGCCATTTGCGCTGACGGAGGCGCAGGTGAAAGCGGCGGAGGACATCATCGCTGGGCACTCGCAGTACACGATGCACAGCCGCGAGCTGGGCTGGGTGGTCAAGCCGGGCGGCAAGGCCACCGGATATGCCGCGAAGGCGAACGCGCAGGGCATTCGCGCCGACCGCGAGTACGCGCTGAAGAAACCCGACGGGATTGTGCGAGCGCTCTGCTTCGGTGATTCCTTCACGCACTGCGACGAGGTGGCGAATGACCAGACGTGGGAGCATTACGCGGAACAGACGGGCGGGATGGAATTTCTGAATTTCGGCGTGGGCGGCTACGGCATGACGCAGGCGCTTCTGCGCTACCTTCACGAAGGGCGGCGCTTTGAGACGGATGTGGTCATCCTAGGCTGCATGTCGAATGACGTGCGCCGCTCGGTGAATGCTTACTACCCGTTCCGGCTCACCGATCCGAGCGAGTCGCCAAATGTAATGGGCATTCCGTACTCAACACTCGATGCTTCTGGCGGCCTGGTGCTCAATCCCAATCCCCTGCCCGATGCCGACGCGTATCGCGAGCTGCTGGCGAATCCCGGCAAGCGTCTGCGCGAGCTGTCGCGGCTCGATCTGCTTTTTCATCCCGCACCACCCACGCCGATGCTGACTCTCATCAAGAGCAAGGCGGGCGATGAGATCACGGAAGCGTGGAGCGACTTCTCGTTCCAGATGCAGCGCAACTTCAATGCGGTGATCAAGAGCAAGTCGCGTGTGACCAAAGAGCTGCCGATCGGCGAGGACAATGTGTTCGACACACGCAGCCCCGTTTTCACGATCAACCTGCGCTTGTTCGACCGCTTTGTGTCCGAGGTGAAAAGCGCAGGTGCGAAGCCCTTGATCCTGTGGCTGCCGGGACGAAAAGACTTCGCGCGGCAGCGCGAGGGACGCGAGATGGTTTACAAACCGTTCGCGGATTACCTCAAAGCAAAGAGCTATGACTTCATCGACGTCATGGACTGGATCGCGGCTGATCTCCCAGGAGAAAAGGGCGTCGCGCCCGACAAGGAGCTTTTCGTCATCAGCCACTATTCGCCCAAGGTGAACCAGGTCATCGGGCACCGCATCGCTGATCACGTCCGCGAACTGATAGCTGGGAAACAGCGGTAGCATCGGCGGCAATGAGCTTTATCAAAATGCGAGCGTGCGGCTCCAGATGCAGGAAGCCTCCGGGATGGGCTGCGCTGATGATTCCCGCGCGGGATTTCGCGTACAATTCGCGTACAATTCGCGCGTGACACAGCGGTGCGCGCGGAGAAAGTCTTTTGCGCACAGCAGTTGTCAGCATGGACCCGAATCTTCACGAATTGATTCACAATCACAATCTGCATCACCGTTTGGTGCCGCAGATTCTAATGCTGCTGCCTGCGGACGACGCGGGCCTGGACAGCTTGTTCGAGGAGATTGTAGCCAGTCACGATCCGCGGGCTTTCAATTATATTCTCGTCTCCGCCTTGGCCATCAACAGGACGGTGGACGCGCGGCATCTGGTCGGCGGCACCGCGCTCTTTGCCAATGGCGACTGGCTTTGCAACCTCGCATGGAAGATGCGCGGGGAGGTGGCGCTCCATCTGGTGGAGGCGGTGCGCACCACCGTGATGAACCTGGAGATGCATGCCATCGCATTGCTCATGGCAGCGAAGTGGAGCATCGAGTTTCGTGGCGGACAGCCACCGCCGAATCTCATCAGCGAGGCACGCCTGCTGGCGCGCTCGATGAAAAATGTCCGCGCGGCTCATGGATTGGTCTGGGCACTGGCCGAAATGCTTGACGATGCTGGGCTGCGCGGAGTGCTGCGCGCGGAGCAGCCACGCTTTTGCAGCGCGAACATCATTGAAGCTGGGAAGCAGTTCGGCAAAGCGCAACTCAACCTGTGTCCGCAAGCGGCCATCGCGCTCATCCCGGACAAGCCGGACAACCTTATCGGCAGCGGCACCCATGTGCGCCGCGCGGTCGCTCGCGTGGGCAGGAATGAGCCGTGCCCATGCGGGAGCGGCAAAAAGTACAAGCGTTGCTGCGAGGAGAAGGACCGGGAGCGGATGCGCCACTCCTCCGACGTGGCGGGTAAAACGCGCGCCGAGGTGCTGGCGGAGCCGGAGCCGCATCTCACAGAGGCGAAGATCATGGCGATGATGCCGGCCGACTTGTCGCGGTTGGACGCCGCGAAGATCAAACCGAAGCTGCTGCCTCCGTACTTTAAGATGCTCGGCGGAGCGCTGCTGGTTGAGGAGGCGGCGACGGCGTTTGAGAAGTTGGGATGCGACACGGAGGAGATGTGCGAGGCATGGGACTTCATCATCTTTTACGTCTGCTGGAAGCAGCGCCTCGATGTGGCACGGCGCATGGTGCGGGTGCGCTTCAAAGACGGGCCGTTGCCGGACACGGTGCCTTTTGGACTCCGCTTGTTGCTGGTGCGCGATGACCCCGCGCGCTTTCTGGAAGTATTAGAGGCAGGCGGGAAAGACGCGCTCACCTCCACCGATCACGAGCGGCTCTCCTCGTTCGCACACGGACTGCTCAACTCATCTGCCACAACCATCGGCATCCTGTGCGCACGCAGCCTCATCCCGCTCATTGACAAACGCAATGCAACCTTCCTCCTCAGCGAGATCGAGCGCGCGCGCGACCGGCTGAACCTGCCGCCGGATGATCCCTTTGCTGAGATTCTCGACCGCCGCTTTGCAGACGAAATCGCCGATGGCGGCAAGGATGCCGAGGAACTGCGCAAGGCGCGCACGCGATTGGAGTCCAAGGCAGCGGAGGTTAGCCAGCTCAAGGATTCACTGGAGCAATTGCGACGGGAAATCCGGCTCCAGGAAAAGAAAGCACCCTCCTCCGCTCTCGCGCCAACGCCCGCCGCCGAGCCGCCGGAGTTGCGCGAGCTGCGGGACAAAGTGCGCGAGCTGAAATCCTCAATAGCCGAGCGCAACAACGAACGCGCCGCCTTTCGTCGGGAGCTGGGTGAGGCCTACGCAGATTTGGAGAACCTGCGCGCGCGTCAGCCCGCAGCGCCTGCGCCAGAGGCGCCGGATGCCGAGGACGCGCTGCTGCTGTCTGGTGCCGTGGAAGGCAATCATCCGCCGCGGCCCATCGAGTTTCCGCGCAGATTCAACGACACGCTCGCGCATCTCCCACGACAGGTGGGCCGCGCCGCGCTCATCCATCTGGGCCGCATCGCTGCGGGTGATCCTGCTGCTTTCGCCGGAGCCATCCGCCTGAAGGCCGCGCCCGATGTGATGCGTGTGCGCGTTGGCGCGGACCACCGGATGCTGTTCCGTCTTCTTCCGGAGTGTGTGCAGCTCGTGGACCTGATCAACCGCCGCGATCTGGAGCGCTGCATCGAATCCCTTTAATTTTTGGCCCTCGCTAAGAGACTGTCCGGCAAATGTCTGAACCACTATCAAACCATGAGTGCTCACGGCGATCGAGGGCAACGCCAATCTCGCCATGATCAATTTCAACCTCCGCGCACCCTCGAAATCATAATCTCTCGATCCTCTGCCGGACGGGCTTTCAGGGAAAACGAGTTCGGCAAAGAATGATTTGAAGCCGCGTGCGAGCCGCACACACTGGCCACCATCTCCGCTCGTGAAATGCGGATCGCTCTTTGAAAGTCAATTTCCGGCGCGGACAGCAAGCGTGTCCGCCGCCAATCCAATTTTCCTGCGGTGTTCGTCATCGGACTGTTAGTGGCCCGGCCCGTTTCATTAGCCAAGGGAGTTGCGCGTTTGAGGATGACAAGTCACGCCTTCACTGGAAGACAGCACCTCTTATGCGGACGCCCACCTGGACTCACTGGGATACGTGAGCCCTCAGACCGGACGGCACAGGCGGGAAATTCATCTCGGGGGCAGTCGTTGGAGTCAATGCTTCAGCCGATCGGTGAGCTATGCGTCGTTCGCGCTTTTGCCTGATTGGCTGAGCCTAGACTCCTGCCTCTGATCTCAGCGCGAAAGTTTGCCATGACTTCCTCGTTCTAGCTCACCTCGTTCCTTCCACCTCCAACCTCACCACTCTCATGCAATCACACATACAAAACTCCAATCGTCGCCAGTTCCTGCGCGGCTCCCTCGCGGGCGCTGCCGGTCTGGCATCCCTGCCCACATGGGCCGCTCCCTCCGGGGCCAATGGTGACATCCGCGTCGCCGTCATCGGATTCAACGGACGGGGCGACGGTCATATCAAGAACCTCGAAAAAATCCCCGGCGTGCGCATCGTCGCCCTCTGTGACGTGGACACCAACGTGCTCACCAAGGGAGTGGAAAGCCAGGCCAAGAAAAACAACACCGTCACCGCTTACACCGATTACCGGAAGCTCGTGCTCGATCCCGAGGTGGACGCTGTCACCATCGCCACTCCGAACCACACGCACACCCTCATCGCCATGACCGCGATGCAGCATGGCAAGCATGTTTACGTCGAGAAGCCCGTCTGCCACAACATCTGGGAAGGCCGCCAGCTTCTCAACGCCGCCAACAAGGTCGCCGCCAAAGGCATCATCGTTCAACACGGCATGCAGCGCCGCTCCAGCCCCGGCTGGCAGCAAGCGATGGACTGGATCAAAGCGGGTCATATCGGCAAAGTCACACTCTCGCGCGGCATCAATTTCAAGGCCCGCAAATCCATCGGCAAAGTCGCCGCACCTGCACAGGCCGCCAACGGTCAGCTTAAAGGAATGTTCCGCGACACCGGCGGCAAGCCGCAGGACGTCGATGTAGATTTCAAACTTTGGGCTGGCCCGCGCGGCATCCAGCCCATGCAGCGCGAACAGTTTCACTATGACTGGCACTGGCAGTGGGCCTTTGGCAATGGCGACATCGGCAACCAGGGGCCACACCAGACTGATGTGGGCCGCTGGGCGCTCGGTGATCCCGAACTGCTGCCCAAGCGAGTTATGAGTCTCGGTGGCCGTTGGGGCTATGATGACGATGGCGAGACGGCCAACAACCAGCTCGCCTACTACGCCTACGAGCCGGCGCCCATGATCTTCGACAACCGAGGTCTGCCCTTGAAGGACATGGACTGGAAACAGGAGCCTGTGTACAAAGTCAACGGCAAGACCGCCTCCACCCGCGTCGGCAACATCATCCACTGCGAGGGTGGGTATGTCATCGAGTCCAAGGCCTACGACAACGAGGGCGCCATGATCATGAAGTTCGACAACTTTAACGACGGCACGGACCACATGCTCAACTTCATCAACTCCGTGCGTGCAGGGAAGCTAGTGAACCCAAACCTCCACGTATCTCACGGCTTCCATGCAGCATCGCTTGCCCATCTTGCCAACATCTCCTACCGCCTCGGCAAGGCCACCAGCGTGGATGAGGTCAAGGAGCGTCTCAAAAACAACAAAGACGGCCTCGAAACCTTCGAGCATTTTGTCCAAAACCTCGTGGACAACAAGATTGACCTTAACGTGGACAAGATCAGCGCCGGCCCTTGGCTCGACTTTGATCCCGTGAGCGAGAAGTTCACTGGCGAGTTCGCCGCCGAAGCCAACAAGCTTGCCACCGAAAATTACGTTGAGGAGTTCAAGCTCCCCGACGTCGGCTGATCCTCCGTCCACACCCGCAGAATCATCACAGAACGCGGAGCCGGGCGACTGGCTCCGCGTTTTTCACGGTGTGCAACACGCGAAGTTTTATGAGTTTTTCATTGACGCGGGGTGAAAAATTTAGTTCAACAGACACCATCCAATTCCTCTCCGCCACTCCCGAAAGCATTTGCTCCGTTTTTTCCCGGCCATGCCTGTGGATTTGGGAAGGAATTGCCGAAATAAACACCAATTAATTGCACCCCTCCAACGTATAAACCGGTTCCCCGCGCTTCATGCGTCGGGAGCTTTGCAATTTCCCAACTCACTCGTCTGTAACTAGAAATGTCAAATATGGAACTCGACGGCGGCATCAAAATCTACCTGCGTGAAATCGGCAAGACCGACTTGCTGACTCCCGATCAGGAGGTTGAGCTTGCGGAGCGCATCAAACGCGGAGATCCCGAGGCGCGCTCGCACATGATCCGTGCGAACTTGCGGCTTGTCGTCAAAATCGCCCAGGACTACGCCAACTACGGCCTCCCTCTTCTCGACCTCATCTCCGAAGGCAACATCGGCCTCATGAAGGCGGTGGAGCGCTTTGATCCGAACAAAGGCGGCAAACTCTCCACCTACGCCGCCTGGTGGATCAAGCAGTCCATCAAACGCGCCCTCGCCAACCAGTCCAAGACCATCCGCCTCCCCGTCCACATGGTGGACAAGATCAGCAAGATGCGCCGCGTCGCCATGGCCATGTCCGAGGAACTCGGCCGCGAGCCAACCGATGACGAGCTGTCCGAGGAAATCGGCATCGACCGTGCCAAGCTCAGCCAGCTCAAGGTCGCCTCCATGCGCCCCGCCTCGCTCGACGCACCCATCAGCGACGACGACAGCACCGAGTTTGGCGAGATCGTCGGTGACGAAAATGCGCAGACGCCCTTCGACCTTCTCTCGCACAAGAACATGCACAGCCAGCTCGATGGCCTGCTCACCGTGCTCGACGAGCGCGAGCGCAAAATCATCGACGCTCGCTTCGGCCTCATGGGCCAGAAGCCGCGCACACTGGAAGAAGTCGGCCAGGAATTCGGCGTGACGCGCGAACGCATCCGCCAGCTCCAAAACATCGCCCTGCGCAAACTGCGCCGCGCCTTGCAGAAAAAGGAAGACCCGATCCCGAAAGCCCTCCGCAACGCGGGCGGCAAGAAAAAGAAGAAGGGCAAGGAGAAGGAAAAAGAGGTCGAGATCGAAGACGACGCAGATGCCGATGCTGACGAAGAGAGCGAGGATTGATTCCTCCGCTCTCTGAAGCGGAACTCGCCAGAGTTCCGACGACTGCTCTCACGCATCCTTATCTGGATGCTCCCCAATGTCGTGGGGTGGATTCATCACTTCCAAATGAAGCCGCTGATCCCGCCGCACAAAGCGCGCGGCACTTTCCGTCAAGCTATTGTTCGTCCGCGCATGAAGTTCGCTTGCCGCGTTTTCGCGTCTCGGTAACTCGACACGCACCTACCCCAACATGTCTGCCCCCAACGAACTCAACATCAACGTCGCTCACGTCGAGCGCATCGCCGCCGAACTCAAACTGCGCCCCATCCAGGTCGGCGCCACCGCGAAACTCTTTGCCGACGGAGCCACGATCCCTTTCATCGCCCGCTACCGCAAAGAAGCCACGGGTGAGATGGACGAGGTGCAGATTCAAAACGTGAAGGAGCGCCTTGAGCAACTCCAAGCCCTCGACGATCGCCGCGCCGCCATCGTGAAATCCCTCGACGAGCGCAACCTCATGACCGACGCGCTCAAGGCCAAGATCGAAAAGGCTGACACCATCAACGTGCTCGAGGACATCTTCGCTCCGTTCCGTCCGAAGCGCCGCACGCGCGCCACCATTGCGAAAGAGAAAGGTCTGGAGCCGCTAGCTGATTTCATTGAGGCGCATCTGCTCACGCCCGCCGATCTCGACGGCGAGACCGCAAAGTACATCGACGCCGCCAAAGAAGTGCCCGATGCCGAGGCCGCGCTCTCCGGCGCGCGCGACATCATTGCCGAGCGCATCAGCGACAATGCCGAGGCGCGCGCCACGCTGCGCAGACTTTTCGCCGAGCAAGGCGTCGTCTTGTCGAAAGTCATGTTCGGCAAAGAGACCGATGTCGAGGCGCAGAAATTCCGCGATTACTTCGACTGGACGGAGCCGGTGAAGTCCATCCCCTCGCATCGCATGCTCGCGATCCGGCGTGGAGAAAAAGAAGGCCACCTGCTCATGCGCATCACGCCGCCCGAGGCCGAGGCGATCCGTTTGATCGAGAATCTCGTCGTCAAAGGCAACGGCGCGTGCTCCGCGCAAATGCGCCTCGCCGCCGCCGACAGCTACAAGCGCCTGCTCGGCAGCAGCATGGAAACCGAAGCGCGCCTCGAATCCAAAAAGAAAGCCGACACCGAAGCCGTGCGCGTTTTTGCCGACAACCTCCGCGAGTTGCTACACGCCGCCCCGCACCGACAACGCCCCGTGCTCGGCAACGACCCAGGCTTCCGCAGCGGTTGCAAAATCGTCGTGCTCGACGCACAAGGGCAGCTCCTTTTCAATGACGTGATCTTCCTGCTCGGCGAGGGCAACAGCCTCATGCATGCTAAGACGCTGCTCATGAATCTCATCGAGCGCTTCAAGATCGAGGCCATCGCCATCGGCAACGGCACTGCCAGCCGCGAGACGGAGACCTTCGTGAATCGCATCGGCATTCCCAAACACATCTCCGTCATCATGGTGAACGAGAGCGGCGCGTCCGTGTACTCCGCCTCCGACGTCGCGCGCGAGGAGTTCCCGAATCACGACGTCACCGTGCGTGGCGCCGTGTCCATCGGCCGCCGCTTGATGGACCCGCTGGCCGAGCTGGTGAAGCTCGATCCGAAGGCCATCGGCGTGGGCCAATATCAGCACGACGTGGATCAAAACCAGCTCAAGGGCAGCCTCGATAATGTCGTCATCAGCGCCGTGAACGCCGTCGGTGTTGAGGTGAACACCGCCAGCAAGCAACTCCTCAGCTACGTTTCCGGCCTCAACAGCACACACGCGGCGAACATTGTCGCGTTCCGAAATGAAAACGGCCCCTTTAAATCACGCCGCGATCTGATGAAGGTGCCGCGCCTCGGCGACAAAGCCTTCGAGCAAGCCGCCGGCTTCCTCCGCATCCGTGATGCCGCCGTGCATCCGCTCGATGCCAGCGCCGTGCATCCCGAGCGCTACCCGCTCGTCGAGCGCATGGCGGCCGACCTCGGCTGCTCCGTGCCCGATCTCATGGCTCGCGCCGATTTGCGCGCGAAGCTCGATTTGAAAAAGTACGTCAGCACCGATGTCGGCCTGCCCACGCTGCAAGACATCATGAGCGAGCTGTCGAAGCCCGGCCGCGATCCGCGCAAGCAGTTCGAGGTGTTCAAGTTCCAGGAAGGCGTGGAGAAAATGGAGCATCTCAAAGTCGGCATGAAGCTCCCCGGCATCGTCACCAACGTCGCCGCTTTCGGCGCGTTTGTGGACATCGGCGTGCATCAGGACGGCCTCGTGCATGTCAGCCAGCTTGCCGACCATTTCATCCGCGACGCCGCCGAGGTGGTGAAGGTGCAGCAAAAAGTGCAGGTCACCGTCGTGGAGATCGACCTCGCGAGGAAACGCATCGCTCTCTCGATGAAATCGAAGCCCGACTTTGAAAAGAAGCAGCCAGGTCAAGGCGGCCAAGCTCCAGGCCCAGGCGGCGGCAATCGCAGTTTGGGCAACAGCGGCGGCCAGAGACAAACGGGCGGCGGCATGGGCAATCCCTTCGGCGGCGGCGGAGCCGATTGGTTCACAGCCGCAGCATCCAAGGGCAAGAAGTGAAAGTGGCGCAAGCCGCGGGATTGCACTCTCCGTTGCTACGGCGCTCTGCCGCAGTCCGGCCAGAAGGCTTCCAGCCTTAGACCAAACTACGTCATGATCTCCTTCGCCACATTTCCGTACACATCCGTGAGCCGGAAATCCCGGCCTGCGTAGCGATAGGTCAGCTTCTCGTGATCGAGGCCCATCAGCGCGAGCACGGTGGCGTGCCAGTCGTGGATGTGCATTTTGTTTTCCACGGCCTCGTAGCCGTAGTCGTCGGTCTTGCCGTAATTCATGCCGCCTTTCACGCCGCCGCCGGCCATCCACATGGTGAAGCCTTTGTTGTTGTGATCGCGTCCGTCCTCACCCTGGCTGTGCGGCGTGCGGCCAAACTCGCCGCCCCAGATGACGAGCGTGTCTTTGAGCAGGCCGCGCGCTTTCAAGTCTTGCAACAGGCCTGCGACGGGTCTGTCGATGGCGCTGGTGTTGCGCTCAAGCGAGGCCTTCAAAGTGAAGTGCTGGTCCCAGTTGCCGTGCGTGATCTCGATGAAGCGCACTCCGGCCTCGACGAACTTGCGCGCCATGAGGCACTGCTTGCCGAAGGTGTCGGTGGCCGTGTCGCCGATGCCGTAGAGCGATTTGGTCGCCTCGGTTTCTTTGCTCAGGTCCATCACCTTCGGCACCTCGGCCTGCATGCGGAAAGCCAGCTCGTACGATTCAATGACACCCTCGACCTCCGCGCTCACGCCGCCATTCTGCGCCATCGTCGATTTGTTCAGCGACTGCACGAGATCGAGCTGGGTGCGCTGCGCCTCGGTGCTGTAGCGGTTGTTTTTGATGTTCGACATGCTGGCCTCCTGCGCGCCGCCGAAACGCCGCGCGACAGCAGCACCACCGGGCAGCCCATTGCCGCCGATCTTTGTGCCCTGATAAATCGCGGGAAGAAATGCGCTGCCGTAGGTGCGCGTGGCATTACCGGGCGGATTCACGGTGATGAAGCCCGGCAGGTTTTCATTCTGTGTGCCCAGGCCGTAAAGCGCCCACGAGCCGAGCGAGGGGCGCACAAACTGCGTCGTGCCCGTGTGCAGCGCGGTGAACGCCTGCGGATGCGCGGGCACATCGGTGGCCATCGAGTTGATGACGCAAAGCTCGTCAGCATGCTTCGCCGTCTCGGGCAGCAGCTCGGAAATCCACAGGCCGCTCTTGCCGTGGCGATCGAACTTCCACGGCGACTTCATCAGCTTGGCCTGACCGTAGCGACCAGCCACAGCAGGCGCGCTCTTGCCGCTGTCAGCGATGAGCTTCGGCTTGTAATCGAAGAGATCCACATGCGAAGGCGCGCCCTGCATGCAGAGGAAGATGACGTGCTTCGCCTTCGCAGGAAAGTGAGCCGGCTTTGGAGAGAGAGGCCCGGCAGCGGCAGGATTCGCGCGAAGAATCTGCTGCTGCGCGAGAGCTGCAAATGCGAGGTAGCCGAAGCCGTTGCTTGATGTCTTGAGGATGTCGCGGCGAGAATAGGTGGGCGTTTTCATGGCGATGAGGTTCTGAGTTTTGACAGGATTGCAGGATTTTCAGGATTAACAGGAAGTGGACTGGATGGGGATCAGATCAAATTCATGTTCTCCTGTGAATCCTGAAAATCCTGCAATCCTGTCGAAGAGACTGTTCATGGTTTAATTGAGATACCGAAACTCAGCGCTCGCGAAGAGGCTTTGGCAGAAGGCGGACAACGCGGCGTATTTCGCCCTCTCCTGCGCCTCTTTGCTGCGATCTCCGTTGGCGGCTTTCTCGGGGAAGGTTTTCCAGAAGTTAGTGATCGCATTCACCTCTGCAGGCGTGGGCGTGCGGGAAAAGGCAAGCTGCCAGGCATAGGCGAGGCGCTCCGTCGAGGTGCCTTGGAATTTTGCGACGCGCCCGGCAAAGGCGTCCGCCGCGCCTGTGGCCTGCGGATTGTTCATCAGGAACAGACTCTGCGAGGGCACGTTCGTTGTGTCGCGCTCCGCGTTCACGAGGCTGGCGTCGGGGAAATCGAAGACGGAGAGAAACTCGGGAATCTGGTCGCGCACGATGGGCAGATAGATGGAGCGGTAGTTCTGCGGCTTGGCGGTCAGCTCGCGCATCATGCTGATGATGCCCTCGCGCCCCTCACCTGCGCGCGCGACGGGTGAGCCATCGACGGGATAGAGATTGAGCAAGCCTGACACGGCGAGCATCGAGTCACGGATGGCCTCGGCATCGAGGCGGCGCTGGTTCATGCGCCAGTGGAGCTTGTTGTCGGGATCAGCGGCAAAGTTTTTCGCATCATACGTCGATGACATCTGATAAGCGCGGCTGAGCATGATCTCGCGGATGAGCTTCTTCACCGACCATCCATTCTCCACGAAGCGGATCGCAAGGTAATCGAGCAACTCGGGATGCGTGGGCTTCTGGCCCATGATGCCAAAGTTGTCTGGAGTGGGCACGATCCCCTGCCCCATGAGCTTGAGCCACACACGGTTCACCATCACTCGCGCGGTTAGCGGATTGTCTTTCGACGCAATGAAATAGGCGAGGTCAAGCCTGCCGCTGCCCTGGCTGATGTTCAGCGGCTCTCCCTTCGCGCAGAGCACCTCGACGAGTCCGCGCGGCACAGCGTCGGACTGCTGCTTGATGTCGCCGCGCACGAGCAGCGGGCTGTTGACTGGCGTGCGCTTGTCCAGCACCCCCATCGCGAGCGTGCGCGGTGTGCCGTCCGCATTGAAGAGATCGACATCGGCTTTGATTGATTCGGCGCGGTCCGCAGAGCTGCGGACGCGGAGGAAATTTGCCGCGCTGCCTTTCTCGCGCTCTTCAGCGCTCATGGAGAAGACTTGGGTGCGGATGTTGTTTGCCGTGCCTGTGGCATCGTCGTGGCTCTGTTTCAGCCGAGCCACTTCGGCCTTCGAGATCGCGGCGAGCGCGGAGGTTTGCTGCGCGGCGGGGTCCAGCTCGATGAGTGTGCTGGTGTTTTGATTCTGGAGCTGGCGGTACGTGCCGAAGAGCGTGTCGCTGCTCAGGAAGACGCCAGCGAGCGCGTAGTAGTCGCGCTGCGTGACGGGATCAAACTTGTGATCGTGGCAGCGCGCGCAGGCGATGGTGAGGCCGAGCATCGCCTGCGACATCGCGTCGATCTGCTCATCCACGAGGTCCATCGCGAACTGACGCCTGTCGCGGTTGTTGTGCCCCTTTGGTCCGATCGCGAGAAAGCCTGTGGCCACAATCTTCTGCGCCTGGTCGCGCGGATCGCTGCTCTTCATGAGATCACCCGCGAGCTGCTCCTTGAGAAACTGGTCATACGGCATGTCCTTGTTGAACGCCTCGATCACGTAATCACGGTAACGCCACGCGTGAGGATAAAGCACGTTGGTTTCCTTTCCGCTCGATTCCGCGTAGCGCGCCACATCGAGCCAGTGCCTGCCCCAGCGCTCGCCGTAGCGCTGCGAGTCCATGTAGCCGTCGATCACGCGCTTCACCGCATCAGCAGAGGTGTCGGCGACAAAAGCTTTCACCTCATCCGGCGTGGGCGGAAGCCCGGTGAGATCGAACGCGATGCGACGGATGAGCGTCGGGCGGTCAGCGGCAGGCGCGGGATTCAAAGCAGCAGCCTTTCGTTTTTCATCAAGCAAGGAATCGATGCCCGCTGATGGCGGCATCACAGGCTTCACAAGCGACCAATGCTTCCGGCCCTCGTCCATGTCGATCACACGCCTGCCACCGCTGGCATCTGCTTTCTCCGACTCACGCGGATCAGGCGCGCCCATCTCGATCCACTTCTTGAAGTTCGCCACCACATCGGCGGGGAGCTGCTTCTTCGGCGGCATCTGCATATCCTCATCCTTCCACGTCATCGCCATGTAGATCGTACTCTCCTCCGGCTTGCCCGGCGTGATGCCCGGATGCCCCGACTCACCGCCTAGCAGCGCGCTCTTGCGCGAGTCTAGCGTGAGGCCGCCGCGAATCTTGTCGGAGTCAGCCGCGTGACATTTGTGACAGTGCTCAATGAGGACGGGCCGGATGTTCTTTTCAAAAAATGCGAGTTGGTCCGCCGGGATGCCTGCGTGACGGTCGGCGGCGATGTCAGCCGCCTGGACGAGCAACGAAGGAATGAAGGTGAAGAGAAAAGTGTGCAGCTTCATGGGAGGTTTCGAGGTTTGCGTGACTGAAACCTCCAAACGCGCCGGAGGTTTCGCGGTAACGATTCTGAAATGCTGACGAGTCGTCGGCCATCTTAGCGCGGGTCACAGACCTGCGGTCCCGGGATGGAGCTTCTTTCTCCGCTCCGCCTTGCTCATCCCGCTCATCGCATCCACGCGATCCATGAATTCCTCCACGTCGCCGCCGCACTCTTTTAGCAGCGACTCGAATCCAGGGACGAGATCATAGTACGTTGCCAGCGTGTTGAGCCGCGCGTTGTTGGGCGGCTGCTTAAACCAGCGATCCACCGCAAGCTTGCCGCCCCAACGCTTCTTCATTTCCTCGGCGTCGGCTCGCATGTGATCAAACTCGGCCTGCTTCAAGGCGCGCAATTGTTCCGGCGTATCGTGCTCATGATCGCCGTATATTTTTTTCAGCCGCGCGCGCGTGGCGAGCACCACGCCGATGAAATCGCGCTGGAGCCGCAGCTCGCTCTCGTAGGTTTGCAGATCCTTGTCGCGACCACTCGCCTTTAGCCAGCGACGCGCTCCTTCCTGGCCGACAGCTGTGGCAAAGGCCTCGTTGAAATCCGTGTCGCCGCTGATGTAAAGGCGCTGATGCGTCAGCTCGTGGAAGATCAACTCCGCCAGCTCCGCGTCGCTGCGGCGGAGAAAAGTGTTCAGCACCGGATCGCGAAACCAGCCGAGCGTGGAATAGCCATCCACGCCGCCGACGAACACATCGAACCCTTTCGCGCGCAGCCGGTCCGCCTCAGCTGTGGCATCCGCTTCGTCAAAGTAACCGCGATACTTGAGCGATCCGACCAGCGGATACCACCACGTCACGCCCTCCACGCTGAACTCAGGAGCGGCATACACGACCCACACGACATGCTTCCTCCCGAGATCGCAGTAGCGGTCGTACTGCGCGTCCGCCGGCAGATGCAACTCCCGCTTGGCAAACGCACGCAGCTCCTCCACGAGCCGCAGCTTGTCCTTCACGCTCGGATTCGTGGCCGGATCAGCAACCACCTCGGCTATGGGCCGTGCTTTCCAAGAAATCTCGATCTGCCCACGCGCGGCCTGGGTGTAGAAGCTCACAGTGCGGCAGGACGCGAGCATGATGATCCCCGTGACCACGAGCCACCACTTCCACCGCAGAAGACGACGTGAGGAGTCTCT
>JANPIW010000503.1:0-6659 GCA_031425215.1 Verrucomicrobiaceae bacterium
GGCAGTGGATCAGCACGCTGTTTACCAATGTGGCGAAGCACGCGGATGACCTCTGCGTGCTCACAGCCATGCACACCGAGGCGCAGGCGCATGAGACCGCCGTGCCCATGTTTCACACTGGGAATCAACTCCAGGCGCGGCCCAGCATCGGTTCCTGGGTGCTGTATGGACTCGGCGCGGAGACGCAGGACTTGCCAGGCTTCATCGGCATGAATCCTCTCGGCAAATTCGGCGGCAACAACCACGGCAGCGCTTTTTTACCCGCATCGTTTCAGGCCACCATGGTGAGGCCGGGTGGTAAAGAAAAGGGCGATCCCGTGCCGAACCTCGTCACCACGCATCTCAAGCCCGCAGAGCAGCGGGCGCAGCTTGATCTGCTCCAGCGCATGAACTCGCAACGTCTCCAGCAGGACGTGGTGAATACCGATCTGGAAGCCGTCATCGGCAGTTATGAGATGGCTTTCAAAATGCAGAGCGCCGTGCCGGGCCTCATGGACCTCAGCAAGGAGAAGCCCGAGACACTGAAATCCTACGGCATCGGCAATCCACGCACGGATGACTTTGCCCGCCAGTGCCTGTACGCGCGGAAGTTTGCCGAGGCCGGCGTGCGCTTCATCGAGATCGGCACCGGCGGCTGGGATCACCACAAGGATATCAAAGAAAGCATGACTGAAAGCGCCGCCGCCGTGGATCAACCCATCGCCGCGCTGCTCGCGGATTTGAAGCAACGCGACATGCTCAAAGACACGCTCGTGGTGTGGGCGGGCGAGTTTGGCCGGACGCCCGTCGCGCAGTTCGACAATGGCCGCGATCATAACAACCGCGCCTTCACCATCTGGATGGCAGGCGGCGGCGTGAAATCCGGCTTCCGCCACGGCATCAGCGATGACTATGGTCGCGAAGGACTCGAAGGCCGCGTCCACATCCACGATCTGCATGCTACCATCCTGCACCAGCTCGGCCTCGATCACGAAAGGCTCACCTATCGGTATAGCGGCAGAGATTTCCGCCTCACCGATGTGAAGGGAAATGTGGTGAAGGAGGTGCTGGCATGAGCAGCATGATCTTCGCCTGCCTGCTTGTGAAAACCATCGCTTCACATCAGTCTCGCTGCGGCAGTCCATGGGCTAACCAAGAGTCAGGTGAATAAACCACCGAGGTCGATGTGCTGCTTGTTGCCCGCGAGCCCTTCCTCTACCAGTTTCAAGAGCAGGGTTCCGAAATGTTTTGTGCTAACAAAGGAAAATGCGGCTCGCCCAAGAAGGAGACCGCTTTCGTTACGGTGAATGATTTCCATCGCTCCGTGATGGGCCTTTCTCCTTCGTACAGCGCCTATATTCGGTGGCTTCCATTTCCCTTTTTAGGATAATGCGTTTGTTGGCAAGCTTGTTGTGCTGAAACTTTTACCGTGCTGAATTTTTAGCACAAAACATTCAGTGAGTTTTAAGACTGTTGGTCCTCTATTTTAATGTCGAACCGCAATCGGCAGATGCCGAGTCTGCACGCACGAGGAACCTCTCTCGAAGCGTTAAATGCACATGCGCATGGACAGGATCTTCACCCGGCGGCGGCTTTGCATCAACGCGTGGCCGTGCCATCGGCTGGGGCGGTTCGTCGCCGTGTGGTTCGGTGTTGCTTTGCTGACTGGCGCAGCGGCGGCGCAGGCCGTGAAGGAGAAGGCCGATGCATCCGCCTCACCGGGCCGGACGATCCGGGCCGCTGCCATCTCGTTCGTGCCGGTGAAGTTTGATCTGGCAGGGAATGCGGACCGGCTGGAGCAAGCGTTTCGTAAGGCCAGTGCTGGCGGTGCGAAGATCGCGGTGGCACCGGAAGGCGTGCTGGAGGGTTATGTGGTGAATGAGATTATCGCGGGCAAAGCGAAGCCGGAGGCGATGAAGGACGTGGCGGTGACGATGGATGATCCGGTGATCCAGCGGTTTCAAAAACTGGCGCGCGAGTTGCAGATGTGTCTCGTATTTGGCTTTGCGGAACGCATCCAAGAGGACGTTTTCAACTGCGCGGTGTTCATCGATGACACGGGACGCATCTGCGGCAGGCACCACAAAATGCAGCTTGCCGAGGGCAGTCATCCAGACTGGTGGTTCAACCGGCTGGGAGAACAGAGCCGCGCGTTCGACACGCCTTATGGCCGCTGTGGCATCGTCATCTGCAATGAACGCTGGAACCCGCAACTGGCCCGCATTCTTGCGCTCGACGGTGCGCGTTTTCTGCTGATAGCGTCTTACGGCAGCAAATCGAAATCGCAAGATGACGCGGTGCTGCTGCTGGGTCGGGAGAACGGTGTTCCTGTGGTGGAGGCAAACGTCGGCGTGACGCTGCTCGTCAATGACGGTCGCATCACCACCGTACATCGCGAGAACGAGGGCATTACTTTTGGCGACATCACGATTCCCTCCGCAGTCGATGCGCAACCCGCCGAACGCGATCGTGTGGAGCGCGAATTTCTCCTCTGGCGCGAGCAGGAGATGAAGGTGCGTTATGAGAAGACCATGAGCCGGACCATCAAGCAATAGCATCCGCATCACCATGAGACCTACCAATCTGCCTGCCATCATTGCGATCTTCGGAGCGCTTTGCGGTTCGCTGGCCGTTGCCAGCGTCCACGCTACGGATGCGCCGCAGCAGCTACGCGCGGGCGCGGCGACGAGCAACATCACACCCAAGCTTGGTGTGATCCTTGATGGCGCGATTATGCAGATCGGCCCCGGGAAACATGTTCACGACGAGTTGCACGCCCGCTGCCTCGTGCTCGATGACGGCACGACGCGCATCGCCTTCGCCGTGTGCGATGTCACGATGATCGCGCCCGAGGTGGTGGAGGAGGCGAAGCGGCTCATTCAAGCGGCCACCGGGCTGGCGCCGGATCACGTCCTCATCTCGGCCACCCACACGCACAGTTCGCCGCGCGCCATTGACCTCGGCCTGGGTGACGCGAACCGCCACTACCACGAGTTCCTGGGGCAGCGGATCGCCGATGGCATCCGGCGCGCGATCAACCAGCTCGCGCCGGCAAAGATCGGCTGGGGCAGCGGGCAGAAACCGGAATACGTCTTCAACCGCCGCTCGTTCGTGAAGCCGGAGCTGGCGACGCCGAATCCGTTTGGCGGGACCGATCAGGTCGGGATGGGGGCGACGCGCGACGCATCCATCAAACCGGCCGGTCCGGTGGACCCGGAAGTGTTCGTGCTTTCCGTGCAACACGCTGATGGCCGCCCGCTCGCGCTGCTGGCCAACTACGGGCTGCATTACGTTGGTGGCGTGCCGGCCGCTCATATCAGTGCGGACTATTTCGGCATGTTTGCCGACCGCATTCAAGCATTGCTCGGCGCGGACGGGCAGGAACCGCCGTTCGTCGGCATCATGTCGAACGGCACAAGTGGCGACGTGAACAACGTCGGCGTGCGCAATCCGCTGTCGCTGAAGACGCGCACGCCGTATGCGAAGATGCGTGAAGTGGCGGAAGGCGTCGCGCAGGAGGCGCTCAAGGTCGTGCGCGGCATCCAGCATCATGACTGGGTGCCGCTGTCCGTGCGCACGACGGTCGTGGAACTCGGTGTGCGCCGGCCCGATGCCGCGCGGTTGGAATGGGCGGGGGAGATTTCTGCGAAGGTGAAGGAGGATGAGCGCATGTCGCGTCCGGCGATCTATGCGCGTGAGGCGCTGGTGCTCGCCAAGTATCCGCCCACAACGGTCATCACGCTGCAAGCGTTTCGCGTGGGCGATCTGGGCATCGGCGCGGCACCCTGCGAAGTTTTTGCCGAAACCGGGCTGGCGATCAAGAATCAGAGTCCGTTCAAGGCCACGTTCATCATTGAACTGGCCAACGGTTACGCCGGCTACCTGCCCACGCCCGAGCAGCATGGCTGGGGTGGCTACGAGACGTGGCCGGCGCGTTCGAGCTTCCTCGAAATTGGCGCTGAACCGAAAATCCGCACGGGCATTCTGACGTTGCTTCAAGATCTGGCAGGAGCTGCCAGATGAAACTCTTTTTGATTCATGGCCCCAACCCATGAAACGCATGAACTCCCTGCTGTCCTCGACCGCCTTGCTTGCCTCACTGCTGCTCGCGTCACTGACCGCGCCCCACGCCGGTGCTGCGCCTCCGAACATCATCGTGATCATGGCCGACGATCTCGGTTTTTCCGATCTCGGTTGTTACGGCTCCGAGATCGCCACGCCGAATCTCGATCGTCTGGCGGCCGGAGGATTGCGGTTCACGCAGTTTTACAACTGCGGGCGCTGCTGCCCGACTCGGGCCGCGCTGCTCACCGGCCTTTACCCGCATAAAGCCGGAGTCGGCGACATGGAGCCTGATCTTGGCAACCCGGCGTATCAGGGATTCTTAAACGACCGCTGCGTGACGATCGCCGAAGCCTTGCGACCGCACGGCTACCGCACGCTCATGGCGGGCAAATGGAACGTCGGTTATACCCGGCCGCATTGGCCCGTGGATCGAGGGTTCGATCATCACTTCGGCCTGCTCCGCGGCGCGTCGGACTATTTTGATCCCCGCGTCGGTCCGCGCCGCAATGCCAGCCCATTCGCGCTCGATGATCAGCCGTTCACAGCGTTCGACGAAAAATTCTACGCCACCTATGCATTCACCGCTCACGCCGTGCGGTGGATCGAAGAGTCGGCGGGGCGGGAGCCGTTCTTTCTCTACACGGCCTACACGGCTCCGCACTCACCTCTGCAAGCACACGCTGATGTCATTGCGAAATACCGGGGCAAGTATCGTGAAGGCTGGGATGTGTTGCGCGAACGACGTCGCGCGCGAATGGTCGAATCAGGTCTGCTCGATGCCGCAACGCCGCTGTCGCCGCGCGATTCCCGAGTGCCAGCCTGGTCGGAGACTGGCGACCATGATTTCCAAGATTTAAAGATGGCCGTGTATGCCGCGCAGGTTGAGGAAATGGATCGCGGTATCGGCCGTATCATGGCGGCTCTCGAACGAAAAGGCGTGCTCGATGACACGCTGATCTTGTTTCTCTCCGACAATGGCGGAGACGGTGGGAATGAAGCTTCGACCAAGGACCTTCCGCCTGGTCCCAAAGCATCGAGCCATATCTATGGACGGCCTTGGGCGCAGTTGAGCAACACGCCGCTCCGCGGTTACAAACACGAGATGCTCGAAGGCGGGATCACCACGCCGCTCATCGTCCATTGGCCCGCTGTGATTCGCGCCGCCGGGATCACGAACGAGCCGGGACATGTGATCGATCTCGTGGCCACATGCCTGGAGGTGGCCGGCGTTGAGTATCCGCAAACTCACGAAGGTCGTGCGATCCTGCCGATGGAAGGCAGGAGTCTTCTGCCGATCTTCCGCACTGGCAAACGCGAGCCGCACCATGTCCTGTGCTGGGAACACGAAGGAAATCGCGCGGTGCGACAAGGCCATTGGAAACTGGTCGCCATGCCTGCCGGCCCCTGGGAGCTCTACAATCTTACCATTGACCGCACGGAAGCGAGCAATCTGGCGGCCACGAATCCTCAGAAAGTGCAAGCGCTGGCCGCTCTCTACGATGCGTGGGCCCTGCGGTGCGGAGTGGTTCCATGGACTGAGATCGCGCCGAAACGATGAGAATGTTCCCCACAACATGACTGCCATCGCCAGCGTTTCCAAGTCACCAAAGGCGCAAAATCCCTCGCAACCCCTGCCTTCGATCCCCATAAAACAAATCCTCATCCTCGTATGAACCTTCGCGCGCTCCTGCCTTCGTCATTTGCGTCGCTGTGCTCGGCTGTCATTCTGCATTCGTCATTTGCCGCAGAACAGCGCCCCAACATTCTCTTCATCCTCGCGGACGACGTCGGTTACGGCGATCTCGGCTGCTACGGCGCGACGCTCGTGAAGACGCCGCACCTCGACCGGCTCGCGCGCGACGGGCGGCGCTTCACGGATGCGCACTCGCCCGCCTCGATGTGCACGCCCACGCGCCGCGCGTTGCTCACCGGCACCTATTCGTGGCGACAGCCCGCCGGGGCGGCCATTCTTTCCGGCAGCGATCCACTGTGCATTCCGCCGGGGACGGCGACGCTGCCTGCGCTGCTCAAGCAGGCCGGCTACGCCACTGGCGTCGTCGGCAAGTGGCATCTCGGCCTCGGCGTCAAAGGCGGACCGGATTGGAACGGCGAACTCAAGCCCGGCCCGCTCGAGATCGGGTTCGACTACGCCTTCATCATGCCCGCTACCGGCGACCGCGTGCCGTGCGTGTATGTGGAAAATCATCGCGTCGTCGGACTCGATCCCGCCGATTCGCTCCAGGTGAGCTATCGCGAAAAAGTCGGCACCGAGCCAACCGGACGCGAGAACTCTGAACTGCTCAAGCTCAACAGCCGAAACGGCCACAACAACACCATCATCAACGGCATCGGCCGCATCGGGTGGATGACCGGCGGCAAATCCGCGCGCTGGGTGGATGAAACCATGGCGGACACCTTCGCCGCCAAAGCCAGTACGTTCATCGAGCAGCATGCCACTACGCCATTTTTCCTCTACCTCGCCACGCACGGCATCCATGCGCCACAGGTGCCGCATTCGCGTTTCAAGGGAGGCTAAATTCGTTAAGTTCGATACCTTGCGTTTGGGCTTCGATACCCTCCCAAGCCTTGAAAGTCCAAGAAGCATCACTTTTTTT
>JANPIW010000504.1:0-13278 GCA_031425215.1 Verrucomicrobiaceae bacterium
CTTGCCCTGGAAGCGCTTGATGGCGCGGTAGGCTTTCGCGAAGACGTCTTGTAGCAGGTCGGCTGTGTCCTCGCGATTCGAGGTCATGTTATAAATGAGGCCAAAGAGCTTCGGAGTGTACTTTCTGACGAGGTCGTCGAAGGCCCGTGTGTCGCCCTCCTGGGCGCGTGCGACGAGTTCGATGTCGGGCACGACGGTGCTGGTGGTGGCCTGTTCGTTTATCATGTTGGTTGAGACATGCCCTGCGGGAAAAAGGCGGCGAAGAGAAACACCCGATCCTCCGAACGACAAGCGTTTAATTGCGGGCGATGGGGCGCGCGATCAGAAATCGAGAAATATCTCCGCGCGGCGGTTCTTCGAGCGGCCTTCGGGGTCGTCGGTGCCGTCGTCTTTCTGGTTCGGACCGAGCGGTTGCGCCTTGCCCATGCCGCTTGTGATGACCTGGGTGGACGACACGCCACGAGCTACGAGCTGCTTCTTCACCGTCTCGGCGCGCGCTTGGGAGAGGCGCAGATTGTATCTGTCCTCACCTCGCGCGTCGGTGTGTCCGGCGATGTTGAGCTTGCGGTTGGGGTCGGACTTGAGCAATCCGGCAACGATCTCGAGCTGTTTCACAGCGCGCGGATGCATCTCGGCTTTGTCGTATTCAAAGTAGAGCGCGAGAGATTCTCCACCGCGTGGATTCTTCACCAGCGGTGTGTAGGGCACGCCGAGCTTGGACGCCGACTGCGCGAAGGAGCCTAGAATCTCGGAGAGATTCAGCCCGACGACACGCCACCCGGCGTCGGCCGATGTCCGCTGCAGCTCGAGGCCGAACTCGGTGCTCTGCTGCAATGGCTCCGATTGCACCTGCGCGATCACCCATGACACCTCGGGATTGGCGACGGTGATGATGAGCGGTTTGGCCTGCTTCAGTTCATACTGCCCCTCCTCAAACACGATGCACAATCCTGCAAGCTTTTGCGGCTGCACCTTCGACTCGTCGATGAATTTCTGGGCCTCCACGAAATCATGTTTCAACAGCGCGCCGACAAAGTCGCTCGCATACGTCAGCGCATCCGCGTGTCGCGAAACGACGAACAGTGATGAGACTGGCTTTGCCGCCGCGCTTTTCCCAGGCGCGGACGCCGTCGCTCCAGGGGGAGGCGGCACGGAGTTCGCCATCGGCTTTCCATCAGGCCCGGCAATGGTGACGGCGGTGCTCGCTGTGGCGGGCGTCTGTGGCAGCGTGGCGAGCGCTCCGCCGAGTTCCTCGGGCAGATAAAACTTTGCAATCTTCCATCCCATTTTGTCATCGCGCTCGAGATCGAGCTGCAGACGCAAAGGCGCGCCGGGAGTGCCCGGCTTCACGAGAGGAATGGAGAGTCGCGTGAAATTCTCCACTTGCCCAAGGAGCCGCACCTCGTCCTCGCCGCCGGGTTTGTAACCGAGCTGGCCGAAGATTTTTTCCAGCACACTGGCGGCCTCTGCAGCTTGCGAGGGATCGGATGCCGCCGCGAGGTTTCCCGCTGCTTTGAAATCGGCGGCGGCAAGATTTCGCGCAAGCTGCGATCCGAGATCAAGAGGACGCGCGAAGCCCAAGCTCGTGGTCGCTGGTGTGACCGGGGAACGGCTGCCGGGCGCGACAGTCGCAGGCGCGACGGGATCGCGCGTCGTTGGCACGGGCTGTGCCGGTGCGGATGGTGTCGCAGGAACAACAGCAGCAGCAGCCGGGCCTTCCTCTGTGGTGCCCCTGTTCATCTGCTTGCGCGTGAAAACGAAAAAGATCACCGCGCTGAGGATGAGCGCCGAGACAACGATCAATGCGGGGGCTATGCTGCCGCGGCAACTGACTGAGCGGCGTTGAAAATGAAGGTGCATGGCGGAAGGGAAGAAAGCAGTGCGGAGTGTGCCATCTCGGGCCTTGCCTCACAACTCGATTCTCCACGCGAGAGGCATCTTCATGGCGGGCACATCATGTCCTTGCTTTCGGCGACAGCGGCTCGGCTGGCCCGTTTCACCCCGGCTACCCAAAGGCCGATCTCTTACCTCTTTGAAAACTCTCCTGTAATTCAGCGATGGAAAGAAGGTTTCACTCTGTATGCTGCCTCGGATGACATGGCTCCTTCTTTTCCTCGCGCTGCTCTCGTGCAGCGCAGCTCACGCGGCCTCGACGGTGGGCGTGGCGCAGCCCGGTGTTTTCCTCCAGACAGACCTCGACGCGGGCGGATGGCTCACGGGCTTTGCATCGCACTCATCGGGTCGGCTTTATGCGCGCACCGATGTCGGTGGCGTGTATCGCAGCGATGATCAGGGAGCGAACTGGCGGTTTCTCTCGGGTGACATGACCAGCTCCGCCGCGCTGTTTGTGCAGAGTCTTGCGGTGGCGGAAAGCTCGGCGGATGTCGTGTATCAGGCCGTGAGCACGAGCTACACCTCGACCGATGCGGCGCGCGGTGTGTGGCGCACGAGCGATGGCGGCACGTCGTGGACGCAGGTGCTCGGCGGAGTTCTTTTCTCGGGCAATGATGATCTGCGCTGGCAGGGCGAGTGTCTGGCGATCACGCCTGGCTCGATGGACCAGGAGGTCTTTGCCGTGAGCCGCAAGAACGGACTGTGGCGCAGCACGACGGGCGGTGGCGCGGGGACGTGGAGCAAGCAGGGCGGCACTTTGTTTGATGGTCTCATCGGTCACGTCGTCCACATGCATCCGGCGTTTCCAAATGAAGTCTTCGTCGGCGGCGTGAATGACGGCGGCACGAGCGCTCTCTATAAAGGCACACGCGGCGCGGGCGGCACGATCACCTGGGCGGCGATGACGGTGAATGCGGCGACGACATCGGTGGCGCGCCTCGCGCGACTGCCGAGCGGCGTGATGTTCGCGGCGGTGCAGGACGGAGCGAACAATCGTTTTTATAAAAGCGACGCCACAGGCACGACATGGGCGAACATCACGACGGTCGTGCTCGGCGCGCTCAGCGCAAACGGCCCGGTAGGCATGTGTCATGTGCTGCGTGATGGCGTGACGATTGTGCTCGGATGGATCGGTGGCCCCACGCGCAAGAGCACGAACGGCGGCACGTCATGGACCACGCTGCCGCTCACCATCACGGGCACACGCCCCGCCGCGATGCTGTCGAGCGACACCAGCCCGGGCTGGTCGCGCGGCGCGCTGCATCAAGACCAGCTTGACGCGAACCGCTGGTATCTTCCGAATGGCTTCGGCCCTTTCGTCACGACGAACGCTGGCGCGACGGTGAGCTACATGACGCGCGGCATCGGCGAGGTGGTGACGTGGAAGCCGTCATGGCATCCCAATGACGCGCAGCGAGTCTATATGCCAGTGGCGGACTTGATCGGCTTCATCACGACTGACGGCAGCGTGACGGGCGGCGCGCAGCGCAATCCGCGCCGCAGCCTGCCGGTGATCTTTGGCAACGTGGGCATGACCTACGCGACCGAGGCGCTCATCGGCCCCGTCGTTGGCAATGCAGCTCCGAAAGTGTACTTCATCGGCGGATCATTCTTCGGGCCGAATGCGGGCCGCGCGTCCATCGTGACGACGAGCGATGATGGCGTGACATGGTCGCTCGTGCATGTCGCGGGTGTCACAGGCACCGGCATTCCCGCAGGCAGCGAGATCATCAGCGGCTGCATCGCGCCGGATGATGCGAATGAAATCCTCGTGGCCGTGCATGACACTTCCAACGCGAACTCCGGCATCTACCGCAGCACGAATGGCGGCGTGGCCTTCACGAAAGCGACCGGCGTTCCCGCAGGAGGAAACTGGGGCGATGAGTTCAGCCATTTTGTTTTTATGGAGTCCGACGCCAGCGCGCCGACGCGCCGTTTTGCCTGGCTCAATGGCGTGGGCTTTCTCATCTCGAATGATCGCGGAGCGACTTGGGCCAGCGCGGGGCATTCGTCAGGCGGGCCGACGAATGGCAAGCTCTACGACTGGAACGCATGGGGCTTTTTCACCCGCGATCACATCACAGGTCGCTTGTGGTTCGGCGGCATGAACGGGCACCTCGGCCTCGCTCACTCGACCAACAACGGCACCAACTGGGCCTACCTCGACACGCCATTCTCCAACACCGGCTTCTCCGAAGTGCGCGCCATCGACGCGCACGACGGTCAGGTGCTCGTCAGTGCAAAACGCTTTGGAGATGCCTTCTTCAAAATCTACTACTCGAACGACAACGGCGCGCTCTGGCACGAATGCACCAAGCCCGGTCACCGGCTTCCATCCACCACTTATGTCGCCCTGAACCCGCACCAGCGCGGCCACTTTTGGGTGGCCACGAATGGCCGCTCCTACGCCCGCTTCACGCCCGGCGCGATGGGCGAGTGGCAGCAGCAGCACTTTGACTCGCTCGCGCTCAATGATCCCAACCTCTCAGGTTCGCTCGCCGATCCCGATGGAGATGGGCACACGAACGAATTCGAGTTCACCGCCGGTCTTGCGCCGACTAATTCGCAATCGCGCTTCATCCAGCAGATGCAAAGCGTGCCGGGCCAGCCCGCGCAGATGCGGTTCGTCATCTCACCACGCCTCGGAGATCGCACTTACACCGTGAAAACATCTCCATCGCTCATGGGATCGCCCTGGGTGAATCTCACGGGCTTCACCTCCAGCGACGCTGGCTATGCTCGCACAATCACCGACCTCAACGCGACAGGTCCAGCCAAGTTCTACCGCGTCGAGATCACCAAGCCTTGAGCCGGCTACTTGCCCATGCGCGCGATCAACGTCTCCGCCATGTCGGCGGGTGATTCTGCAACGCCGATGCCGCATTCGGCAATGATGCGTTTCTTCGCCGCAGCCGTGTCGTCCTCGCCGCCGATGATGGCGCCAGCGTGGCCCATGCGTCTTCCGGGAGGCGCGGTGGCGCCCGCGATGAAGGCGGCGATGGGCTTTTTGCAATTGTCCTTAGCCCAGCGCGCTGCCTCGACCTCGGCGGTGCCGCCGATCTCGCCGATCATGATGATGCCTTCGGTCTCGGGGTCTTCGTTGAACATCTTGAGCACGTCGAGGTGGTTGGTGCCATTGACCGGATCACCGCCGATGCCGACGCAGGTGCTCTGCCCGAGTCCGCGCGAGGTGAGCTGGAACACCGCTTCGTAAGTGAGCGTGCCGCTGCGCGAGACGACGCCGATGTTGCCGCGCTTGTGAATGTATCCAGGAGCGATGCCGATGCGGCAGCCGCCATGGGATTTTTCTCCGCGCCCAGGAGTGACCACGCCGGGACAGTTCGGGCCGATGAGCCGCGTCTTGCTGTGACACATCGCCGATTTCACGCGGATCATGTCGTTGAGGGGTATGCCTTCTGTAATTGCAACAGCGAGCGCGAGTCCTGCGTCGTGGCATTCCAAAATCGCATCTGCTGCAAACGGCGGTGGCACAAAGATCGCGCTCACGGTCGCGCCGGTCTGCTTCATCGCCTCGGCGACGGTGTCGAAGATGGGAACCTTGTGTCCGTTGTGCTCAAAGGTCTGTCCGCCCTTTCCAGGCGTGACACCGGCGACGAGCTGCGTGCCGTAATCGAGTGATGCTTTGGCATGACGGGAACCGAAGTCTCCAGTGATGCCTTGGACGAGGATGCGGGTGGTGGTGTCAACGAGGATGGCCATAAAGTCGGTGGAGTGATGGGTCAGTGTGGAAATGAAGCGGTGGCGAGGGCGTTGGAGGTAGCGAGGTGCTCCAGAGAGTCCAAGTAATTTATGGCGATGTCATTCGCGAGAATGCGCTCCCAGGGGGTAAGCTTCATTCCCTCCATGAGTGCATCCACGTCAATGTCAGCATTGGGGTGTTGTTCATTCCACACCATGCGCATCGCGTGCGCGTCGATTGCATCTTGTGACGATTGAGATTCGGACATAGAGCGAAATCAGTGATGCCCTGGTTTGCGTTTGTGGATGCACAGGGCGTTGCCTTCGGGGTCTAGCACGATGGCCATGTGGCAGACGGGTGTCTCGAAGGGTTCCATTTTGAAAACCGTGCCGGCAGCTCTGATCTTTGCGATGGCGGCATCGAAGTCATCGACCTCGAGTCCGACGTTGCATCCTTCGCTGGTCGGCTTCCATCCTTCGTAACGCCCGAGACCGAGCGTGCCAGGGCCGATGTCATACTCGACCCACTGGCCGCTCTCACCAAAGTCGTGATCCATTGTCGCCTTGAGGCCGAGCACACCTTCATAAAAAGCGCGGGCCCGCTTCATGTCGGTGACGGGATAAGTGGAGAAGGCAATCTCGGTGATTTTCATGGCGGTGTGTTGTGTGATTACCAGGCGCGGAGTTTGAAACAGTCGATGATCCTGGCGGAGATCGCGCGGCGACGTTCGACGGAAACTTTGCCGAGAAATCGTCCAACTTTCGACCTCAGAAGCCCGTGAATCAGATCGCATCGCACGATGGTCTCCCAGTCGAGGCCGTCTGCGCCGTTCAGCATGGCCTCATTGGGATGCGCGCGTGTGCCGGGCTTCAAGGACGTGCAGATGAGACCGTTGATGAGTTCGACACGCGGATCATCGCAGATCGCATCTGGCGTCAGGATCACAGCCGGATGCGGCCCTGCGCCGGGGAAGGGATACAGATAAATGTCCCACTGTTTCATTCGGCCAGCATGGCTCGCACGGCGGCCTGGGAATTGCGAGCGGACTCAGTCGCGAACACATTTTGCAACGCTATGTCGTCGTCGCTGTACCACTCGGGCGAGTACATCACCTTGTCCTGCTCCAGGGGTGTGAGCACCACTTTCAGTTCACCATCCACTAGCGCCACGGTTTCATCTCCACAGGCTTCCTTGAGCACAGCGGCGAAACCGGTCTTCGTTGCTTCCTCAATGGTGTAAGTCTTCATGGC
Organism: Verrucomicrobiaceae bacterium; assembly: GCA_031425215.1. Classification (GTDB taxonomy): domain Bacteria; phylum Verrucomicrobiota; class Verrucomicrobiia; order Verrucomicrobiales; family Verrucomicrobiaceae; genus JANPIW01. Next base: position 6,844 of record JANPIW010000504.1, read on the forward strand.
CGCACACTACCCGCCTCACGCCGCCTTGCCAACCGCCGCCACGATCTTCTTCGCCGCGTCGGTCAGTCCTTCGGCGCTGGTGATTGCGAGGCCGCTTGCAGCCAATATTTTTTTGCCGGCTTCGACATTGTTGCCTTCGAGGCGCACCACGAGCGGCAATCTCAATCCGGTTTCCTTCGATGCGGCCACGATGCCCTCAGCGATGATCGCGCAGTCCATGATGCCGCCGAAGATGTTCACGAGGATGCCTTTCACGTTCGGATCACCGAGGATGATTTTGAAAGCAGCCGCGACTTGCTCTTTCGACGCGCCACCTCCCACGTCGAGGAAGTTCGCGGGATCGCCGCCGTGGAGTTTGATGATGTCCATCGTCGCCATCGCTAGGCCCGCGCCGTTCACGAGGCAGGCGATGTTTCCTTCGAGGCCGATGTAGTTCAGGCCAAACTCGCTCGCGGCCACCTCGCGCGGGTCTTCCTCGGTGGTGTCGCGCATCGCGGCGATGTCTTTCTGCCGGTAGAGCGCGTTGTCGTCGAAGTTGAACTTTGCATCCAGCGCCACCACCTGGCCATCCGTCGTCACGGCGAGCGGGTTTACTTCCACGAGCGAGCAGTCGCTCTTCAAATACAGATTCCACAGCGAGGTGAAAAGCTTCACGGATTGATTCAGAAGCGGCCCGGTCAGTCCGAGCGCGGACGCGATCTTGCGGCACTGATAGCTCTGCAGGCCGAGCGTCGGATGGATGAATTCCTTCACGATTTTCTCCGGCGTTTTCTCCGCCACTTCCTCGATGTTCATCCCGCCTTCGGTCGATGCGATCAGCGCGTGACGGCTGCTCGCCCGATCAAAGAGGATCGCGAAATACTTCTCGCTCGCGATATCGACGGACTTCGCGATGAGCACCTTGCTCACCAGCTTGCCTTCCGCGCCCGTCTGATGCGTCACCAGCGTCTGCCCCAGCATCTTGCCTGCGATCTCCTGGGCCTTCTCCGCTGAATCCACGACATGCACGCCACCTTTGAATCCGTTTTTGAACGTGCCCTTGCCGCGCCCGCCCGCATGCACCTGCGCTTTCACCACCAATCCCGCGCCGCCGAGGTCACGCGCCGCCGCGCCTGCCTCCTCCGCCGTGGCGGCGACACGCGCCTTGGGCGTGGCGACGCCGTATTTTTCAAATAGTTCCTTGGCTTGGTATTCGTGGATGTTCATGTGGGGAAAGCGCGCCGTGGCGCGAAGAGCGGCGATCATAGGGCCGCCCTTCCGAGCGTCAAGCATGGGAAGAGTTCGCGCCGTGAAAACACGAGGCGAACCGCGCGAGCGTGAGCGCCGTCGGCTGATGAGATCAACCCTCGTCTCGAACGGAAGAAATCATCGCGCCACGTCGAACTTCCGCCAGTAGATCAGCGCCACCGGCACCATGGCCACGCACTCGGAGCCTACGGTGGCGATGCCTTCCATGGTGGCGCTTTGAACGGCCGCCACGATGAAAAGCACGGCGATGAGCAGCGCCATGCCGATCAGGAACACGGCGGCGGATGAGACGGCCCCCGAGCTGGCGCGCGTGTGCGTCGCGAGGAGATCGAACAAGTGATTGGCCAGCAGCGCCATGATCACATACGACACGATGCTCAGATCGCCGATCCTTCCTCCGGTGGTGATGAAGTAATCGTAAAACCCGTGTGCTGCGATCACGATCAGGAAGGTGCCCACGAACCGCTCCGCGTGAGCGAACCGCCACCGCAGCAAATGGTAGAGCGCGAGTCCTGCGATGGCGGTCATGGATGCGTGCATGAAGTTCGCGGTGAGAAACCGGCCGAGCACCACTCCACCGCCGCCCATCTCGAAGTAGCCCATGTTTTCCTCCAATGCGAAACCGATGCCGACGAACGCGCCGGTGAGCAGCGCCAGTCCCTCGTCACGCCTCCAGAGCAGCCACGGGAGAAAGAGCGCGAAGAACGCCAGCTTTGCCAGCTCCTCGCGCAGGCCCACGCCGGCAAGATAGTACCAGACATCGAAAGGGAAGGGCGCGTCTTCGGTCATGCCGAGCTTGTTCTCTTGATACTCGATGAGCACGAGCACGAGCCACACGCTGCCCACTCCGGCGATGATCGGCATCATGGGCCGCGTCCAGCGCCAAGGCTCGGGCTGCGAGCGCTGGGCAAAGATGATGTACCAGAGCGCCGCGCAAAAAAGCGAGAGCGCGATGACACCATAGCGCACCTGCGTGAGCTGGAGCGCGACCATGCCTTTCACAATCAGCCACGAATCGCCGATGAGAAATCCGATGCGATGCAGCAGGACGGGCGGAGCGGTTTCGATCCAGCCGTGGCGATGAGCGATGTCACGCAATGTCTCCACGTCCTTCAGCCGCACGGCGAGGTGAATCGCCACCCCACGCGCATCACGCGCGTCGGGAAAGTTTCCCTCCCGCACCAGCGCTGCCAGAGCCTCCGCGTCATGTCCGCCATCGAGCAGCAGAACGGCCAGAAAGTGATTCGCGCATGGCATTCCCGGTTCACTCACGGCGACGGAGCGCAGGCGTTCGAGCGCGGCTTTCGCCTTGTCGCCCTCCTCCGGCAGGCACGCGATGACGAAGTCTGTGAACATCTGGCGCTCGCCGCCCTCGTGCGTGTGTTTCTCGATGAGACGGCGCGCGTCAAAGCCGTGGAGCTTTCCGTCTCGCACGTAGCTCGTGATGGTGGGCGGCGGAACGGCGTCGGCGCGTGACGCGAGGGCCTCGGCACCGCGAAAGAAGATGCCCTTTAGCCAGCGACACAGCTCGCGCGGGCGCGCGTCGGTGGCGATGTTGAGCTGGTGAAAGCTGTCGCGCAATTCGCGCTCCACGGGATCCATGCTCACGATCAGGCTGCGCTGCGGCCGTCTGTCTGCACGCAGCCATTGAATGACCACGGCTGCCAGGAATCCCGCCACCACGATGCCGAGTGACGCGCGCAGCAGGAACGCGCGATTCCGCGTGAGATGATGGATGCGTGCTCTCGATCCGTGAGGCATCGGCTTCAGATTACCAGCGTTCCCAGAATGAAGTCCGCGATGCGTCGCGCGTCGGCTTCCTCCACCTGGCGGTCTGCGGCGCGTTCATCGTCCGTGAAATCACCGCAATGCGCGATGCGGCCGGCTTTCCAGACCCATGCTGCTGGTGCATACGGGCCGACGCGCCGCGGATCGCTCCAAGTGTGGATGCCCAGCACGCGCTCGTTCACCGCCGCCGCGATGTGCATCGGGCCGCTGTCCACGCTCACGCAGGCGCGCGCGCTGCGCATGAGCCAGATCAATTCCGCAATGGTCGTGCGGTTTGTCAGATCGGTGATGTGCGCGCCGCGAATCTGAATGGGATCGGGCGAGATTCCCACGATGACGACGTGACGCCCTGCCAGACAATCGCACAAACCTTGCAGCGCTGCGGATTCGAGCGATTTGCCCGCGCCGCGCGAATACGGATGCAGCAGCACGAATGGCTCCGTGCTGGAAAAACCTTGGGGCTTTGTTCCTTCCGGCAACGTGAACTCGATGTCCTCAGCCGCGAATCTGACGCCGAGCGCGCGCGTCATCGCGAGATAGCGGTCCACGGCGTGGGCGTCCGGATCGACGGCCACGATGTGATCACAAAACTTTGCCGCGCCTTCGCGCGAGTCCGACAGTCCGATGACACAATCCGACCCGCGCGTGTAGCTGATGAGCGCGCTGCGGAGGAGGCCCTGGAAATCCAGCACGATCTCCGGCGTGGCGCGCGGCGCGCGATTCCACTTCGCAGCCCAGGCGAGCGAGCGCGCCTTGCCCGCCGCGCCGCGCAGTTGCTGGCGCGGAAAGGGGACGATCTCGTCGATGAACGGGCAGCCTTGCAGCAGCGGCGTCCATTCTTCATTGGCGATCCAGCGCAAGTGCAAATGGGGATGCGCGCGCTTGATGAGCCGCACGGCGGGGAGCGCGTGGACGATGTCGCCGAGCGAACTGGGTTTGACGACGAGCGCGGAATGGAAGGTCCGCAGATCGACCGGCAGCGCGGAGACGGGTGTCATTTGCCGAGGGAGAGACGCTCGGCGAGGAGCGAGGGCAGCCCGGCGTCGAGGATTTTCCCTTGAGTCGCGGCCATGTCGTAATCGAGGCGGCGGATCACGACGGTGCCGGCTTGCACATCATAGATGGCGTAGCTGGCGCGCGGATCGCCATCACGCGGCTGGCCCACGCTGCCGACGTTGATGAAGTACTTCACGCCGCGCGAGACCTGCACGAGATCACCGCGCACACCGCGCACGGTGTCGTCTTTCTCAAAGACGCGCGGCACATGCGTGTGACCGTAGAAGCAGACCTGAGTGAACTGGTAACTGAAGCTTGCCATGGCATCGAAGCGGTTCGTGACGTAGCCCCACGAGCCGGGGGAGTCGAGCGTGGCGTGGACGATGGTGAAATCTCGCACCTGGCGCACGAGCTTTAACTCGCGCAGCCACTGGCGCTGCTCCTCATTGAGCTGCTCGCGCGTCCAGAGAAGGGCGCGCTGGGCGAGCGGGTTGAGCTCTTCGAGATTGGAGGTGGAGGCCGCGCCTTCGTCGTGATTGCCGCGCACCACGGGGCAGTTCATCTGACGCACGATCTCCAGGCACTCGACGGGATTGGCCGCGTAGCCGACGATGTCGCCGAGGCAGACGTAATTCGCGCAGCCCTCGGCCTCGGCGTCCGCGAGGACGGCCTGGAGGGCTTCGAGGTTGGCATGGATGTCGCCGAATATCGCGAACTTCATTTCAGATCGGTTGTGGGGAAAAAGGAACGATGCGGCGCGCACTCTTGCGGGATGCGTTTGGAAATCAAGGCGGTTGTAGGCGCATTCGCAGGAATGCGGGCGCTGATGACTCGCCGCATTCTGGCGGAAAACGAGATTTGCGGGCTGAATGAGCGCGCGCAGCGCCGGCTACGGGCTTTGCCAGGCGTTAAAGATGTACTCGTTGCTCTTCCACACGCCGCCGAGCAGGGTGTACAGCGTGACATAAACGGGGCTGCCGTCCGAGGGCAGTCCTGTGACTGTTGTGTATTGGAGCAGAGCAAGGTTGTTGCCATTGAACAAATCCGCGCCTCCCGGACTGCGGCCCACGTGAAGCTGGAACGACTGCGAGGCGTATCCGAAGTCCCAGGTGAAGTACTCGGTTGTTGAGGTGAAGGTGGCGCCGCTCACATGTGAGGTGAGCGATGCCTTGGCCAGCGGGATGTTCACCGTGGTGTAGATATAGCTCGCGCCCTGCCACACGCCGCCGATGAGGGACCAAAACGTGACGTGAACCTTGCGTCCGTCCGTCGGCACAGCGGTGGAGCGGTAAGTGCTCGACGTACTCTCCGTTGATGCCCAGATGTCGTAGCCCAACGGGCTGTTGCCGATCCACGTCGCCATGAGCGTGACGCCAACGCCGGTAGTCCAGGCAAAGACGGGATTGGCGTTGGTGAAGGTGGAGCCGTTGGCATGGCTGTTGATGAGCGCCTTTCGGTTCCCCGTGGCGGTGTTCGCGGCGATGAAAAACACGCTGCTGGATTTGTATACGCCTTTGATCAGCGACCAGAGCGTGACATAAACCGGACGGCCATCGACGGGCACCGTCACTGTGCGCGAGAGGCTGGTGCCCTGGCCCGCATTGTAAAGATCGTATCCGTTGGGCGAGCTGCCGACATAGAGATGATAATTCGTTGCCCCGGCCGCCGGACTCCAGACCAGCGGCAGTGTGCTGCTGGTGAGCGTGCTGCCCGGCGTAGGGCTGGTGATCTGCGCCGCGCCCGCGTCAGGCAGCGTGGCGGCGTTGAACCAATACGAGTTCGACTGCCATGCGCCGCCGATCAGCGAATGCAATGTCACATGCAAGCGCCGCCCATCAGCGGGAACCACCACAGACTTCGCGAGAACCGTGCCTTCGATGCCGGCATAAAGGTCGTAACCATTCGCCACGCTCCCGATCCACAGCGCGTAATTTGTTGCGCCCAGCCCTGCCTCCCACGCGAGGTCGAGCGTGGCGGAGGCCAGATTGCTGGCGTTTGCCGGACTGGTAAGACGCGCGCCTCGCGGATTGGATGTCGCCGTGGTAAAATACCAGTGCGCGCTGCTTTGATAAGCGCCGCTGATGAGCGACCAGAGCGTGACATAGACTGCCCCACCGTCGGTGGGGACGGTCACGCTCCGAGTAGTGGCCGTGCCCACATGGAAAGCTCCCAGATCATAGCCTCCGGGCGATGAGCCGATCCACAACGCGTAATTGTTCACGCCCGTGCCGCCAGCCCAGGCGAGATCGAGTGTGCCGCTGGCCAGCGTCGATCCGTCCACGGGGCTGGCGATCACAGCCTTGGTTCCCGCTGGAGCGTTGAAAAAGTAATGATTTGCCTGGTACACGCCGCTGATGAGCGACCAGAGTGTGACATAGACTTTGGTGACACCGACCGGCACGG
>JANPIW010000505.1:0-9072 GCA_031425215.1 Verrucomicrobiaceae bacterium
CTTTCAGGATGCGAACTACAACGGATTCCGTGACGAAGGAGAAGGAGTGAACGGCGTGACTTTGGAGCTATACCTCGACGGCGCCGACCCGAGTATCGACACCCCCGTTCAGACAGTCACCTCGTTCAATGGCGGCAAATACCTCTTCACGAACATCGACGACGGGAACTACTTTGTGTTTGTGCCGCCGACCGAATTTCAGGCTGGCGGGCATTTCCCTTTCGCCCTGAGCGTGCCTGGATCTACGGGGGTTGGCTTCGATGACGATGTCGGAGAAGACGGGATCGACGAGCTCGAGCCAGCGATCAGCGGTGTGCGTTCGGAGGTCTTCACGGTTCTGACGGGAGGCTCTCCCGTCAGTACCGGCGGAGGGATTGAGACGGGCTTCGATTCGTCCTGGGATGATGGCAATGACTCGAACATCGACCTGACGATTGACCTCGGATTCTTCCGACCGCTGGGCGTGGGCAACACGGTGTACTATGACGCCGACAACGACGGTGCCGCAGATCTGGGTGAAGGCATACCAGACGTCCTGGTGCAGCTCTTCGCACAAGGTGATGACCCCGCCACGGCGCCACCGCTGGGCGAAAGTGTGACGGATGCCACCGGGCACTACCTCATCACGGGCCTGGCTCAAGGAAGCTACTTCGTTCACATTCCCCCGGCCCAGTTTGCATCGGGAAAAATCCTCCGTGAAGCAGTGCCGGTTGGTTATTCAGGGACGGGGGATGATGACGTAGGTAGTGACGGCCTCTTCATTGAGGGCGAGACCGATCTCGTGGCTGAGGGACTGAGCAGCGCTGTTTTCTCCCTGACCCCGGGCACCGCGCCAACTCAAGCCGGTGGCGAGACGGGCAGCGACGCGTCCTCAGATGACCTCGTGGACTCGGATGTGGACCTCACACGCGATTTCGCCTTTCAGTACTCCGAGGGCACGGTGAAAGTCGGCAACCTTGTCTTCATCGACTCAAACTACAACGGCACCGCCGATGTGGGCGAAGGCGTGGACGGCGTGGAAGTGCAACTTTTTGGCCTGGGGCAAAATCCACAGACCGACACTCCGCTGGACAGCGCGATCACGGATGGTGGCGGTTTCTTTGTTCTCAGCTCATCGAGCGGCGAGCAAGTCTTCCTGCACATCCCAGCGGCCGAGTTTGGCACGGGCGAGCCACTGGAAAATCATGTGTCGGTCTTCGGAACACGTGCGCCAGGTGGCGATGACAACAATGGCGAGATAGGGTTTGATGCCGCAAACCCGGCCTCCACCGGCATCAGCAGCGCGCTCTTCGTCGTGACCACAAACGCGGCGCCCACATCTGCGACGGGCGAGTCTGGCACCGACGCATGGGTGGATAACTTCCTCGATGCCAGCATCGATCTCACGAGAGATTTCGGATTAATCACCTTTCCCGAGCGCACCGCCAGCGTCGGCAACCTGGTTTTCATCGACACGAATCGCAACGGCGAGGCAGACTCTGGCGAAGGGATGAATGGCGTGACCGTGAAGCTCTTCGCCGATAATCAAAACATTGGCGATACACCCGTGGCGCAGGCGACGACATCAGGCGGCGGCTTTTATCTCTTCAGCGGCCTCGCTCCCGGTCGTTACTACATTCATCTGCCTTTGGGAAATTTCACCACAGGCCAGGTGCTCGCGGATCATTTACCAAACGCAAATGCCCAGGGTGACAACGGCATCGACGACCAGAGCGACCACAACGGCCTCTTCACCGCCGCACCTGCGAGCACGGGCGTGTCCGGCACCCGATTCAATCTCATCCCAGGCACCGAGCCTCTCAACACCAGCACCGAGGCCGGCCAGGGCAAGACACAGGACGACGCGACTGATGACGACGGTGATCTCACCATCGACTTCGGATTCTATCGCGACTGCCCGACCATCGCCGTCGCCCCCACCAACCCGCTGCCGCAGGGCGAAGTGGGCGCCCCTTACAGCGTGACCTTCAACGCGAGCGGAGGCACCGCACCATATTCGTGGAATCTCTCGGGCGCGTTGCCCCCTGGCATTTCGTTCAGCACCAGCGCGGGTGCCGCGACGATCTCAGGCACGCCGACAACCGATACGATTTCAAACTTCACCCTCGTCGTCACAGATGCCGAGACCTGTCAGAGCAACGCGCCGCGCACCCTCATCATCCAGCCCGCGTCGCCAAAAGTGCGCGTGGGCAACGTGGTGTTCATCGACGCGAATGTGAACCGCCACTTCGACGCAGGCGAGGGTATCGACGGCGTGACGGTGAAACTTTTCTCACAGGGTTCCAATCCCATCTCCGGCACTCCCGTGGCGACGACGATCACGAGCGGCGGCGGCTTTTACTCCTTCGCGAATCTGCTTCCAGGAAATTATTTCGTTCACATCCCGCCTGCGGAATTCCAGGCCGGCGGTGATCTCATCAATCATCTCTCCGTGCCCGGCGCTGGCGATGACGATGGCACGGATGACAACGAGGACGAGAACGGCATCGACACGAACGCCTCCCAACTCGTGACAAACGGCATCAACTCCGTCGTCTTCAATCTTCTTCTCGGTGACGAGCCGACGGACAATGACACCGAGCTGGGCATCGGCTCCGCAGCGGACAATGCCGAGGACAATCGCGGCGACATGACCATCGACATGGGTTTCATTCCATCCGGCAATGGCCTCGTCGGCGTTGGGAACCTCGTCTTCGTCGATGCTGATCACGACAACACATTCGATCTAGGCGAAGGCAGAGACGGCGTGACGGTGAAACTCTTCTTCATGGGCGATGATCCGCAAACCGCGCCCGCTGTCGCACAAACCACGACAGCGAATGGCGGTCGTTACCTCTTCACCGGACTCACACCTGCGACCTACTTCATCCATATTCCGAATGTGGAATTCACACCGAGCGGCGACCTCGCCGGACTCATGTCGCTGCCCGGATGGGCCTTCGACACAGGCGGAGATGATGACGCGGATGAAAACGGCCAGGACGTTGTAAATCCCGCGATCACCGGCGTTTCGTCACCACTCTTTGATCTCGTCGCCTACGCGATGCCCACCGACGGCACCACCGAGACGGGCGACGATCACATGAGCGACAACGCGATCCGCGATGACAGCGTCAATCTCACCATCGACTTCGGATTCGACGAGGACTGCGAACCCTTCGTGGTCAGCCCCGACACCGTGCCACGCGGCGCGACAGGCATTTTCTACAGCGCGCAATTCAGCGCCAGCACCGCTGGCAGCGTCACATTCAGCCTGCTCGGCACTCTGCCGCCGGGACTCACGCTTTCAACCAACGGCCTGCTCTCCGGCACACCGACAGAGGCCGGCAGTTGGGGCTTTGCCGTGCAGGCCACAAACGAAGAGAGCTGCACCTCCGGCGTGGACATCATCCTCGCCATTGCAAACTCGGCCACCACCACCGGCGCGGGCAACGTCATCTTCCTCGATCAAAACTCCAACGGCCACTTCGACACGAATGAAGGCGTGGCTGATGTCGCAGTTCTCCTTTTCGATGAGAACGATGATCCTTCCATCGCGCAGCCCGTCGCGGTGACGCGCTCTGATTCCATCGGCGCCTATCTTTTCCTCGGAGTCGCGCCAGGCCGTTACTTCGCTCACGTTCCCGCTGGCGAGTTTGCAGTCGGACGTCCGCTCGCAGGCAAATGGTCGGTCACAGGCAACGGCACAGATGACGGCATCGACGATGGCACGGATGAAAACGGCATCGACGCATCGCAGCCGCAGTTGCCGCATCTCTTCGGCATCTCCACTTCCGTCTTCGAACTCGCTCTTGGGACCGAGCCAGTCGAAAACGGTTTCAACGCATCAAGTGACAATTCCGCCGATTCAAACATCGACCTCACCATCGACCTCGGCTTCGTGCCCGAGCCACCCATCGTTCTCGGCGTGGGCAACGTGATCTTTGCCGATGCGAATCTGAACGGAAAATACAACTCAGGCGAAGGCGTGGACGCGGTTGTCGTCAAGCTCTTCAATCAGGGAGCAGATCCGCAATCCGCCACCCCCGTCGCGACGACACTCACAGCAAATGGCGGGCGCTATCTTTTCTCCGGCATGATCGAGGGAAATTATTTCGTGCATGTTCCCAAGGAAGAATTCATCTCCGGCGGTCATCTCATCGGCCTCGTCTCCGTCTTCGGCGCGGGCGGCGATGTCGCTCTCGATGATGATCAGGATGAAAACGGAGTCGATGTCGCGAGTCCCGCCACGACTGGCATTTCCAGCATCGTCTTCACGCTCACCAATTACTCCGAGCCACGCGCGCAGGATGGCGAGTCAGGTTTTGATTCATCAAGCGATGACGCGTCCGATTACCATGTGAATCTCACCATCGACCTCGGCTTCCGCGCGCCGTGCCCCACGATCACCGTGGCGCCTCCCGGTCCGTTCACGCTCTCGATGGGCGAGCTGCACAACACCAACTTCGTGGCTTCCGGTGGCCTCGCGCCCTACAACTATTCAAGAACAGGCGCGCTGCCAGACGGCATGACGTTTGGCACCAATGGTGTTTTCTCCGGCGTGCCAACAGCGCTCGGCACCTGGAACATCACCATCACCGCCACGGATGCGAGCGGTTGTCAGGGATCAGTTCCTGTGCAGATCACCGTGGTGAATCCACCGCCTGTCGTCGGCGTTGGCAATCTTGTCTTCTTCGACGCAAACGCCAACGGCATCGCCGACGCGAACGAGGGCGTGGATGGTGCGCAACTCGATCTCTATCACAGCGGCGACACCGCTGGCGTCACTCCTGCATTCCGCACCGCGACGACAAGCGGCGGCGGTTTCTTCTGGTTCAATTCGCTGCCCGAGGGCGATTACTTCCTGCATGTGCGCGCATCAAATTTCGCCTCGGGCGCTCCTCTCGCCGGTCGCGCCTCCATGTCAGGCGTAGGCGTCACGACCGATGACACCGACGACAACGGCCAGGACGCGCTCATCCCAGCCGACACAGGAGTCAGCACCGCCGTCTTCACTCTCGCTGCCGACACCGAGGCCGTTGATGCGGTCGCGGAGACGGGCGCTGGCGCATCTCTCGACAATGCGGACGACAACAATTCCGACATGACCATCGACCTCGGTTTCGTGCTCAACATTCCTTCGAGCTTCGCCGCCTGGCAGTCGATCTACAATCTCGGAGGTCAAAACGGAGCGGCGCAAAACCCCGATGGTGATCGCAATGCAAACCTCCTCGAATACGCTTTCGGTCAGCGTCCCGACTCCGGCGTAGATACCTCCGCCGCTCCCGGATTCCGGCTCGAAAGAAATTCGCTGACCGGAAAATTCGACGCGCTGCTCATCCGTCGCGCCGGTGGCTGGACGGATCTCAGCGCACAGGTCGAGGCATTCATCACCGGCGCATGGACCGCGCTCGGCATCGTGCCCACCACGAGCACAAACGGTGACGGCTACGAAACGCTGCGCTTTGCCGACATCGAGAGCGATCCTCTTTTGGTCGGACTAAACAGCGGCGACATCCGCCTGCACGCATGGATCACCAGTACACCCGCGACCGAGGCCGCCAGTCCGACATGGACCTGGACGCGCCGCAGCGTCCCAGCCGCTCAGCCGCAGACATTCTCCATGCCGCTCGTGCGTTTGGAAATCTTCACCGGCCTCGTCACCTCCGTCACATCCGACAGCCTCAACCTCTCCGCAGCCGTCGGCGACGGCGACATCGGCACCCGTGTGCGCGACGGACGCCAGTATTTCATCGAGGTCACTGATGGCGACAACGAAGGCCACCGCTTTGAAGTGAACGAAGCGACATCCACCGCGACCGCGCTCATGCTCGATGCCGCCAGTCCGTTCAGCACCACCTCGTCTTTCCCTCTGACGATGGCCGGAGATCAGATCGTCGTGCGCCCGCACTGGCGCTTCGATGATCTTTTCCCCGTCACCACTTTCCATGCCACCAACAGCCAGGCCACCGCCGACCGCGTGCAGCTTTACAGCACAAGTACCGGCGCGTTCATCACCTTCTGGCTCTTCAACAATGGCGGGAATCCCAAGTGGGTGCAGGTCGGAGACGCCACGCTCTTCAGTCAAAACTCGCGCGTGTTCCGCACTGGCGAGGCCGCCTTCATGAATGTGCGCGGCACTCCCGTGTCACAGCCCGGCGCCGGACTCGCACGCACCAATGACGTGATCTCCCCTCTCGTGATCGGGGCAAATTTCGTCGGCACATTCTGGCCGGTAGCACAAAGCCCGCTCGATCGCGGCATGACCGTCGCAGGCGGCTCAACCGGATCAAACAGCCAGACCAATGCTGACCGCATCCGCCTCTGGAACGCCGACGCCACCTCCACGCAAACGTACACCGGCTACTACCTCCTCAAGACCGCCACCCTCGAGCGCTGGGTGCGCGAGGGAGATTCCACTCTCGCGAACCAAGCCGCCACCGCGCTTTTCCAGCCGCGCAACGCCACCTTCATCATCAGCAAAACCAACCGCCCGTCCTGGAAAATGCCGGCGCCAGTCGCGCCATGACCCCATTTCAAATTCAAAAGCTCAACTTCCACGCATCATGAAAACGAAACTCCATCTGTTAATCCTCGCCGTGCTGGCGCTCCTGTTTGGAGCCGCGACCACCAGCAACGCGCGCACCGTCGCCTGGTATAGCGCCATCGGTGACGACTTCCTACACACCAACTCGACAGCCTGGGATTCCACCCTCAACTTCGAGCTAGGCTCCTTCGCCGTCGGCTTCACGCCCACCGCCGCGAACGTCAGCCTCTGGCAGAGCAACTGGCTCACCTTCGACACCGCCACCGATGCCAATGCCGGCTGGAACTCCACGCCCGGTATTCAAAACTTCACCGGCACCGCGCAAACTCTCGCAGGCACCAGCGGCCGGGTGTACTCCAGCACCGACCCCGTCGGCAACAACACCACCACCAACCAGTTCTTCCCCGACGGCCACGCCAGCGAGCAGCAGGCATACATCTGGGCATATAACTCCAAGTCCTTCTCACCCACCACCGAGTGGGCGCTCATCGGCAACACCGCCTGGGCCTTCCCCACTACTGATCCATCGAACCCCGTCTCCATCGACTTCGCCCTCGGCGATTCCGGCAACTCCGCCATCCTCGGCAGTCTCAGCCAGGTGCCCGTCGGCCCCGACACTTTCTCCACGCTGCAAACCGTCGTCGTCCCCGAGCCAGGCTCCGCGCTCTTGATCGCCGTCGCCGGCATCCTCCTGCGCCTCCGCCGCAGCAGCCGCGTCGCACGATGACAAAAAGGAGTGAGGGCATCCTGCCCTCACCCATCAAATTTCCGGTAGCTGAGAGAGCAACCGGTGTGTGGTGAAAGCGGCCTGGGGGTGGGGACCCCGTGGCCGCAATTCTTTGGCCCCAAGAAGGTCAATCCTCACCGCCCCTGCCCTCTCGCACGTCTCCGCGCGACGAACACCGAGAGCAGCAACCACACCGTCAGCCCCACGCCCAGCAGCATCGCCGTCGTCTTGTGCTCCGTCGTCCACGCATCGCGCAAGTGCAGTTCCAGCACCGCGTGATCCTTCAGCTTGCGGAAATGAAACGCCTGCCCATCGCTCGGCACATCCACCACCAGCGACCGCCGCCCCGTCGCGCGCAGTTGATTCGCCACCTGCGCCTCGAGACCGAAGCTTTGCGGGATCTGCGGCGCGTCAAAGCCTGCCCCTCCAGCCACACCACCCGCTCGTGCAGCAACATCAGCAGGCTTCGCCACTGCCTGTAGCTTCACATTCTCATTCTGTCGCGCGGGAGCGGATGCGGCTGGCGCTGGAGGCGCTGCGGCGAATGGATCAGCAACAGATGGACCAGATGGAATGCTTCCACGCGCGATCAGCATCTTAGCCTTTGTCGAATCGGCTGCGAGCAACCCACCAATCGAATCCGGCATGATCGGCTGTTGATCGAAACGCGTCCCGCCCGAAACCGTGCTGTTCAAAGTCAACGCGTTTACCGCGCCAGATTTCACCGCGACATTGCCGCTGAAAGAGTTGGCCCTGCCGTTGTTGGCGAGATTTAGATTCTGTCCCTGTGTCTCATTCATCGCCTGTATCGGTGTGGCCGTCGTGAAAGCAGCCGAGTTGCTTAGCTGACTTTGTGCAGCTCCCGCAATCCCGCCGCTCACATCGAGTGTCCCGCCACTATTCATCGTTAGCGTTCCATCGCCCACAGCAATCAGACCGCCGCTGATGGTTGTTGCGCCCGTATAGGTGTTCGCTCCGCTCAAGACCAAAGTGCCGCCACCACCACTCTTGGTCAGCTTCGTCGTACCGCTGTTGTTGAGCACCGTCACTCCACCCGTGCCAGCGATGGTGCCGCCGGAGCGGACGCTGCTGTCACTCATCGGTTTCGCAACTTCCTGCCGCTTCAAAAAGTCGCTCTGCTCGATCACGTTGTCGTTTAGCACGATCGTCGCCGGATTGCCCAGCGCATCCTTCGCCATCGTCTTGATCGGTGATCCGTAATTGATGAAACCCTCAAACTCCGTCACCTCGGGAGCGAGATTCAAATCAACCGCGCCACTATTGATGTCCCAGTTGTTTCCCTTCGCAGCCTGCTGCGCCTTTCTCGTCGAGAAAACCGGCTGCTGAATCTTGTTCTCCTGCAGCACGACCTTCTGTTTCTCCAGATCACTCCGCGCATTTCCGAGCTCGGCATTCAACTGGAGTTGTTGCGCCACTTCCTTGCCTTCGCCGTCGTCATTTTTGTCCCCCTTCTTCCCGGCATATCTGCTCAGCTTGCCACGGTTGTCCGAGTCGATCTGCTGCGCCTGCTCATCAATCAGCTCCGCCAGCTTCTCCGCCTCCTTGATCGTGTAATCTCCTTCCTCCTTCGACAAGAAGCCGCCCGATGCCAGCGCCTTGTTCATGCGCCCAAAGTCCGACAGCAACCCCTGCAGCTTCTCCAGCGTCCGACTCTCCTCCGCCACCTCCTCCATGTTCCCATCCACTTTCGACACACGCATCCCCTTCGGCACCACCGCCGTCCACACCGTCCGCTCTGCGGAAATGCCCACTAGCTCCGGATCATCCATGCGCAACTCCTTCGCCAGCTTCGCGCTCG
>JANPIW010000506.1:0-8614 GCA_031425215.1 Verrucomicrobiaceae bacterium
TGCCGCTCGAAGCGAAGTTTCACAAACCGAAGGGCACTCAGCCGAAGGGACCGAAGATGCGACACAATCAATGGCGCTACGCCGACTATGATGGCGATGGCGTGCTCGACCTCATCGTCGCTGTCGAGGACTGGAGCTACTACGGCTGGGATGATGCGTGGAGCGCCGAGGGCAAGTGGCAGAATGGTCCGCTGCACGGTTGGATATACTTCATCAAGAACACGGGCAGCACCGCCGAGCCGAAGTATGGCAAGCCCAAGTTTATCGACGCGGCGGGCAAACGCCTTGATGTGTTCGGCTGCCCCTCGCCGCAGTTCGAGGACTTCGATGGCGACGGCGATCTCGACCTGCTCTGCGGCGAGTTCCTGGACAAGTTCACCTATTTTCAAAACACCGGCACACGCACCGCGCCGGTCTATGCGAAGGGCGTGCGCGTGACGAACACCGACGGCAAACACCTGCGCATGGATTTGGAGATGATCGCGCCGGTAGCCTTCGATTGGGACAAGGACGGCGACAAGGACCTCATCTGCGGCGACGAAGATGGCCGCGTGGCATTCATCGAAAACACGGGCAAGCTCGCCGCTGACAAGTCACCCGTGTTTGAGAAGCCGAAGTATTTCAAACAGGAAGCCAGCACGCTGAAGTGCGGCGCGCTCGCGACACCTGTCGGGTTCGATTGGGATGGTGATGGCGACACCGACATCATCAGCGGCAACACGGCCGGCTACATCGAGTTCTTCGAGAACCTCAGCGGCCCGAAAGTCGCACTGCCGAAGTGGGCCGCGCCGAAGCGCCTCCAGGCCGACGGCAAAACCTTCCGTGTCCTCGCAGGCAACCAAAGCATCCAAGGCCCCGCTGAAGCGAAGTGGGGTTACACGACACTGAACATCGCCGACTGGGACGCCGACGGTCTGCCCGACATCGTGCTGAACTCCATCATCAGCAAAGTACAGTGGCTCAAAAACATGGGCACCCGCACCGCGCCGAAGCTCGCCGCGCCGCAACCTGTGGAGGTCGAGTGGGAGAGCGGGCAGCCGCGTCTCGCCTGGGGCTGGCTCAAGCCCGAAGGCAAAGGCATCCTCACCCAATGGCGCACGACGCCCGCGCTGCATGACTTCAATGGCGATGGTCTGCTCGACCTAGCCATGCTGGACACCGAGGGCTACCTCGCCTTTTTCGAGCGCGCGAAGGTGGACGGCAAACTCATCCTCAAGCATCCGCGTCGCGCCTTTGTCGATGAAGCGGGCAAGCCGCTGCAACTCACCGCAGGCACCGCCGGCAAAAGCGGCCGCAGAAAACTCTGCGTCACCGATTGGGACGGCGACGGCAAGTTTGATTTCCTCCTCAACTCCGCCAACGCCGACTTTCTCAAGCAAGTCGCCTTCAAGGATGGCAACTGGATCATGAAGAACGCCGGCACCCTCGCCGAGAAGAACATCGAAGGTCACGACGTCAGCCCGACCGTGGTTGATTTCGATGGCGACACCGTGCCCGACTTCATCGGCGGCGCGGAGGACGGACGGTTTTACTTTATGAAGAACGACTCGCGAGGGAAGTGAGCCGGCGAAGGTCCGCAGTGGTTTGGGCAGTTGCGCGCGCAAGCGCGCAGTCCGTCGCTGGCCGTTGATCGTGGCTGCGGCATCATGCGGAGCCTCATGTTGCATAGGGCCGTGTCATCCTGAATCCCACGACAAACTTCTTGTTCCTCCCTGGCCCGCCGTTACCATCGCGCCGTGCAGGTTCGATTTGAAAATCTCCCAGGGCTCTCGGTGACCGTGGACAATGTGGTCTATGATCCGAGCCGTCCCGCGCCGCCGGACAGGCCGCATCCGTTCATTTATTATGTGTCGATCCACAATGAATCGAAGCAGCCGGTGAGCATCTTTGGCCGCAAGTGGATCGTGCGCGATGCGAGCGGTGAGACGCTGGTGGTGGAGGGCGATGGGGTGGTGGGCCAGTTCCCGCGCATCGAGCCGGGGGAGACGTTCAGCTACAACTCGTACCATGTCATCGGGTCCGAAAGCGTTGCCACGGGCAGTTTCTTCGGCCGCACTGACGAGGGGAAAGCGGTGTGCGTGAAGATACCGGAGTTTGACATGCAGCCGCCCATGATGGCGTGATGTTCACATTCGCTCGGTGGTCTTGATGCCGAGAAGGCCGAGGCCGGTTTTGAGGACGCGGGAGGTGGCCTCGCACAAGGCGAGCCTGGTCTCGCGCGATGTGCCTTCGGCCCGGAGCACGGGGCACGCCTCGTAGAAGGAGTGGTAGGTGGTGGCCAGCTCGTAGAGGTATTGCGCGAGGAGATTGGGGCGGAAGTCCGGCAGCACGTCGTGCGTGGTCTCGGCGAATTGCGCGAGCTTCATCACGAGCGCGCGCTCGGCTGGCTCGGTGATGGCGACGTCGCCAGCGAGGTTCCAGTCTCCGTCCAGCTTTCTGAAGATGGATCGGGTGCGCACATACGCGTTGATCAAATAAGGCGCGGTGTTGCCTTGGAGCGACAGCATTTTGTCCCAGTTGAATTTGTAATCCGTCAGCCGGTGCTGGCTCAGCTCGGCGTATTTCACGGAGCCGCCGCCGATGATGCGCGCAACCTCATCCTTCTCCGCATCGGAAAGCCCCTGCTCTTTCTCTTCCACGGCCTTGCGCGCGCGATTGATGCCTTCGTCGATCACTTCGAGCAGGCCGACGGTTTCGCCGCTGCGTGTTTTGAACATCTTGCCGTCCTCGCCAAGGATGCTGCCAAACGCGACGTGCGTCAGCCCCACGGTGTGACCCATGCGCAGCGCAGTGTCGAAAAGCTGCCGGAAGTGAAGGCTTTGCGTCGAGCCGACCACGTACCAGATCTCGTCCGCTTTCCACTCGCTCACACGGTGGTTCAGCGTCGCGATGTCCGTGGTGCCATAGAGAAAGCCACCGTCTGACTTCTGCACAATGAGCGGCGCGGCCACCCAGTCCTTCGTCGTCTTGTGCCGCATCATGAAGGGATCATCCTCGGCAGGCTTGGTGCCGTCGCTCATGATCACGGCAGCGCCATCGCTGTGCGTGGCGATGCCGCGCTTGAGCAGATCAGTCACGAGAGGCGCGAGCGCTTCATTGTAAAAGCTCTCGCCGAGGCAGTGGTCGAAGGCGATGTCCAGCGTGGCATAGACTTTGTCGAGCTGCTCTATGGTGAGGCGCACGCAGGACTTCCAGATCTCGTGGTTCTCCGCGTCGCCCTGCTGAAGCCGGACGAGTTCGTCTTTGCAGGTCTCGCGCAGAGCTTCCGCCTTGGCGACGATATCCGGCGGTAGCGGTGTCTCGTTTCCATCCGCATCTTTTCTCGTGGTGGCGCATGCGGCGTTGATGCTTTTGTAAACGCGCACCAGCTCGTGAATGGCATCTCGCGAGAGCGCGTCGTGATCGAGCGTTGTCTTCCAGCCGTGCAGGATCATGCCAAACTGCGTGCCCCAGTCGCCGATGTGATTGTCGGTGATCACCTTGTGCCCGACGAACCGCGACACGCGTGCGAGGCAATCGCCAATGAACGTGCTGCGGATGTGGCCGACGTGCATGGGCTTGGCGATGTTGGGGGCGGAGAAATCCACGACGATGGTCTTCGCCAGCTCGACACGCGGCACGCCGAGATGATCGTCGGTGAGAAGCTCGCCGAGTTTGTTCGCCAGAGCGTCCTTGCTGATCGTGAAGTTTAGAAAGCCGGGGCCGTCCACGCTGATTTTCTCGCAGAGGTCGGCGACTTGCAGTTGGTCGGCGACGGATTGCGCGAGCGTGCGCGGGTTGGTCTTAAGCTGCTTGGCGAGCGTCATCGCGGCGTTTGACTGGTAGTCGCCATAGCGCGTATCAGCCGCGAGCACGACGGTGACGTCAAAGCCGGCGGGCACTTCAATTTGAGCGGCGGCGAAAGCGGACTGGAGCCGCGAGGTGAGTAATGAGCGATACATGAGGGCAGGGGAGAAGGGGCGCGAATGGTAGGCTCATGCGAGCGCGGCGCAACCATGCAGACGGTGCGTGTCTGTCGCTGATGTTTGAGTCTCGGAATTGATGAGATAAGGGGTTAGAGAGAGGCCAAAACGAAGGATCGTGCCAAGTGGCATAAAGAATAGTTTGGCCGCCTGTGGAGAAAAAGTCTTGCCAAGTCAGGGGAGACTATGCTTTAACAGCCTTCTGGGGCTGTAGAACTGCAATGAAGAGTAACCACGATATCCATGTGCTTGGCGAGATTCCTGCTTGGCCTCAGACGCGCGTATCTGCGCGAGGTTCTCTTGTCTTAGCGGATGGTTTCAGTGCCGCCAAGCGACGGGTTAGCCGTCGATAGATTTTTTTCTTCATCTCCCCTCCCCTCATCACCACATCCTGATCCCATGAAACCGCAACTCCCATACCGGCCCAGCGGGGCCTCACCGCAACACTCCCGACGCGTCGCGTCGGTCATCACAAATGCCGGCCTTGCGCTCGCCATGGTCTTCTCTGCTCTGCCGCGCGAATCGCAGGCGGAGGTGCCGCAGATGACGCCCACCAAGACGATCAGCGGCGCGCCGTTCAAGGACAGCGTGGCTGAGATGGTGGCGCGCGATCAAGCCGCTGCTGCAGCCGCAGTGCCCGGCGCGGAACCAGTGATCCTGGATGAGCCGCGTGGCGAGCTGCCGCCAAAACAAGCCGGGCAGGGCGCTGCCGCAGCCGGCCCCGCACCCAAGCTGCCGACCAGCGAGGCCGCGCAGGTCATCTCCACCAACTTCCAAACCATCTCGCTCCAGGATCAGTTCACGGATTTGGCCAGCGGCTCCATCCCGCCGGACACGCATGGTGCCGTCGGCCCAAATCATTTCGTGGAGATCATCAACTCCTCCGCGGCGATCTATACCCGCGCGGGTGTGCGCCTCTCGCATGTGTCACTGGCGAGCTTTTTCACCGCCACGATCAGCGCCGTGACCTATCCGCGCCTCGGTGCTTTTGATCCGCGCGTGATCTTTGACCGCCGCAGCGGCCGCTGGATGGCGGTGACGCTGGAGCGCGGCGCGGTCTCCGGGCAGAACAACCATGTCATACTCGCGGTGAGCGCCACGGACGATCCCACGGGCGTCTGGAACAAGTATCTCTTTCCCGTAGGCGTGCCCACCGCTGGCGCGGACACCTTTTTCTCGGACTACGACACACTCGGCACCGATGACAACGGCGTCTATGTCGGCGTGAGCATTTTCAAATCCACCTCGGGGAGCTTCGTCTCCGTCAATGCCACCATCGCCGCCGTGCCCAAGGCTCAGGTGCTCGCGGCCGGCCTGGCAACAGTGAGCCTCTTCGCCGGCATCACCGACATGTACTCCGTGCCGCAGCCTGCGCATAACCAGGATGCCGTTGGCCCTTTGGACCGTGCCTGGTTCGTGACTTCCTCCAACACCGTCTTTGGCAACATCATGTACCGCCGCCTCACCTGGGCTGGTGCCGTTCCCACGTTGGACGCTGTTTCAACCGCAGTCACCACTCCTCTCTATGCCAATCCGATCAATGCCCCTGCCTCCGGCAGCGGCACCGCCATAAATGTCGGCGATGACCGCATCCAGGGCGCCATGATCCGCAACGGCTCGCTCTGGGCCAGCCGCCAAATCGGCGTCAACGCCACCGGCACCAACACCAGCGCCAACCGCACCGCCTGCGAGTGGATCCAGCTCAACGTCACTGCCGCCACCGCCACGCTCACGCAGAGTGGGCGCGTGTTTGATCCCGCCGCTGCCACGCCCTTCTTCTATTTCTATCCTTCCATCATGGTCAATGGCCAGGGGCACGCCGTCATGGGCTTCTCCGGCGTGCAGAGCACCGGCTTCGTCGGCGCGTATTTCACCGGCAGACTCAATGGCGACGCCGCAGGCACCATGGGCACCGTGGATGTGATCAAAGCGGGCGAGGCCGCCTATCAGCGGCTCGACACCAGCGGACGCAACCGCTGGGGTGACTACAGCTACACCAGCCTCGACCCCAACGATGACATGTCCATCTGGACCATCCAGGAATACGCCGAGAACGTCGCGGCCAACATCTGGGGCACCCAGGTGGCCAAGACCCTCTCAGCCCCGCCCGCCACACCGCTCTCCTGCTCCCCGGCCTCGGTCGCCCCCGGCCTCGCCAGCGTGAGCGTCACCGTCACCGGCTCGGTCATCTCCGGCTCCGGCTTCTACGATCCGGGCGCGGGCTACCTGAACCGCATCGCGGGCGCGGTTACGGGTGTGACCGTCAATAGCATCACCTACAACAGCCCCACCTCCGTGACGCTCAACCTCAACACCACCGCCGCCACAGCAGGTGCGAAGGATGTGACCATCACCAACCCCGACGGCCAGGCTCGCACGGGTGTGGGCATCTTTTCAGTGGTGGGTGTCGCTCAGTTGGGGGCTGCGATCTCGGTGTTCGCCGACGCTGGCACCCTTGGATTCACCGTTCCCGCCGGGACGAATCGGCTGCTGGTGGTGACCGCCTCCGGCGTGAAGGCCACGGATGTGACGTCTGTCTCCTTTGGCAGCACGGCCCTGACCCAGGCGGTGGAAAGAACCGACACCTTTGCCGTCGATTCCATCTGGGTGCTGCCGATGGGCACCAGCGCCAGCTCGGTCACGGACACGATTACGATCGCAACGAACTCCAGTGCCAGCCCGAACGAGCGCTACATCTCCGCCGTGGTTTTCGGCGGAGTGGACCAAACCACGCCGACCAGCAGCCCTCAGTCTGCCATTGCCATTTCAACCAACATGACGCTGAACGTCTCCAGTGCTGTGGGCGACATGGTCTATGATGTGATGGATGCGTATGCGGTGGGCTCGCTGCCGGGCATCTCCCTCACGAGCGGCCAGACGCTGGTCACCGAGAAAACGACATCGGTCGCTGTGTTTTCACCCGGATACCCGAGCGGTGGATTCCAGCGCAACGCCAACAGCAGCAAAGCTGGCGCGGCATCGGTCACGATGAGCTGGACGAGCAGCGTTGGCACTAATCTCGCAAACATACACGCGGCGATCAATATCAAAGCGGCGGCAGGTGTCAGTCCGCCGGCTCCCGTCCCCGTCACCGGCAGCCTCGGCAGTGTCATCACCAGCGCCTTCGCTCCCAATGGCGCAGGCGCGAATGATGGGACTAAGTTCGATGACCTTCTGCGCGGCGGATTCCTCGCGCAGAATGGCAACATCGTTTTCCCCGGCACGCTGGAAATCGGCACCGGCGGCGTGACGGACGTGCCGCCGAACAGCAACTTCGAGGCCATCTGGAAACACAACGGCACCACGCTGAACCGCCTCGCGCGCACCAACGACAACGCGCCTGAGACTGGCGGCACGCCCGCGCAGTTCGGCATCCTGCCTCTCGTGCCAGCGATCAATGACTTGGGCGAGGTCACCTTCCTCGCCTCTCTCAAGCCCAACGCCGGGAGCACTCCGCCCACCACGCCGGACAATGACACCGGCCTGTGGAGCGAGCTAGGCAGCACCGGCCTGCAAACCCTGATCCGCGAGGGCGACCAGATCCCCGGCCTGCCCGCAGGCACCCTCGTCGGCAACTTCGGCACCGGCTGCTTTGCCACGGCGAAGATCAATGCCACCGATGGCGAGTCTGCCTTCACCATCACGATGAAGGGCGCGAGCACCGACACTGCGCTCTTGCGTTGCAGCCCCGTGGGCACCACGACATCCACCGTCCAGGTCGTCGCGCGTCAAAACGCCGCCTCGCCTGTGGCAGGCCAGACTTACGGCCCGCTGAACAGCAACAGCGCCGGCTCCGTGCGCATGGACGCGCAGGGCGGCATCGCCTTTGCCGCGCAGCTCCAGCCTAGCAGCGCCTTCGGTCTCTTTTACCAGCCACGCGGCGGCGTGGTGGTGAAAGCATTCATCCCCGGCGAGACCGCTCCTGGCACCACGACGACGTTCCGCATCCTCGAAATCCCCAGCATGGGAGACTCTGGCACGATCTCCTTCCACGCCTATCTCAACGCCTCGGGCGACAACGCCGGGAGCGACCGCAACGACAGCATCTGGCGCGGCACAACCGGCGGCGGTTTCTCCAACATCCTGCGTCATGGCGACACCAACGCGCTGCGCCCCGGCCTCGCTCTCCCCAGCGCCGCCGCAAAGGTCGGCAACATCTGGGGCGGCTGGCTCAACAACAACAATCGCGGTGCCTGGCGCGGCTGGGTCGATGTCGCTGGTGACGGCAGCACCGGCTACCCGGCTGACAAGCTGGGCATCTACACCGACGCCTCAGGCACCATGGCGCTCATCATCAAATCGGATGATCCCGCCCCCGGCGTCGCCGGAGCCAACATTGTCTTTATCGACCACCCGGTGTCGGGCGGAGCGGCGGCGAATAACTTCACCGCCTTCACCGGCAAGATGACCGGCGCGGTGACAGCCGCCAACGACAAAGGCGTGTGGCGCTCCCTCAACGGCGCTGCCCCCGTGCTTGTGCTGCGCACTGGCGACAGCATCACCACCACGCAAGGCGTAAAAGTCGTCGCCGACATCGACATCCCCGGCAGCAACGAACCCGAGCAGCGCATCCAGGAGCAGCCCGTGATGGACAGCACCGGCCGCCTGCTGGTGGTCGTCACCTTCACCGACGGCTCCACCAGCCAGGTGCT
>JANPIW010000507.1:0-16362 GCA_031425215.1 Verrucomicrobiaceae bacterium
ACCGACTATCAAAATCTGCTGGCTTGCTGGCCAGCGTCGAATCATCCTGGGGATGTCGAATACGGCGCGAAGAAAAAAGGCAACTGGCCGGCTCCAGAAGAATCCGCCGGTTTTGTATCCCCGCTCCGGCCTGATTGCGGACAGCGGTTTTTGTTCGACAACAAAGGCGGAATTGGACCAGCCTTTACTGATGATCTGCCTGCCAGCCAAACGATAAGCAGACTCGCCCTCGATCACCACGAGCTGATAGCATTCCGTCGTGAAGCGGTTCGCGGTGCCCTCAACCCGCTCAGCCGTCCCATCCGCCTGACTGATGCGAGGAAATTGAGGGATTGTTTGCTCCGCGATGAGCAGGCTCTCAATCAAGGGCAAGATGTGAGCCTGCGACCATACTGCTTCGTCATCCAACAAGCTGTGGAACGGGAGATCAGAAAATTGGCAGCCATTAAGGATCAAACCTGTTGATGCCTGTGCATGAGGTCAAAGAGACGGTCGCAAACAAGAATGCTGAGTGCCCAGCGTTCTGTCTTCCCGCATGAAATCACTCCGCCCGCTCTTGTTGTTTCTTCCTCTCCTCGCCGCCGCCGGTCTGCACGCGGAGGTGAAACTGTCCAAGCTCTTCACGCCGCACATGGTTTTGCAGCGCGGAGTGGAGGTGCCTGTCTGGGGCACCGCTGCTCCGGGGGAGAAGGTGACGGTTTCATTCGCCGGTCAGACGAAGACCGCGACGGCGGACGCGAAGGGCGAGTGGCGGGTGAAGCTCGACGCGCTCACCGCGAGCGCGGAGCCGCGCACGCTTTCCATCGGCGACAAAAAGATCGAGGACGTGCTGGTGGGCGATGTGTGGCTCGGCTCCGGCCAGTCGAACATGGCTGGAGTCGTGAGAGGCTATCAGGTGAATGATCCTGTGCTGGCTGAGGCCGCGAAGAAGAGCTATCCGCATCTGCGCTTGATGAGGCAGGATCGCACCAGCGGTTGGGAGGAAGCCACGCCGGGGACCATCGCGAACTTCAGCGCGCTGCTTTTTTCGTTCGGCGTGCCGCTGCAAAAAGAACTCGGCGTGCCAGTGGGCCTCATGCTCGGTGCAGTGGGCGGCACACCTTCGGGTTTCTGGCTGAGCGAGGAGATGTATCGCGGTGACGCGGCGTGCGCGGAGGCGGTGAAGAAATTTGCGCCGACGTACAAGTATGATGAACTCGTCGCGCGCTACAACGTGGCGAAAGCGAAGCACGTTGATGATCTCGCCACGTGGAAAGCGGCGGCGGAGATCGCAAAGAAAGACGGCAAGCAACCGCTGCCCGCACCGCGCGCGCCGCAGACGGTGGGCAAGGCAGGTGAGGCGAACCATGGAAAGATCGGCCAGCTCTTTGAAGCCCACATCCGGCAGTATGTCGGCTACGCGATCAAAGGCGTGCTGTGGGATCAGGGCGAGAGCCGCACCAATATCGTGGGAGCGCCGCAATACGAGGTGATGGGCGCGCTCATCAAAGGCTGGCGCAAAGCCTGGGGCCAGGGCGATTTCCCCTTCCTCTATGTGCAGAAGCCCAGCGGCGGAGGATGCGCCTGGGATTACACCAACCCTCTGCACCTCAAAGCTGATCCGTTCAAACCGCTGCCTCCGGCGATCCCGACGCCTCCGCTCGCCGACTACAGCCACGCTTACTACGCCACCTTCATGCAGCATCCGGGCACGCACCTAGTCATCAGCAGCGACCTCGGCCCGAACACACATCCCATCATGAAATCAGCCTACGGCGAGCGCGCCGCGCTGGTGGCGCAGTCCGTCGCCTATGGCGGCAAGGCGGAATACCTCGGCCCGATGTATGCCTCGCACGACATCGCGGGCGGCAAGGTCACGCTCAAATTCACCCACACCGGCAAAGGACTCGCCTTCAAGAACGGCGACAAGCTGCAAGGCTTCATGATCGCGGGCGCGGACAAGAAATTCGTCTGGGCCGACGCGGTCATCGCAGCCGACACCGTCATCGTCTCCAGCAAAGACGTGCCCCAGCCCGCCGCCGTCCGCTACGGCTGGAGCCAGCAATTCAGTTGGGCCAATCTCTTCAACCAAGACGGCCTCCCCGCCACGCCGTTCAGGACGGACGAGTGGTAAGGCTGCACCTCATCTATAGTCTGGCACAGGCAACGGCCCCTCAGGCCGAGAAAAGGAATTCCCACGGGGGCGTGCGGACCCGCAGCGCGACAATGCGGACCCGCAGCACGACAATGCGGACCCGCAGCGCAACAATGCGGACCCGCAGCGCGACAATGCGGACCCGCACGGCGAGCGCAGGGACCCGCACGGTGAGCGCAGGGACCCGCACGGTGAGCATGGGGACCCCCACGACGAGCATGGGGACCCCCACGACGAGCATGCGGACCCCCACGACGAGCATGGGGACCCCCACGACGAGCATGCGGACCCCCGCGATGACCTTTTGGAAACCACCAGCCACGCTGGCGTGGCCCCCGGCACCTTTTCAAGCCCGTCCGCCCCGCCCAGCCAGCCCCACGCCCGCATTTCCCGGATGGCTGGCATCCGCAGGAGAGGCAGGGAGGAAAAAGCGCTCGCGTTCATGGGCGCATCATCAGCCCCGATGCCGCCGGGGTAAATGTCGCTATGGCGACACTTTCCGGTCCCCGTCCTGGCGGGCACCTTCGCGAGCACCACCTGACCGCTATTCCAGTGATGCGGCCAGCAGGCAGAACTCCGCCAGCAAATCGAAGACATGAACCTTCAAGCCAAAGCACCTCACCAGAGGGTACAAGGTATCCATGGTGGCGATCTTCTTGAGCGAGAGCATCTCCGAGATCATCGAGCGCCCGACATGGGAGCGCTCCGCCAGCTCGGTCATGGTCCAGCCCCATTCCTGCATGAGCGACATGAGCGCCAGCACCTGTCCCGCGCACATGTCGCAATGCTTGCGCTCCCGGCACCGGCGGATGACCTCCTCGGGAGACAATTGGAACACCGGTTTGCGTTTCATCGACGGATGCCACTCCTTTCAATGCCCAAGGTTTTACCACAGCCACGCCGACAGCCGCCATTCATGCGATTGCATGAATCCACCTATCCCCCTGCGGCCCAAGCTGCGAACCGGGGAAATAAATCAGGAAAATAAATCCGGAAAGCGACTTGATGGAGGGGATCTGTCCCTGGTCCTCCATTCATGAATCCCGCCCACGTTCATGAGATGATTCGGCACTTCGGCAGCGCCTTCCGCAATTCCCCGATCTTTCGTCCTCGATCCTCCATGCCTGTGCAACCGTCGAGCCAAAGCCGCCTCAAGCTGCGCAGGCCCTTGAGCGCAACGAGATCGTTCAATCCAGTGCAGCCGGAGAGGTCAAGCCACTGCAAGTTGGGCAAGTCCTTGAGTGCGGCGAGGTCGCTCACGCCCGTGCAGTCGTTGAGATTAAGCCGCTTCAAGCTGCTCAAGTCCTTGAATGGGGCAAGGTTAATCACGCCCGTGCAGCCGCTGAGGTACAAACACTCCAAGCTGCGCAAGTCCTTGAGCGCGGCGACATCCCTCACGTCCTCGCAATCGCTGAGGGAAAGCGTCTGCAAGTTGAGCAAATCCTTGAGCGCGGCGAGGTTGCTCACGCCAGTGCAACCTTCGAGTTCAAGGTTCTGCAACTTTTGCAAGCCGCCGAGCGCGGCGAGGTCGCTCACTCTGATGCATTTGTTGAGTCTAAGCACTTGTAACGCCTGCAAACCGCAAAGGGGGGCGAGGTCGCTGACGCCGGTGAGACCGAGACAAAGTGACTGCAAGTTGCTCATGTCTTTGAGCGCGGTGAGGTCTTTCACGCCCGGGAGGTCGTACAGGTAAAGAACCCGTAAGTTGCGCAAGTCCTTGAGCGCGGTGAGGTCGTTGATACCTTTGCAGAAGGTGAGATAGAGCTGTTGCAAACTGTGCAGGTCTCTGAGCGGGGCGAGGTCGCTTATGGCAGAGCAGACGCAGAGGTTGAGCTCTTGCAAACTCTGCAGGCCGCCGAGCGCGGCAAGATCGCTCACACTGGTACAGCCATTGAGGTCGAGCTTTTGCAAGGTCTGCAAGCCGCCGAGCGCGGCGAGGTCGTTCACGCCGGTGCAATCGTTAAGGTTAAGTTCTCGTAAACTCTGCAAGCCGCGGAGCACGGCAAGATCGCTCACGCCGGCACAGCCAGTGAGGTCGAGCTTCTGCAAGCTCTGCAAGCCGCCGAGCGCGGCGAGGTCGTTCACGCCGGTGCAATCGGTGAGGTTAAGCTCTTTTAAACTCTGCAAGCCGCCGAGCGCGGCGAGGTCAGTGATAAAATGTGGGTTAACCCAATCTGGTAGGCTGCCAGATTCCGCGACTGTGGATAGAACGCGCGGGAGAGCTAGAGGATTGAGCCAATTGCACAATTCCGCCAGGACGGTAATTGCTGTATCATTGGTGTAATCAGTCAGGGTCTCACGCGCTGCATCGGCGGGCAGCAGGCCGAGAGCGCGGACGCAGGCGGTGCGCTGGCGGGCGCTCATGGTGCCCTTTCTCCGCAGGTAAGGGAGCGCGTTCTCGCCACAAGTGGCGATAGCTTCGGCATCCGTGAGTGAGTTGGGAGGGAGGAACTCGTCGCGCAAGGCATCGATCTGCTGCTGATGCGCGGTGGAGAGCGCGGCGCTGGCGCGACACTGCACGAGGAGCAGATGCGCGGCCCGGCGATGCTGGGCAGCGGGGCCTTTCGTTTTTACTTTCCCCGTAGGATGGAGGTCGAGGATCTTATCCACCAGCTTGTCGGGGAGACCGGTGGCGGGGTCGCAGAGGGCGGTGAAGAACCGGATGACGGGCTGCCAGGTGGGATCGTGCGCGTGATCCGCGAGGCGCTTGAGGGAGGCGGCACCCAGTTCCTTGTAGCGGCTCGCAGCGAGGTATTCCTTGAAGGTGTTGTGCAGAAACTCCACGCGATCCTCCGCGCCCAAGCGCAAGAGGCCGCTCCGCTCTACGAGACCCCGGACGATCTGCTCCACAGGCAGCGCGGCCAGGTCTTGAAACTTCCCCATCATCTCGCTGGTTATTTTCTCCATCCTGGCAGCATCAAGCGCGGAGGCACCGCCGCCCTCGAGCATGGCGCAGGCGAGCGCGGCGATGAGGGGCTTCTTGTGCGGGCGATATTGAAGCTGGCTGTAGGCCTGCCAGGAGTCGTGCATCAACTCGCGCAAGTCCATCTGCGCCTGCACGCGGGTGTCGAGGATCATCTCGCAGAGCTTCTCGCACAGGTCGGCCTCGTTGCGCGGCAGCTCGGCCTTGCCCTCCAGGTGCAGGGCGCAGATGGAGGCGGCGAGGAGCGGGTTGGTGGCTAGGCGGGCGACCGCAAAGTTGTCGCGCAGCTTTTCGCGAAGGCTTGCGGCGGTGGGGCGGAGGTCCTGAGGCCTGCCCATCTGGCGGCGCTTGTCCCCCACGGCTCGGTGCCAGTGGTCAATGAAGGTATCGCGATCCATGCCGGAGAGCGGCTGGACGGCATAGTGACAGACGTCTTTGTCCGGCAGCCAGCCATGGTGTACGGCATCCGGCCGCGTGGTGATGATGAAATGGCACTTCGGATACGCGGTGATCCACTGCGCGATCTGCCGCCGCATCTCCGCGCGAGCGTCGGGAGGCACCTCGTCCACAGCATCGAGAAGGATGATCGCCTTCCCCTCGGTGAGCAGCGTCTCGAACCAGCGCGGCGGCGGCTCGGGCAGATGCGGCGTGAGGTAGGAATGCAGATCGGCGAGCGCGGGCAGCTTTCCTTTCGGGAAATCGCGAAGGCGGATGAGAATGGGAAGGCGGTGGTGCCAAGGCCGAGAAAGGAGGGCAAGCCATGGCCGATAAGTGTGAGTATCCCACTCTCGATGGGAGGTGGAGAGAAGTGACTGCATGTAGTTGGTCGCGAAAGGGACTCCAAGCTCTTCAGCGGGTGGAGCGAACTCTTTCATCGCCGATTCCTCGCTCATCCAGTGTTTCAACTGGAGAGCGAGCGATAACTTTCCAATCCTTCCGGAACCAACCAATACTATTTTCGCGAATGCGGCTTCAAGATGCTGCTCCCGTCTTCCACAAACCACCGCGATCCAGCGCAGCAATGTTGATTTGCCGCAGCCCGCAGGTCCGCTGATGAGCAGCCTGCCTCCCTCTTCTGCCAGGGCAGCCAGAATGTTCTCGGCCCTCTGACTGATGATGGGTTGAGTGGACTTCTTCTCGCCTTGCCCATCGTCGGTAGCGAGACTCAAGGACACATAGGCGACGCTCAATTCGTACTCCTTGGCCTCGTCGCGAGTGAGCGAGATGCCGGGCAGATCGAGGTAGTTGTGCCGCTCCACCACGGCTTCGCGAATAGCGCCGCTCAATGCGATCTGCCTCCTCGTCCGAGGCTGGTGTTTCGCTAGCCGAAGGTTTCTCGAGCGCTGCCGCCTGTTTCGGCGGCGCAGCAAGCATCTTTGGAACGTCGATGGACCAGATGCCGTCCGGTGCGTGTTTCAGCTCGTTTTTCACCCACGCATCGTCGGCGTAGCGGCGGAGAAAAATCTCGCCGCGACCTTCTTCGAGATCTAGACGGACGATGCTGTAGCCGTTCTCCTTGTCCGCGCGCTCGTAGGCCGCGCCTGCGGCGATGGTGGTGTGCAGGTGGCGCGACGGGCCGTGGCCGGAGTACTTCGGGTCCACCCAGCCTTGATGCTCGTGACCGTGGAGGAGAAAATGAAAATCTTGCTCGATCTTCCTCTTGGTCTTTGGGTCCTCGTCATCCATGAACCAGTTCAGCGGGTGATGCATGAGGGCGATGCGCAACTGCGCAGAGGCGAGGTCGGGCCGGAGCTTCTCGACCTGATAGTCCCCGCAGAGCCGGAGTTGGCCTTTCTCCTTGTTCTTGCAGCACGTCCAGGCGGTGTTGAACCCGGCAATGCCGACGCGCAAATGATCGCTGAGCTGAACGGCATCGGCGAAGATGAGGCGCTTCTTGTCAGTGAGCAGATGCTCGTAGCCATTAGCGGCGAAGAACTCCGCGTAATCCTGAAGCCGCAGCATGTAGCTCTCCCAGTCCGCATCGGCGGCGCGGCATTGGTCGACAAGCTCATCGAGGTTGGCATCCGGCAGGTATTGCTGGATGGACTTCGTGACGCGCTGCCGCCGCACGTCGTGATTCCCCGGCACGAGATAGACGCGGCGGCGTGGTATCTCCGGATCGAACGCGGTGCGCACGGCCTCGAAGAAATCATGCGCGGTCTGAAACTGGCGGTGGATGTGTCCGTCGCTGTCGTTCTCATGCCCCCAGGCGGCGTCGCCAGTGAAGAAGAAGAAATCGGGATGCAGCTTGTGCTCTTTGGCGAGAAGTTTGAGATCGTCGATCAAGGTCTCCTTCACCCGCCGCGAGTTCCATTCGCTGCGCTCGCGGGCATGAAGGTCGGAGAGATGCAGCCAGGTGACATGGTGGGCCATGAAACAATGGGTGTCTTGAATGAACTGATCGCAACCAAAAAGAAACTGACGCCGGAGAAACACGAGCGCGCCTTTCGCGACGCAATAGAGGTGATGAAACGGCGAGAATGCGATCCGAACAATCGCCATCTTCATTTCACCAAAAGCAGAAGTACTTCTTGCCAGAAGAGCCACCGGGCGGGTAAAACGGTTGTGTGTCCTTTTTCTCATGAGTCCTGACTCACCCTCCAAGTCGTGTGCCTACCGGTGGCTGAAACCAGAACACCAGGACTTGCTGTTCTGGGGGATCGAGCGGTGGCACGGCGATTCATGGGCCTTGCGGTTTGGGTTCTCCACTTCCATTCTTCGTGCAATGAAAACTTCATTTCTCCATCGCCTCGCCATCGCCGCGCTCTGCGCGCTTTTACTTCCTCTCGCTGCCGCTGAGCATCCCGACACCACGGGCTGGAAGGATTTGTTTGCCGCTGACCTGTCCAACTCCGTCGCGAAAGGGATGTGGGGCTTCGACAAGGGCGAACTCGTCGCTAAGGATCACGACACACTTTGGACCAAGGAATCGTATGGGAACTTCATCCTCGATCTCGAATTCAAGGTCGCGAAGGAATCCAACAGCGGCGTCTTCCTACGCTCGGGCGACATCAAGAACGTGCTCAAGGCGCTGGAGATACAGGTGCATGACTCTGCTGACGGCAGCAAATACGGCATGGTCGCCGCGATCTACGACGCGATGCCGCCATCGAAGAGCATGGCCAAGCCGGTGGGCGAGTGGAACCGCTTCACCATCACCTGCAAGGACAGCCTCGTATCGGTGATCTTCAACGGCGAGGAGGTCATCAAGGCCGACCTCAACAACTGGCCCGAGGCGAAAAAGAACCCCGACGGCACGCCGAACAAATTCCCCATCGCGCTCAAAGACTACGCGCGCAGCGGCCCCATCGGCCTGCAAGGACTGCACGGCAAAGCGCAGGCTCCGGTGTGGTATCGCAATCTCAAGATCAAGGTGCTGGACTGAGCGCCCTTTGAGATTCTGCAGTCGCTGACGGAAGAAACCTGTTCCCAAAATCAGGCGGCTTGTCCATACTGCGCGCCATTAATCCAACCAAAAACACATGAGCGACTCCTCCGCCTCCTCCATCAAGACCAAGCTGTTCATCATGATGATCCTCGAGATCGCCATCTGGGGCGCGTGGCAGATCAAGATATTCAGTTACATGAGCATGCTCAATTTCAGTGCCGGACAGCAGGGCTGGGTCGGCAGCGTGTTCGGCATCGCCTCGCTCGTCGGCATCTTTTTCAGCAACCAGTTTGCGGATCGCAATTTCTCGGCAGAGCGGTTTCTCGCTTTCAGTCACTTCGTCGGCGGCATAGCTCTCATCGCCACGGCGTATCAAAAAGAGTTCTGGCCGTTCTTCGCCTGCTTTCTCGTCTATGGCCTTCTTTATGTGCCCACGATCTCGGTGACGAACTCGCTCGCCTTCGCCAATCTCAAGGATCCGGCGAAGGACTTCGGTTTCGTGCGCATGGGCGGCACCATTGGCTGGATCATCGTGAGCTGGCCCTTCATTTTCCTTCTCGGGGAGAAGGCGGATGTCGAGCAGACACGTTGGGTCTTCATTGTTGCGGGCATCATTTCATTCGTGCTGGCCGCGTTCAGCCTCACGCTGCCGCACACGCCGCCGCGAAAAGATGTGGAGGGCATGGACAAGGTAGCCTGGCTCAAGGCCGCCAAACTCCTCGGCGTGCCGTATGTGCTCGTGCTCTTTCTCGTGACCTTCATCGACTCGACGATCCACAACGGCTACTTCGTCGTCATCGACGGCTTCCTGCAAAAGGTGGGTATCTCCGCCAACATGAGCATGGTGGTCAGCAGCATCGGCCAGGTCGCGGAGATCGTGACGATGGTCATCCTCGGCACGGTGCTGAAGAAACTCGGATGGAAGATCACGCTCATCATCGGCATCCTCGGCCACGCCGCGCGCTTCGGAGTCTTCGCGTTCTTCGGCACGCCGGACAACGCGTGGCTCATCATCGCCATCCAGGTGCTGCACGGCATTTGCTACGCGTTCTATTTCGTGACCGTGTACATTTTCGTCGATGCGGTGTTTCCAAAGGATGTTCGTTCCAGCGCGCAGGGGCTTTTTAATCTGCTCATCCTGGGCGTGGGCATGGTCGTGGCCAGCCAGCTTTTCCCGCGCCTTGCCGCGCATTACACCGTCGGTGCGGAGGCAGGTGGCACGGGTGGTGCTGTTGATTACCACAAGCTCTTCCTCGTGCCCACCGGTCTGGCTCTGGCTGGCATCGTGTTGCTCGCGCTCTTCTTCAAGCCGCCAACTCGCGGCCCGGAGGAAGCAGCCGGTGCATCCAGCGCGCCTCACTGATCCACCAGCAGGAGCGACTCATGACTCGATTGCTCGCAGCGCGGATGTTTCTCTCATCCATCGCCGTCGTGATGCTCTGTCAGTGCGACATCACCCGCTCCATCGACCGTGCGGATCACGACTCGTGGAATGCCAATCGCATTTGGAAAGCCGCTCCTGGCAGTCGCAGTGATTTCATTCCTGCTGACCAGCCGGAAGCGACACTAGTGAATACGAAAGGCGAATGGATCAGCGATCCACAAGACGGCACCCGCTACTTTGTCCCCGCTGGCGGAACGAAGAAGTATCCCGAGCCAGTGATAAGGGGAGAGGCATTCAAGGCCATGAACCGTCATTCTCGTGGAGGGCAACGCGCGCGGAACTCGCTGGCTGTGGCGCTCGTGCCCATTCATGTGGCCACGCTGGGCTTCAGCTACGTCGCGCTTCACGGCAAAGCTAATTCAGGCGGATCAAGCTCGTCGAGCGATGACTTTGGCTCGTCCACTGACACGAGCTGGATGAACAGCTCCACTTCGTCTGATCGAGACCGCCATTGCGACAAGCATGATTCCCGGCACGAGCATCACAAGGACTGCCACAAGGATGACAGGAGCGACCACCGAGACAACGACAGCAGGGACGATGACAAAGACGACCGTAATGCCCGTGATCCGTAGCCGCATCCGTCTTGATGACTGGCCCCAAGCCACTTTTATACCGCCACTATCTTTACTCAGCGTTGATTAAGATTACCCTTATGCCTTCCGCCTTCGCCAGCGCGGCCTGGCGTGTGTCTCCGGTGAGAAACAGATCGCATCTCATTACCAACGCGGATGCAACCTGCAGGATGTCGAGCGAGCGTGTGCCGAGCCGGAAACTGTGTTTCTCAGACATCTCACAGGCGCGTTGGCTCGTCTCTTGCCAGTCGAGTGCTGCTGATACGAGCACCCTCCTTTTGAAAAGGGAGTTCAGCCGGTCATTGGCTTCAGCCTGTTCACGCTTGATGCGTGGCATCTCTCTTGCTGGCGAGGACAGTTTGTCCTGATAACCGCGCACTCGGATCGCGTTGCGGACCTCGAGATCGTGCATGGGAGTGAACAAAAGCTCAGGGCGTCCTTGGCTGAGATAAACGCCCTTCGCCTCAGATGATCCAGCATCAGGGACGACCATGCTGACGATGAAACTGCTGTCGGCGAAGACCTTCATCAGCGGTCACCTCTCGATTCAAGGAGCACCTTGGTGATTGAGGGGCCTTTGGACGGCGGTTCATTCAGCAACTCGTCGAAATAATCATCAATCCAACGCGCCCTCTCACTGTCGGACGACTCATCGGCTCGCACACCGTTTGCCGCCTCAGCGCTCACCACCCACAGAGGTTTGCCTTTCTCCGTGATATGCACGGTATGCCCTTGTGATGTCAGTTTTTTCACGCTCTTAGGATTCCGCACCAAGGTGCTCAGCGGCAGGGTCTTCATGGCGGTGACCTTCGCTTCCAGCACATGGAGCGTCAAGCAGCCCAGGAAAGATTTTCCCTTCCCAAGTCCGCGTCACCCTGTTATTCCTGCCAACCTTGTAATCCTGTCGAAAAGAAACTCCTCATCACCATGAAACGCTGGCGCATCGCGGGCATCAACTTTGATCACTTCCACATGGGCGATCTGCTTCGGCAGACGGCTGAGCATCCGAATGCGGAGATCGTCGGCATCAGCGACGAGCAACCGGAGCGCATGGTGGATGAGGCGCGGAATTTTTCTTTGCGCGACGACCAGGTCTTCACCGACCACCGCGCTTGCCTGGAGAAAACCAAACCCGACATCGTCATCCTGTGCCCGGCCGCGTCGAGGCACGGCGAGTGGGTGGAGAAGGTCGCCCCGTTTGGCGCGCACATCATCATGGAGAAGCCATTCGCCGGATCGCTGGCCGAGGCGGATGCAATGATGGCGGCGATGAAGCCGACGGGGAAGGAACTCATCATCAACTGGCCGCTCGTGTGGGATGCGGGGCAGCAGACGGCGCATCGTCTTATAAAAGAAGGCGTCATCGGCGAGGCGCGCGAGTTTCATCATCATGGCGGGAATCGCGGCCCGCTTTATCACGGCGCTGACAAGATCGAGAAAGAGCCGAGTGCCGCCGACAAAGCGGCGAGCTGGTTTTACAGCAAGGCGCAGGGCGGCGGATCGCTGCTGGATTACATGGGCTACGGCACCACGCTGGGCACCTGGCATCTTGGCGGACGCGCGCCCCTGGAGGTGTGCTGCACCTGGGACGAGCCGCAAGGTCTTGAGGTGGATGAACACGCCGTTGCCGTCATCCGCTATGCGTTCGGCCTCAGCAAAAGCGAGACGCGCTGGGGCACCTTCACAGATCCGTGGACGCATCAGCCGCAGCCGAAATGCGGCTTTGTGATCAAGGGCACCGAGGGAACTATCTCATGCTACGACTATGCGCCGACGATCCGCGTACAAACGCGCGCGCGCCCCGAGGGCTTTGATCTGCCTGTCGATCCAGTCACCGCGCCGAACCGCAATCCCGTCGAGCATTTCATCCATCATCTCGAAACCGGAGCGCCGCTTATTGGCCCGCTCACCATTTCCATCTCGCGCATCGGCCAGCAGATTGTGGACACCGCATGTTTGAGCGCGCGGGAAAAACGCGCGGTGAAGCTGTTGGGCTAAGCCAGATCGAGCACCACTTTGCCATCGCGACCGCTTTCTTGCGCGCGCTTGATGGCGTTTTTGAAATCTTTGAGCGGCACGATTTCGTCCACGGCGATGGACAGCTCCCCGGCCATCATCATCGCGGCGAGCGGGCGGAGCGCGTCGTAAAGCTCGGCGCTGCCCGCGTGCTCGATCCAGCGTGTGATCCAAAGTCCGCTCAGGGTGATGTCTTTGAAGATCAGAAACTTGTTTGGCACCTTCAAGCTCTGGCGGCTCATCGCGCCGTAGGTCACGAGCGTGCCGCCGGGTGAGAGCAGGTCCATGAGCCGGATGGCGGAGTCGCCGCTCACGGCGTTTGTCGCGAGGAGCAGCGGCATGGATTTGAGCAATGCTTTCGCGGCGGCGTGACCTTCTTCGTTGTCGAGAAACACGGCGTCGGCACCCAGTTCTTTGAGTTCATCGATGAGTTCCGCACGGCGCACAAAGTTGATGGTGCGAATGCCGAGCTTCTTTGCGATCTGGATGAGAGCGCGGCCCACGCCGGAGTTCGATGCGTTTTGTGCGATCACGTCGCCCTCGGTCAGATCGCCGAAGCCTTTGAGCAGGCGCCAGGCGGTGAGCGGATTGATGCGCAGCATCGCGGCCTGCACCGCGTCGAGCTGCGGCGGCAGCGTGGCCAAGCCGTGCTCCGGCGCTATGAGATGCTGCGCCCAGCAGCCGCCGCCCTCGATGGGGATGACGAGATCGCCTTTCTTCAATGACTCCACATCAGGCCCGCATTCCTCCACCTCGCCGCAGCCCTCCATCCCTGCCGTGGCAGGCAGCGCGGGGAGTCTGCCGTAGCCGCCTTCGATGAAATTGAGATCAGCCGGATTGATCGGTGCATACCGCATCCGCACGAGAACCTCGTGACCTTTAAGCGGCGGCAGTGCGCGTGTGGTGAGTTGCAGCACGTCGGCTGGCGGGCCGGTGCGGTCGAAGTGGAGTGCGAGGGATTGCGACATGGTGCGTGGCGCAGAGTTCGCGGTAGCCGGGGATGAATCAAGCGCCGGCTCCTGGAATCGGGGCGACGCTTTTTTCCACGAACGGCACCGCCAAAGCGGTGATCGTCACGCTATTTTGACGGCGGCACGACGGGTTGATCCGCTGCCGCGCTCAAGGGGGAATCAGCCGAGAGTGTGACGGGATCGCTTTCTTTGTGATGACTGAGCACAAAGGCGATGACCTCAACGACGCGCTGGGTGCCGAGCACGGGTTCCCATGCGGGCATGCCTTTGGTGACATCGGGCGCGCCTTTGCGGACGATGGAAAGCATCTGCGCGGGCTTGCCGCCGTGTTTCCACTCGGTGTCGTTGAGAGCCAGGCCGGGGAGTTTTGCTGGTCCTATTTTCGCGCTGAGATCGGGCGCGTGACACGCGGCGCAGGTGGTGGTGTAGGTGGCTTTGCCGGCCTCGACGGTTTTTGCGTCGCGTGACATGGCCCAGAGCTTGGCGTCGTCGATTCCTGCGAGTGCGCTTTCTTGTTTCTGTTTGATGAAGGCGGCGACCAATTCCATTTCCTGCTCGTCGGTGCGGCCGATGCCGAGCTGGTAATAGGCGCCCCATGCGACGACGAACCAGACCATGGTGATGTACCAGGTGAAGAGCCACCAGTTGGGCAGCTTCTGGTCGTACTCCTGGATGCCGTCGTAGCTGTGCTCGCGGAGTTGGGGTTCGTTGGACATCGAATTTTGGATTTTGGATTTCTGAATCAGTCGTCGAGCGGGAGCGCGGACATTTGCTCGGCTTTGTCTTTGCGGATGCGGAGGGCGCGGATGGACATGAAGAGGAAGAAAGTGAGTGTGAAGGCGAAGGAGGCGACGGTGGCCCATTCAGTCCAGTGATCGAAGATGACGCGTTTGAACATGGGATGGTCGGTGGGGTTGTTGCGTTACTCGCCCGCTGCGGCGGCGGAGGAAGAGCGGTAGTTGTCGGGGCTGCTGGGTTTGAGCGGGAAGGGCATCTGGCCGGGGACGGGCGCGAGTTTTTCATCGACCTTGGGCGTGTCGTACTGGCCGAGCTTTTGCAGGTAGGCGATGAGGGCGATGATGCTGTTGTCCGCCACGGCGTTGAGTCCTTTGTCCTGGAGGCCTTTGGCGATGGTGATGGCCTGCTTTTGCGCACTGTCTTTGATTTCGTCTCCAGTCATCGGCGGATAGGGCACGCCGAGACGGGAGAGCACGGCGATTTTTTTTGGCAGGGATTTGTAGTCGGTCTTGTTGTCGTACAGCCACGGATACGAGGGCATGAGAGAGGCCGCGTTGAGTTCGCGCGGATTGAGCATGTGACGGAAATGCCAGTCGTCAGGATAGCGACCGCCTTCGCGCGCGAGATCGGGGCCAGTGCGTTTGGATCCCCATTGAAAGGGATGATCATAAATGGTCTCGCCGAGGCGCGAGTAGTCGCCGTAGCGCAGCACGTCGGGGACGAGGGTGCGGATCATCTGCGAGTGGCAGTTGTAGCAGCCTTCACTGACGTAGAGGTCGCGTCCGGCCAGTTCGAGCGGCGTGTAGATTTTCTGGATGCGATCCTCGACGTTTCGCGCGCGGTTGACGGTGACGGTGGGGATGATCTGGATGAGGCCGCCGAGGACGACAGCGACGAAGGTGAGCACGGTGAAGGGGATGTAATTGTGCAGCAGCCGCTCATACCATGCGGACCAGGTCTGATGCGTCTTGAGGAACTTCAGCACGGCGAGCGCGATGAAGACGAGCGTGCAGATGAGCGCGGCGAAGTTCGCGCCGGGCGGCAGGAATATCCAGCCGAGCACGAGCAGCAGTCCGCCGAGGAAGTAGAGCACGGGTTCATTGAAGAAGGTGCGTGTCATGCCCATGTCGTCTCGGCCTGTGGTGAGCGACACGACCTCGCGCGTGTCGTTCACGGCTTTGCCACTGCGGATGGTGAGGACGATGTTCACGAGCATGAGCACCATGCCGGCGAGATAGAGCGTGCCGCCGATGACGCGGAAGAACAGCAGGGCCTGGGTGCCTGTGTCGATGGTCTCGACGAAATTCGGATACACGAGCGTGGTGCCTGCGGCATCGGTGGCATTGAGCATGAGGCCCTGGCGGATGCCGGCGGTCCACATGGCGCCGACGTAGAGGAGGATGCCGACGGTGCCGATCCAGAAGTGGAAGTTGGCCCAGGCGATGGAGTGCAGCTTGGTGCCGTAGAGTCGTGGAGCGAGCCAGTAAAACATGCCGGCTGCCATGAAGCCGTTCCAACCGAGCGCGCCGGCGTGGACGTGACCGATGGTCCAGTCGGAGTAATGCGAGAGCGCGTTCACCGCGCGGATGGAGAGCAGCGGTCCCTCGAATGTGGCCATGCCGTAAAAGGTGACGGCGGCGATGTAGAACTTCACGACGGGATCAGTGCGCAGTTTGTCCCACGCGCCGCGCAGGGTGAGCAGACCATTGAGCATCCCGCCCCAGCTCGGCGCCCAGAGCATGAGTGAGAAAAACATGCCGAGCATTTGCAGCCACTTGGGCAGCGCAGTGTTGAGCAAGTGATGCGGTCCGGCCCAGATGTAGATGAACACGAGCGACCAGAAGTGAACGATGGACAGGCGGTACGAATACACCGGCCGCTCCACCGCCTTCGGCAGGAAATAGTACATGATGCCGAGGATCGGAGTGGTGAGAAAAAACGCGACGGCATTGTGCCCGTACCACCACTGCACCAGTGCGTCCTGCACGCCGGAGAAGATGCCGTAGCTGTGCGTGAGGCTGGTGGGGATGGAGAGGTGATTGACGATGTAGAGCATCGCCACGGTGATGATGGTGGCGATGTAGAACCACAGCGCGACGTAGAGCGAAGGCTCGTTGCGCCGGTGCAGGGTGAGGAAGAAATTAATGGCAAACACGACCCAGATGACGGCGAC
>JANPIW010000508.1:0-16962 GCA_031425215.1 Verrucomicrobiaceae bacterium
AACAACAGCAGCGCCAGCGGATGCGCGATGGTCATGCCCATGAGCGCGGCGACGACGACGCGGAGGGAAAACTGCGAGAGCTTGCGGAACCAGGACTGGTAAGCGCGATACGTTGCGAGCAGCGCGCGATCGACCGTGAGAATGATGAACGACCAGATCAACGACACGGGAGCAATGACCCACCAATTGTCCGTCAGTGTCGAGATCGCATACGCCGCCGACATCAGTGCGAAGAGCGAGGGCACCAGCACCGTCGCGCCAAATGCGACGTATTTGCGCCGCTCCCACGCGGGACAGGATTCGAGACTGTCAGTGGCGGCGCCGGAGAGCCAGAAGAAGACGCGTTCGAGACGATGGAGAGGGGTCATGGTGGGGGGCGCCAAGGTTTGGGGTGTGTGGCGGGAGGTGCCGGAGTGTGTCTTTCAGCGGCAAGCGCGCAAGGGGGAAGTGCCCTTATAGAATAAGCCCGATCCTCACCTCGGCCGCATTTTGCTAGTGCCGGGCAGCGCGGAGAAAAAGAAATACCTCGGTGATCGCACCAGATCACCCACCTCGCGCAAGGCGACGGAGCCGAGCAGCGATTCCAGCTTGTCCTTCGCGCCACCGTGTCGTGCGAGACGTTGTTCGAGAAATTTCCGCAGTCGCAAATTGGCGTTTCGTTCGACGGCGAGCGAACCAATGTTCAGCAGCATCACGGCGGCCCAAATGCCTGCGATGCCGATGATGACGGGCAGCATCGGCATCCTCAGCAGGAATTTCATCGTCACGCCGAGGATGAGTGCGAGCATTGGCACATAGCGCGTCATCTTGATGCAACTGCGCCGCCAGTTCAGCTCCGGCAGCGCCTCGCCCGTTTGCACCGCGTGTCCCGCCTCGTGCAGCGCCACCGCCCAGGCCGCTAGGGTTTGTCCCTCGAAAAACTCCTTCCGCAAAAACAAACGCCGCCGCGCTGGATCAAAGTAATCCGTGACCACGCCATTGTGCTCCACGACCTCGACATCTCCCGCGTCGCTGCTTTCGAGAAAATCCCGCGCGATCTCCGCGCCCGTGAGCGGCAACGGCGCTTTTTCCTTCGCGCCTTCGTTCATCGCCGACTCATAGCGCCCCAGCGCATAACGGCTCGCGCCGAAGACGAGGAGGAGAAGGATGATGAAGATGCCGATCATGAGTGATGGTGCCGTGGATTTGAAGATGGTGCAACCATCAGCGCCACTCCAGCTTTTTAGTTTTGCTGGATGGTTTCCCCGGAGTCGCGCCGTACTTTGCGCCATGAGTCGGCTGCCGAGTTTTGTTGGGACGAAGACCATGATGCTGGCGCGGGGCGCCCTCTTCGTGGGCTTGCTCGGCGTCGTGACCATGCTGCGCGGAGCCGAGGTGCCCCAGGAAATGCCGCCACCGGGCAATGATTCAGCGGCTCTTCCCGCCGTGAGGGACGAGGCCTTCGAGGCGCTCATCACCAGCTCACCCTTCACGCGTTCCCTCGGCAGTTTCGATTCGATCATCCTCACTGGTGTCGCTCGCACGGGGAGCGATGTGTTCGCCACGCTGCTGAACACCGAAAGCATGGAGTCTCAGGTGGTATCAAGAACGCCCAATTCACAGGGCTGGCAGTTGCTCGGCATTGGAGGAAACACAGCCGCGATGCGAACGTGGTCGGCAAAAATCCAGATCCCTGGCGGAGAGGTCATCACCGTGCGTTACCAGGAGCCGCCGCGCAAAAAAACCGTCCGCGCCACTTCGCGTGGAAGTTCCGGCGGTAGCGCCTCGCCTTTGAACTCCTCTCAAGTGCAGGAGGCGAAACAAGCCGCCGAGAACTATCGCGCCGGATTTTCATCGGACGGATTTCCCAAGGAACCTCCGGCTGATGTGGTGCAAAAGCTCTCGCGCCTGAGCGTTGGGCAGCGCGAGGACATCAACCGGCAGATGCTAGGCCTGCGCAATCAGGGACTCGGCATGGATGAACGGCGCAAGATCTATCTCGATAGCGTGGACCGCGCATCCCAGGGCAGACGCTGATCCCTTGCACCGTGGCTGGATGATGAGGATGACAGGGATGGTGAGCGCGCGAATGCACTTCGCTTGACGTTGCTCCATCGCCGAGCGCCTTGCCTTGGAGAGTCAGGTCATTCGGCGGCTTTCCACCGAATCGTTGCGTTGACTCCGCGCGGCAAGTCGCGTCAATGTCGCTCATGGATCGTCTCGATATGTGAGTCCCCGCCGAAAGTCTGTCAGCCCTGGCTTTGCTTGGGCGGCTTACGTCGAGGTCTTTGCATGGGGCGCGTCTTTGAAAGGATATTCGATCACCATGAAAACCATCCAACAAGTCAAGACTCTGTTGCGAGTCACCATCCTGGGGGCGGTGCTCGCCCTCGGTTTCAGCAGTTCCGCAGAAGCGGCCTGGAATGAAAACACCGTTACCGGAGGCATCGCGGCGGAGGCCCCCTCAAGTCTCTCGGGTGCCTATGATCCCGGCTATGGCATCTTCTGGTGTACAGCCAACAGCAAGCTCTACGCCGTGTACTGGAACGGCAGCGCCTGGACCTCCACGCAATGGGCCGCCAACTGCGCGTCAGGGAACTTCAACACCATCGCCGTGGACAACGTGAACCACTGGGTCTTCTACCGCGGAACCGATCAAGCCATCTGGGTCTGCTACTACACAGGCGCCACATGGGCCACCGCCAAGGTGGGAACCTCACTCGTCAACAATCCCAGGCAGCTCTGCGTGGATAGTGGCTACCATGTGCTCTGGTACCTGGACGGCTCCGGTTACCTCTGGGCCGTTTACCACAACGGCTCAGCGTGGGTGGAGGTGCTGATCGACGGCGTGAATCAAAGAAGTATTAACAACCGTAGCTGCGGTGTGGACGAAGTTTATCATTTCGTCTGGCACACCACCTCTACCCAGGACAACCTGAGATACAGCTATCATAACGGCTCCGCCTGGGTCAGCACCACGACCGGAACCCTAATCGGCGGAGCCAAGTACAACACCCTTTGCGTCGATGGGCCAACACACCAGATTTACTGTCTCATATCCGCCGCGACAAATGTGCCCACCCGATTGCTTTCCCGATACTACACCGGCAGCGGCTGGGCATTCTGGAATGCCTTTGAAGATGGCAACCTGCCGATCTTGGCCAGCCCGAGTCACTACTGCATCCCGAGCCCCAACAGCTACTCCTGCATCCTCGGCGGAGCCTATGATGGAGCTTACGCGAAAGTCCTCTTCACCAACTACTCCGCCAATGCCCGGAACTGGACCACTTGCCGCCAGGACAACAACAACCAAGGTGGCAGCACAGGGCTTTTCCCTCTGGCCGCCGGCCACGGAGGTCGGTCCGTTCTTTGCCGTAATGGCAACGGCGCGGTCGGTTGCAAAGTTCTCTACAGCGACCTGCCCTGATCTCGTCACGTCGTGAAAGAGTCCTCCTCCATCCATCCGCTGCTTTGGCCCGCCGTGCTGGCGATCCTAGTCGGAGTCATCGCGGCGGGGTGGCGCTGGGGCAATCTCGGGAGCGAGGGCGCGATGCCCTCGCTCCCCGCTTCCATCGCGACTCCGCCTCTGCCGGAGAAAACAACCGCGCCGCCGCTCGCATCGGCCGCCCCGGCAAATACTACCGACGAGGATGTCGAGCGAGCTGCGGCACTCAACGCCACGCAGCCCGCGCCTGCGATTGCCAGCAAACCGCAGCCAGCTCCCATGAATCCCTCGCCGCCACCTTTCGTGATCCAGGAGGAAGTCCGCCAGCCCACGCCCGAGGAACTCGCCGCCATCCCACCTCCGCCCGAGGCCGTCGCCGCGATGAAAGCCGGCCCGCCGCCTGACGTGCTGCGTGGCATGCAAAATCCGCCCCAGCACATGATGCAGGGCACGAAGATGATCCCGCCCGAATTCAAGCACGCGCTCAATCCCCCCGGCACACCGCCTCCAGTCTCGACGAAGCCGTAGCAGATGGCGTAAGCCTCCTGAATTTCCATCCTTTTCCTCCTCTTACTCCTACTTCTACTCCCTTTCAGAAAGCGAAAGCCAGCGGCGGGAATCGGAGAGGACGAACTTCAAGGGAGAAAGAGGAAGAGTAGGATTGATGCCTCC
This sequence comes from Verrucomicrobiaceae bacterium, assembly GCA_031425215.1. Taxonomy (GTDB): domain Bacteria; phylum Verrucomicrobiota; class Verrucomicrobiia; order Verrucomicrobiales; family Verrucomicrobiaceae; genus JANPIW01. The sequence goes on from JANPIW010000508.1 coordinate 4,097, forward strand.
TCCTCATCCCACGTTCTTCTCCATCTGGTAGTCATCCATCACAAAACCACCGCCGATGTCCGTGACGATCTCTCCTGCAAAGGTGAACCCGGCGCGCAGGTAGGCGCGGATGGCAGGCGCGTTGTGGATGTTCACACGCAGCCGTAAAACACGCTGGCCGCCTTCTACCGCGCGACTTTGCAGCCACTCCAGCGCCCGCGCCCCCGCTCCGATGCCGTGCCAGTCAGGATGAAGATACAGTTTGTGAATGAACAACACACGCTCAGCAGCCAGCGGCTCGCACGCGAGATAGCCGATGGCTTTGCCGCCGCTCTCGATCAACGCGTAACACACCCCGCCCGCCATCTCCGCGCTCATGTGATCCACACCATAAGAGCGCTCCAGCATGTGCTCGATCTGCGCGTGTGTGATGATGCCGGGATAAACACGCGGCCAGATCTCGTGCGCCAGCTCATGAACGACATGCAACTCATCAGCGCCAATGCGCCGGATGGAGATGGCCGTGTCAACCTGCGCACGGGGCCGACGATGAGCCGCAGCCCACCCCAGCGCTTGGTGCCATGCGTCCGCATCATCCGCATGAGAGAGCGCGCGGAGCTGCGCGTCGATGGAGCCGAAGATCGGCTCGATGAGCGCGTCATTACGAATCTGTTTCGCGTCAGCGGGGAACTCCTTGTCCGGCAGCACCTCCTTCGCCAGATACCAGCAGGCCCAGAACCGCGCCACACCCAACTCGCTGCCATGCCCTCTCATGCGGCTCGCGAGGTGCTGGTAGTGATAGCGTGGATTGCCGAAAAACTGCGCCGGATCAGCCGGGCGATTCACAAAAAGCCAGGCCAGCGCGCGATACGGGAGCGGCCACCGCTTCAAAATTGCATCCCCGCATTTCACATCCGCAAGCATCGCCCGGTTGCAGATCAGCATCGCCTTCGCGGGAAAGCCTGAGCGCCACAGGCTCTGCGCATAGCACAGCGCCGTCTCATAAAACCTCACGCCACGATCCGCCCCCAGCGCCGCCACGTCCTCATGCGTCACCATCCGCTCCACCTCAGGCAAAAACGGACAAGCCTCATTGCGCCACGCAATAGTCATCCTTTCACTCCTCCCATGGCGAGCCGCGCCGCAGGCATTGGACTGCGGCAGCAGGCTGTCGCTTTCTCAAGCCAGGCTGCTGGCGTCGCATCACGATAAACGGAGTTCGAAATCTCCGCCTTCGGAGTTGCGGAGGCGATTGCGCGAAAGGATATCGAGCGAACTCCGACGCCAGCAGGCTGGCTCCGAAAAGCGGCAGCGGGCTGCCGCAGTCCAAGGTGCTGCGCACCAAATGCCACCAGCTCGTCATATTCGTGTCGATTCGTGTCCATTCGTGGTTCCCTCATCCTACCCGCCCTGCACCGGGGGCATGATCGCCACCTCCGCGCCATCCCTCAGCTCTTCAGCGCGTCGCGCATAAGTTTGATCAATGGCGATGAGCAGCGCCGCATCCCATTCGGCGAGCTTTGGCCACCTATCGTAAAGCACACGCAGCAGATCATCAGCCGTGCGCGCATCAGCCGGAAGCTCCAGCACGATCTCGCCCACGCCGGTGATATCCCGCAGCACGGAGAAAAACAACACGCGCACTTTCATGACGGACTCAGGATGCCGATGCACGGCAGATTGCGGAAGCGCCCGTTGTAATCCATGCCGTAGCCGACGACGAACTCGTCCTCGATCTCAAAGCCGACATAGTCCGCGACCACATCGCGCGCGCGTTTGCGCTTTTTGCTCAGCAGCACGCCCGTGCGCAGGCTCGCGGGCTTTTGCTCCATGATGCGATCCTGCACCGCCCCGAGCGTGAGGCCGGTGTCCAGAATGTCATCGAGCAGCAGCACATCCTGCCCCGCGAGATCGAGACCCGGCGGCCACGGCAGGCGCACCGTGCCGCTGGATTGCGTCCCGCCGTGGTAGCTGCTCGCGCTCAGCGAGTGAAACCTGATCGGCAGATCGATGCCACGCAGCAGATCAGCCACGAAGAACAACCCGCCATCCATGATCGCCACCACCGTGATCGTGCGCCCAGTGTAATCCCCAGCGATGGCGCGCGACAGCTCTCCGACGCGCGCTTTGATCGCCGCCGCGTCCAGCAGCGTGCGGGTGAGATCGGACAAGACTCCAGTGATGGTCGTACTCATGTTGGCAAAGGGCTGCGCGCAAAACACAAGCAAGGGCTGGCGCGCGCGCGGATGACGTGCTTCATAAAACAGATGACTCCCGCTGACAAACCAAACCTCGGCGCCCTGCGCGTAAGCTACGAGCTGGGCGAACTCGTCGAGGACTCCGCCCCGCTCTCGCCCATCGATCTCTTCGAGGGCTGGCTGCACGACGCGCTCGCGCACCACCTCCCCGAGCCAAACGCCGCCACCCTTGCCACCATCAACGCTGACGGCGCCCCGAGCGTGCGCACCGTTCTCTTAAAAGGCATCGACGCCCGCGGCTTCCACTTCTTCACCAACTACGAAAGCCGCAAAGCCCGCGAGATCGCCGCTGATCCGCGTGGCTCGCTCCTCTTCCTCTGGACGAACCGCCAGCGTCAGGCCGCCATCCGCGGCACCATCACCAAACTCCCGCGCGAGGACGCGGAGAAGTACTTCGCCTCACGTCCATACGGCCACCAGATCGGCGCCTGGGCCTCCGAGCAAAGCCGCGTCATACCGGACCGCGCATGGCTCGAGCAGCGCACCGCCGAACTGCAGCAGCAATACCCCGAGGGCAGCGTCCCCTGCCCTCCCCACTGGGGCGGTTTCACTCTTCAACCAGACGAAATGGAATTCTGGCAAGGCCGCGTCAGCCGACTGCATGACCGTCTGGTCTATCGTCGAAAAAGCGACGGGTGGACCATCGAGCGGCAAAGTCCATGATCCGCCAGGCTCACACTCTCAACTTGTAAAACCGGATCGCATTTCCACTCCAAAGCCTGCGCTGCTCACTGGCGGGACGTGACGACACGATCTGCTTCAGCGCATCCACCCAGCCACGCACAGGGCTACCGAGCAGGCACACCGGCCAGTCGCCGCCGAAGAAAACGCGCTCGTGACCGAAGGCGTCGAGGCAGTGATTCACGACAGGCGCTAGGTCTTCCGCGTGCCATTTTCCAGGCGGGACAAAGGCCGCGATGCCGCTGATCTTGCACATCACGCCGGGCTGCGCTGCGACCGCGTCGATGCCGCGTTTCCATTCGTCGGCGGTGCAGCTTCGCTTCAGACCGGGGCCGAGCCTGGGATTGAATGCCTTCGGATCTCCATTGCCGCAGTGGTCGAGCACGAAGCGCGTGTCAGGACATTGCTTGATGAGCTTCACGCCGTCACTCAATTCGGCGGGGCGCATGGTGAGTTCAAAGTTGAGGCCATGTTTGCCGAGCGTCCGCACACCGCGCACGAAATCTCTGCTCAAGCAGAAGCCGGGAGGCGTGGAGCCGCCATGCAGCACCTGGCGCAAGCCTTTGACGACGCCGTTGCCAGAGTAGCGCTTCACGTAGCTCTCGAAATCATCAGACGCGGGCCTGCCGCCGATGGTTGCCGCAATGGTGGGCGTGTTCCCCGCGCGGCACTGCGCCACGATGAGGTCTGCTTCCTTGGTGTGATCCGAAGGAGCCACGTCCACCTCCATGTAGATCGCCCTCACGTTCAGTCCCGCGTTTGCCGTCACATAGTCTGTGGTGACAAAATCATGACGCAGCACCTCCGGCGCTCCATCGAGCCACGGCAAACTCAAAGCTCGCCGGTCCCAGAGATGCTGGTGCGTGTCGATGATCAGCGCGTCGGGTTCACTGAATGATGAGCAGGAAGTCAGGGCGGCGGCGGAGGTGGTTTGGAGAAACTGGCGTCGATTCATGGCGGGACACGCAAACGCCGTCGATGCAGCCCACATTGCCCTCGCGCGGGCAATTGATGAAACTCCTCGATGCTGCGAGGACCGCCATCGGACATCTGGATCGTCGATGCGAGCATCGAGAAAATAGGATCGACGCGCGGCGGCGCTGCTGAGAAGATCGCGGCCATGAAAACCCTGATCGCTCCTCCCGAGGCATCGACACGTTCAACCGCCGGATTCTCCATCGATCTGGCCACGGAGGCGGATCGCGATGAGATTTATCAACTGCGACACGAGGTGTATGCGCGGGAGATTCAGCAGCATCACACGAATGAGTCCGAGCGGCTGCAGGACGGGCTGGATGTGGCGAATGTTTACATCATTGCGCGACATGAGGGCCGGCTGGCTGGTTTCGTGAGCATCACGCCACCAAGCGCGCCGATGTACTCTTTCGATAAATACTTCGCGCGCTCCGGCCTGCCATTCGCGCTCGATGCGCGCAGCTACGAGGTGCGGCTGCTGACGGTGCGGCGTGAGTATCGCGGCAGGCCGCTGGCGGCGCTGCTGATGTATGCGGCGTTGCGCTGGGTGGAATCGCGCGGCGGCACCCGCATCGTGGGCATCGGCCGGCAGGAGGTGCTGCCGATGTATCTGGAGGCGGGGCTGGAGGCCACGGGGATGCGGACGAAATCGGGCGCTGTGACCTATGAGCTGATGCACGCGACGACAGAGCGCCTGCGCGCGCAGGCAGGGCGAATGGCCGCGCTGTTTGAAAAAGCGGAGACGCTTGCACGGTGGCGGCTGCCGATGCCCTACCGCAAACCGGCCTCATGTTTCCACGGCGGCGCGTTCTTTGACGCGGTGGGCGCAGATTTCAAAACGCTGGAGCGCGCGCGAGACATCATCAACGCGGATGTGCTGGACGCGTGGTTCGTTCCGGCGCCTGCGGTGCTGGAGAGTCTGCGCGAGCATCTGCCGTGGCTCCTGCGCACCTCGCCGCCGACTTCATGCGAGGGGCTGACGCGCGCCATCGCAGCAGCGCGCGGTGTGGGTGGGGAGAATGTGCTGGCGGGCGGCGGCTCGTCAGATCTGATTTTCCGCGCGCTGCCCGCGTGGCTGAGCCGGAAATCGCGCGTGCTGCTTCTCGATCCGACTTACGGCGAGTATGCGCATGTGCTGGAGCAGGTGATCGGATGCAGCGTGGACCGGCTGACGCTGCGGCGTAAGCGCGGCTACGAGGTGCCGCTCGATGCGTTGAGCGTGGCGCTTGGCGAAGCATACGATCTCGTGGTGCTGGTGAATCCGAACAGCCCGACGGGAAAGCATGTGCCTGCGGCAGCCTTGCAAGAGGTGCTGGGCACTGCGCCGGCGACGACGCGCGTGTGGGTGGATGAGACGTATGTGGATTACGTTGGCCCGGAACATTCTCTGGAGCGTTTCGCGGCGCGGAGCGAGAACGTGATCGTGTGCAAATCGATGTCGAAGGCATACGCTCTGAGCGGCGCGCGCGTGGCGTATCTGTGCGCGGGCGCGCAGCAGCTTGAGCAACTGCGCGCGCTCACGCCGCCGTGGGTGGTGAGCCTGCCGGCGCAAGTAGCGGCAGTGCGGGCGCTGGAGTCGGTGGATTATTACACGGCGCGTTGGAACGAGACGGGTGATCTGCGGCGCGTGCTCGCCTCAGGATTGCGCGCTCTCGGCTGGGATGTGGTTGAAGGCGTGGCGAATTTTCTTTTGTGTCACCTGCCCGCTGACGCGCCGGATGCACGCGAGGTGGTGCTGCGCTGCCGCGAGCGCGGTTTGTTTTTGCGCGACGCATCACCAATGGGACGCGGTCTCGGCAGCAAGGCGATCCGCGTGGCGGTGAAGGACGCGGAGACGAACGCGCAAATGCTGGAGATTCTGCGGCCGACATTCGTCAGGACGGTGGAAACAAATCAAAGGCCGCTTCGGCTTCCCGAACGCGCAGACGGCGCGGATGATTGAGGTCGAGCGCTTTGATGGTTGCTCTGCCGGTCGGGGTTCGACCGATGACAACGGTTCCCTGCCATTCGAAATGGTCTGACCAAACGTCTCGACGCGGGTGGAAGATAGGCACGGAAGAGTTTGTGGCAGGATCGACGGCGTGGGAACGGTCCGACTTGTGCAGGTTGCAGCTTGGACAAGCGAGAGCCAGATTCACTCGCGTGGTGAGACCCCCACAGGTGAGCGGTTCAATGTGCTCAAAGTGAAACGTGGCTCCCTGAAGCGACTGGCACATCTTGCAATACTCGCAGCGATCTCCGGCTCGCGCCCTGACGGCGTTTGCCAGATGAATGGAAATGCTCATGCGGGGCGCTGTCCGAGCAGATGCAGAGCCTCGGCACGAAGGAGAGAAATTTCCTCGCTCCACGCTGCTAGGGCTGCCAGCTCCTGCTTCTGAGAGGGGTGCAGCAGACCGTCATTATTGCGGTCCATCAGGTCCTGCAGGTGTTTGTCTGTTTCGGGTGGCAACCGCAGTTCACCGATGGATCGAATCCATGTTTCAGGTGCGGGAATGGTGGCAGTCATGGGCAAAAAATGGGGGGATCGCCTCTTTTTGTCAATGAGGGGATTGAGCCGCGAGGACAGATCAGGGACATGGAAAAGCGCCGCACCCTCAATTCGCCGCCTTCGCCGCTTTGCGCTGCTGCTTCTCCAGCTCGGTCTTGAGCCGTGCGGCGTCCTCGTAGCGTTCATCGCGCACGGCGGCTTCCAGTTCGGCGCGCAGCTCGGTCACCCGGCTGGATGTCTTCGCCTCGGTGATCTGGCGCTCGGGTGTTTTGCCAACGTGACGCGTGCCCTTGTGCATGGCCTTGAGCATGGAGTCGAGGCCGTCGCGAAAGGTGGCGTAACATTCCGGGCAACCCATGCGTCCGATCTTCTTGAGCTGCGCCTGGGTGAAGCCGCAGGCCGGGCACGTCAGATTGTCATCGAGCACCTTTACCGCCGCGCCCGCCGCTTGCGCCGGGCCAAGAAAGGCCTCCGCGAGACCGAAGCCCATCTCGTCCGTCACGCCCTTCTGCTTCGAGCACGTCTCGCACAGATTCACCGTGTTCATCTGACCGTTGATTATCTGGGTCAAATGAACCGTGGCTTCCTTCTCACAAACATCGCATTTCATACTCATCGTGCCGCCTTGCCAATCAGTTACGTCCGACATCCAGCGTCAGGACTGTGTTAAGACAAAGATCAAAGCGCGTCAATCACTCGCATTGAGTCGGACGGGGCCAAACCATCAAAGCTGGATGGATTTCACTCGCCTCGTGTCATCCGGGCGGTGCCATGAGATCATCTGCTTCGTCGCGGGCGCTTTCGTGACGGCAATCGAGATCAGCGTGTTTCATTGGCTCGCGCCGCTGTTCGGCATCACGGCCTTCGCGTAAACCATACGATCTCCCCGCTGACCACCGCCTTGTGGCGGCGGCTACGAACGCGACGTACCTCGTAGCGGCGGGCGCAAGCCCGTGGAAAGACTGCGCGCCAACCACTCGGACTCCAAAGCCCTTCGCCTTGGGGCGGCATCCGAGCTGATCATCGCTCAAACGTATGGCACCGGCGTGCCCGCTGTCTTCACGAACTCTTTGAAGCGCGTGATGAGCTTGTTCGTCAGCGCGCCAGGTTTGCCGTCGCCGATGGGACGGCGGTCGTACACCACGGCGGCGATGACCTCGGCGGCGGTGCCTGTGAGGAAGCATTCGTCAGCGGTATAGACATCAAAGCGCGTCATCACGGCCTCGCGGCAGGTGACGCCCATTTCCTTGAGCAGCTCGATCACCGTCTGGCGCGTGATGCCGTCGAGCGCGCCGGATGATATCGGCGGGGTGATGACCTCGCCTTTCTTCACGATGAAGATGTTGTCGCCCGTGCATTCGGAAACGTAGCCCTGCTCGTTGAGCATGATGCCCTCCTCACATCCAGCCTGGATGCACTCGATCTTGGCCATCACATTGTTGAGATAGTTCAGTGATTTCACCTGCGGGCTGAGCGCCGCAGGTGACGGACGCCGCGTGCCGCAGGTGATGAGCTGGAGGCCGTTCTCGTACTTCTCCTTCGCGTAAAGAGTGATCGTGCTCGCAATGACGATGATACTGGCCTTCGGACACTGGTACGGATTCAGCCCCAGAGAGCCGACGCCGCGCGTGATCACGAGGCGGATGTAGCCATCGCGGATGTTGTTCGCGCCCACCGTCTCGCACACCGCCTTCTCCATTTCAGCCACGCTGATCGGGATCGTCAGGCAAATCGCGCGCGAGCAGGAGTAGAGGCGCTCCAGATGCTCGGTTAGTTTGAAGACGCGTCCGTTATAGACGCGGATGCCCTCGAAGACACCGTCACCATAAAGGAGACCGTGATCGAAAACACTGATCTTCGCCTCGGATTCCGGGACGAGTTTTCCATCGAGATAAATGAGCAATTCAGGTGCGGCCATGAGAGCGCGCATGTTGGCTGAGAGCGTTTGGTTTGCAAGCCGGGTGTTGGTGATGCCAGTGCGTTCGTCCGAACTCTGGCAAATTCCGCCACGAAGGGGGTTGCGGCTATGCTGCACTACCGCCGAGTGCTGACCTTTGGCGGAAGGGAGAGTGTGTAATCACTTTTGAGCGCGCCCATGCGCCGGATCATATCCCGGTCAACGTTGGAAAACTCTTTTACCCCTGACATCCACGTCTCGGCGTTTGCGGCATCGGCTTTGAACCATTGCGTGGCGATGTTGCGCATCGCGCCCTTGCGCACCTCCAGATCGGGAACGGAATTGAGCCACTCGATGGCGGCGTGCGGATCACTGCGCGCGAGCACAGCGGTGTAGCCGGCCACGGCGAGGTCGCGGTCCGACGAATCCGGCTGCAGCTTCAGCCAGGCCTCTGCGGCTTTGAGGTCGGACTTGGCCCATTCCTCGCCGAGCTTGTGAACGCTGCGGTCACGATTCACGGACTCCGGCATGGCATTGAGCATTTCGAGCGCCTGGTTGAATTGCCCCTTGCGCACCTGCGTGTCGGTCATGCTGCGCTGGACGTCCTCGCGAGCTTTGCCCTCGGGAATTTGCGACAGCAGCTTCGCGCGCTCTTGTGGGGAGAAGCCGTCCGTCATGAGGCCGAACATGTAGCCCATGCTTTCAAGGAATGTCCCGTTCTCCGGCGCGGCGAGGTAAGTGGTGGCGGCGGTGGGATCGTTGCGAAACCAGTCGGTCCAACCCTTTTTTAGCACGCTCGACCGCGTGTCAGCGTCCGAAATCGCCTGCACCTGAGCGAGCGCCGCTGCCGGATCAGACTTCACCCACGCACCGATCACGGCGGAGATGGCGTCTTTTTGCTGACTGCTGCCGGAGAGGCTTTTTGCCCAGCTCAGCGCTCCAGCCGGATCGCGCTCGACCCAGGTGCTCATCACGCTCGAAAGGGCTGTGCTCCGGCTGATGGTGTCTTTGACAGTGATGGCTGCATTTGCCGCGCGCAGCGGATCAGTCTCCGCGAGCCGCGGAAGGCCCATGGATATGGAGGACATGCGGTCCACAGGCAGTTCGGGATGCGCATTGACATAAGCGATGGCAGCAACGGGATCGGCCCTGCTCCACTCGGTGAACACGCTGCTCATTACCGTCGAGCGCAGGCCACCCATGCCGAGGCTCATGGTGAGATCGAGGGCAGCGGTGGGATTGGTCTTCGCCAACACGCCCGCGACTGCGGCTAGCATGGCACCTTTGTTTTTATCCAACGGATCAGCCAGCGCCGCCTGCCACGCGGCTTGCGGATTCTGCACCGCCCAGGCGCGGTACAATTGCGAGCGCAACGAGTCGCGGTTGACGCTTTTCGGCATCGCCGCTGTGAGCGCCAGCGCCGCCTGCAAATCGGCGGCGGAAAGTTTCGCCGCCGCCCTCTGCGCGCTCTTCAAATCGTAATCCACCAGCAGCTCCTTCATTTGATCGGCAAGGGGAATGGCGACGACGGCGGGTGCGGAGGGAGAGGCGGCACCGGTTGTTGCGCTGACGGTGGGAGCTCCAGCCGCGCTCTCGCTTGCCGGTGGGTTCGATCCTGACGTTGTCTTCGTTCCGCCAATTTCGGCCTGGGCAGCCTTCTTCTCCCCACCCTCGCTCACGAAACGCAGGCCATAACCCGCAGCTCCACCGGCAAGCAAACACACCAAGGGCACGACAATGTTTTTCATTATGCTGCTCATCCTAGCGGATTGCTTTCGGGCAGGTCAAGATTCAATCACATCTCCGCAAAGAAACCTCCTCCTTGCTTCGCATCACCTCCTCTTCATCATCGCGCTCCATGGGAAAACTTGAGAACAAAATCGCCGTCATCACCGGAGCCGGACGCGGCATCGGCAAAGCCATCGCCGAGCGCTTCGCTGCCGAGGGCGCGAAGGTGGCCGTCGTCAGCCGCACCGCAGCCAATTCGCAATCCGCAGCCGATGCCATCAACGCCGCGCATCCCGGCGCTGCCAAAGCTTACGCCGTCGATGTCGCCGACAGCGCCGCCACCGCTGAACTGGGCAAGGCCATCCTCGCCGACTTCGACCACGTTGATATTCTCGTGAACAACGCCGGTGTGACCAAGGACGGCCTGCTGCTGCGCATGAGCGACGCGGATTGGGACATCGTCCTCGACACCAATTTGAAGGGTGCATTCAACATGGTGAAAGCCGTGCAGCGCTCCATCCTCAAACAAAAAGGCGCGCGCATCATCAATATCGCCAGCGTCATCGGTCTCATCGGCAACGCCGGCCAGGCGAATTACGCGGCGAGCAAAGCCGGCCTCATTGGCTTCACCAAATCTCTCGCGCGCGAGTTCGCCGGACGCGGCGTGACCGCGAACGTCATCGCGCCTGGATTCATCGAGACCGACATGACTCATGTGCTCAACGAGGCGGTGAAAGCCGAAGTGCTGAAAAAAATCCCGCTCGATTCCTTCGGTCAGGCCGCCGACATCGCCGCCGCCGCCGCGTTCCTCGCCAGCGAGGAGGCGCGCTACATCACGGGCCAGGTCCTCGCCGTCGATGGCGGAATGGTGATGTAGCTCAACCGCGTGAGCGCTCAGTCAGGAGACGGCTCGTCCGCGCGTGAGCTTTGTTTTTCCAGCATGTCCATTTCCCGCATTCCAAAGGCTCACACCATCGGCTACGCCCACTTCCCGCCGCTTTTCACATACGAGAGAATCTTTTTGTCATCCTCTTCCGCAGCCCAGACGGCGCGCAGGAAATCGGCGGGGTGAAGGTCGTGCTCGGACAAAAACTCGCGGTCGCCGCCGCAGCCGAACATTGTGTCCGGGTCCATCTCACCGCGCAGCTTGGCGCGCGCTTTGGCGATCAGACGCGGCAGCCAGCGGATGCCATCCATTTCGGCGTTCTTAGCAGGCAGCTCGGATGGTTCCACGATCTTGTCGCTCGTTTTGCCGTGCTGCACGACGGTGAGAAAATCACGCCGCACCGCAGCGACGAGCAGGGCGGTCTCAGCGCTGGGATCACCACCGTAGCGACAGTGATCATCGACGAAATCGAAGAACTCCTGCTCGCGGTAACCGATGGACTGGAGGAACGCCTTATCCTCCGCGCCGAACCACGTTGCGTGGTTCGCATTGCCGCCGTTGTGAAATTGCACGCAGCGATCAAAGAGCGCGCGAAAAGTGGTCTGCCAGGTGTAGTTGCTCATGCGCGCGCAGCGTAGCAGCAGATCAAAAATTGCCAAGCGCGCCCAACGCGGGCGATCTCCATCAAATTACGGAACACGAACGAAAAATGCGTGGCAAAAGCGGTTTGCGCGCCGCAACGTTTGCTCTAGTCTCGTCGCCCGCATCATGGCAAAACTCGTTCTCGGCAAAGGTCTCAGCGCTCTCATCTCCGCACCCGCGGCGGGCATGCCCCTGAACAAGCCGACAGCTCCTGTGGTGCCCGCGCCGCCACAACCTGCGGCGCCGCTGAACCAGCCCGCGCCCGGCGATCTGGTGCGCCGCGTCGCGCTTGATCAAATCGTGCCCAGCCCGTGGCAGCCGCGCAAAGATTTCGAGAGCGAGCAATTGCGCGAGCTGACTGACAGCATCCGCGAGCACGGCATCATCCAGCCGCTGATCGTGCGCCAGGTGAATGGCAAGCTCGAGCTGATCGCGGGCGAGCGCCGCTTCCGCGCCTCACGCGAGCTGGGCCTCAAGGAAGTGCCCGTCATCACACGCGAGGCCAGCGACCGCGATGTGCTTGAGATGGCGCTCATCGAGAACCTCCAGCGCGAGGGATTGAATCCCATCGAAGAGGCGCGCGCCTATGAGCGGCTCTCTAAGGACTTCCACATGCGCCAGGAAGACATCGCGCAGCGCGTGGGGAAAAATCGCGCCACAGTCGCCAATGCCATCCGTCTTCTCGACCTGCCCGTCACGGTGCAAAACCTGCTGGCCAGCGAGAAGATCACAACCGGGCACGCCAAGGTGCTGCTGAGCCTCAAATCCCACGCGGATCAAGAGCGTGCCGCAGACGATGTGATCAAGAAAGGCCTCACCGTGCGCGCCACGGAGAAGCTCACCGCACAGATACTCCGCCCGCCGCCTCCGCCGAGGCCCGAGCCAAAAACCTCCGCCGAACTCACCGCCGCCATCCGCACCGTGGAGCAGAAGCTCGTTGGCCGCCTCGCCACGAATGTGAACATTCATCACGGCGACAAAAAAGGCCGGATCGAAATTGATTACTACGGCGTGGAAGATCTCAACCGTCTGCTCGGCCTCATGGGCATCGAAGAAGAATCCTTCGGGTGAAATGACGAATGGGGAATGCCGAGTGACGAATGCAAAGGCGGCTGAAGCGTTCGTCTGGTTGTTCCTCGTCGCTCGGCATTCCGCATTGGTCGTTGGCCTCCTTCTCATGACAGCCTGCTCCAAACCCTCCGCGCCACATCCCGATGACGCCGCCGTGCGGGCTTTCCTCGACACCTACTTTTCCACCTGGTCAGCGCGCGACATGGACGGCTACGGCGCGTGCTTTCATCCTTCCGCACGCATCGTCTTCGTGAGCAAGGG
>JANPIW010000509.1:0-7134 GCA_031425215.1 Verrucomicrobiaceae bacterium
GAGGCGAAGGTGCCCATGACTTGTCGCGGCTGCATCGCGACCTCGATGTTGATCTCAGGCCGGTTCGGGATGCCGCCGAGGGTGGGATTCAGCTCGCCTGTGATGCTGAGCATCGCGTCGCGGAGTTCCTCGGAGGTGAGGCGGCGGGGGCGAAAGACTGAGAAGTTTGATTCGAGGTCTTCTCTGCTGGGGGGCGATTGAGTGCTCAGTGCTAAGTGCTGAGTGCTCAGTTTTGAGTCACTGGTTTTCAACTGAGCACTGAGCGCTGAGAACTGAGCACTTCTTCTGTACGCCTCGCTCATCATGATGACGCGATGCAGCTCCTTGAAGCTCCAGCCCTTTTCCACAAACGTCGCAGCCAGCCAGTCGAGCAGCTCGGGGTGCGTGGGTTTTTTGCCGGTGCCGCCGAAGTTGTTGGGATTGCCCGCGATGGGCTGGCCAAAGTGCCAGAGCCAGACGCGGTTCACGATGGCGCGGGTGGTGAGCGGGTTGTCTTTGCTGGCGATCCAGTTGGTTAGCGCGGTGCGACGGCCCTCGATCCCTTCGGGAATTTGAGATTTGAGATTTGGGATTTGAGAGAAAACAGAAAGCACACCTGGGGTAACCGGTTTGGTCGGAGAGAAGGGATCGCCGCCACCGAGGATGGCGGTTTGTTCAAGCTCGCCGCCGGTCATGCGGTCTTGCGGCATCCGCATGGGCTGGTTCACGGAGGTGATCTGCGGTGTGCGGCCGTTGTAAACACTGAACGCGAACGGCTCATAGCGCTCCAGCTCCCACTTCAAGCGCTCCAAGCCTTTGCGTGCGACGCGCTCGTTGCCGTAGTCATCAGGCGTGAAGCCGACGAGCTTGGGCGGATACTGGTCCTCAGGCAGATTCTGTTTTTGCATCGCGCTGCGTGCGACATCAAAAACGCCCGTGAAACTGCGCGCCTTTTTTACTTTTCCGCCGCCGCTCACAAAGCCCCGCGCGGAGGCGACTGCCTTGTCCCAGGCACCGCGGTCGAGCTTCTTTCCGGCGAACCATTCCTCCGCGTTGGCGAGCAATTTGTCATCAAGCGCGGCGAGAATGGTCGTGTGCTCGATGTGGCGAGTTTCGAGATGCTTCCGTTCGTCAAAGCCCGACGTGTTCTCGTTTTTCAAAAACGGCGCGGGCTGCTCGGCGAGCTGTGTCGTCGCAAAGCATGCCTGCATGGAATAGTAATCATGCGTGGGCACGGGATCGAACTTGTGATCGTGGCAGCGCGCGCATTGGAGCGAGTTGGCGAGAAAAGTTTCACCGACGCAGTTGGTCACGTCGTCGAGGAAGCGCTGGCGGGCGATCTTGGCAACCTCCATGCCGGTCAGTTCCCAGGGGCCCATGCGGAGGAAGCCCGTCGCGATGAGGGATTCCTGATTTTCGATTCCTGATTTCTGATTCATCTCATCGCCGGCGATCTGCTCTTTGATGAATTGATCGTATGGTTTGTCGCTGTTGAAGGCGCGCACGACGTAGTCGCGGTAGCGCCAGGCGTTGCCGCGCTCATAGTCGTTCGCGAAGCCGCTGCTGTCCGCGTAACGCACCACATCGAGCCAGTGGCGCGCCATGCGCTCGCCGTAGTGAGGTGATGCGAGGAGGCGGTCGATCAGATTTTTGATGCTGGATGCTGGATCCTTGATGCTGGATTGCACAAATGCCTCCACCTCATCAGGAGTTGGCGGGAGGCCGGTGAGATCAAAGGTGGCGCGGCGGATGAAGGTGCGCGCATCGGCTGGAGGCGCTGGGGTCACGTCCTTCGGCATCCGTAATGCAATCAGCGCATCAATCGGGTTTTCTGCTTTCTGCTTCCCGATCTCTACTTTTTTCACCGGCTGATACGCCCAAAGATTCTCCGGCTTGTATCTCCGTCCGGCCCACTCGGGAGAGAGCGCGCCGGTGGTCGTCAGGGGCACTCCGTCCTCCGCGTTCCATTTGTCTGCGCTGGCTTTCGCGATGGCGGCGCGTTTTGCATCATCGGGCCACGGAGCGCCGCCAGTGATCCAGTCTTTGATCCATGCGGTCTGCTCGGTGGAAAGTCTGTCTGCCTCCTTCGGCGGCATCGGTTCCCAGTCATCGTGCTTGCGTGTGATGGCGAGAAACAGCGGGCTTCCATCCGGCCTGCCTGGCACCAGCGCGGTCTTCTCGCTGTCGCCGCCTTTGAGCGTGCTGGCGAGCGTGCGCATATCGAGGCCGCCTTTGATTTTCTCCTCGTCGTTGCCGTGGCAGGCGAGGCACCTTTCTTGAAAAAGCGGCCACACGCGGCGGACAAAAAGCACCTCGGTGTCCGCGGCGCGAATGGCGCATGGTAGAATGATGCTAAGGATGCAAAGACGCAGGATGTTCATGCTTCATCTGTGTAACGATGGAGGGCGCGGCGTCTGGCGCGAAAAGTGTTTTTGCAAGCGGCCCGCAATCGCTCGCGTTATCAGCGCCCGATGAAACTCATCACGATATCCTGTCTCCTGCTCACCTTCTGCTCCGCCGCCACTGCCGCGCGGCCCAACATCATCTACATTCTCGCCGACGACCTGGGCCGAGGTGACATCGGATGCTACGGTCAAAAGACTCTCACCACGCCAAACCTTGACCGCATGGCGGCGGAGGGCATGCGCTTCACTCGCCATTACTCGGGCAGCACGGTTTGCGCGCCTTCGCGCTGCGTGCTGATGACGGGACTGCACACCGGCCATTGTCGTGTGCGTGGCAATGACAACTGGATCATCCCTGACACGGATGTGACCGTCCCATCTCTGCTGAAAAAGGCCGGCTATCACACCGCCTGCATCGGGAAATTCGGCCTGGGCAAACCGTTGCCGGATGATGACCCGCAGCGCAAGGGCTTCGAGGAGTTCTTTGGCTACGTCGGCACCAGCCACGCGCATAATTTTTATCCCACATTTCTCATCCGCGATGGCAAGCGTGTCGCCTATCCCAATGTCATGATCGCCGACACCGAAAAAAGCGCGGGCGACTACGCTGGGCCAGGCCAGGGCGGAACCGGCGTGGCTACCGCGGACGGACGCAAGGCCTGGGCACCGCAGCTTTTCTCCGACGACGTGCGCCGCTATATCGGCGAGAGGGCGGGGGACAAGGCGCGGCCTTTCTTTCTCTACTACGCGCTCACGATTCCGCACACGAACAACGAGGCGCGAGCGGACTCGCCCCTTGGGCATGGCATGGAGTGCCCGGACTACGGTGAGTTCAAAGACAAAGACTGGCCCGCTGCCGAAAAGGGCTTCGCCACTTTCATCCGCTTCCTTGATGACGAGGTCGGCCGCATCATCGCGCGCGTCAAAGAACTGGGCATCGACGACAACACGCTCATTCTTTTCTCCAGCGACAATGGCGCGCATCAGGAAGGCGGGCACAAATCGGACTTCTTCGATTCCAACGGCGAACTGCGCGGCATCAAGCGCGATCTCTACGATGGCGGCATCCGCGTCCCACTCATCGCCCGCTGGCCCGGCGCGATCAAATCCGGCGCCGTGAGCGATCACCTCAGCGGCTTCCAGGACCTTCTTCCCACCGTGGCAGAACTCGCCGGCGCAAAAGTGGAGGCGGAAACTGACGGCATCTCGCTCGCTCCCACCTTGCTCGGCAAACCCGAAGCGCAGCAGCGCCACCCGTTTCTCTTCTGGGACTTCAACGAGCAAGGCGGCAAGCGCGCCGTGCTGCAATGGCCTTGGAAACTCATCCACCTCAATCGCGGCGCGAAGTCCGAAACGGGTAAGAAGGCTCGGCCCATCACCATCGAGCTGTACAATCTGGAGACCGATCCCGTCGAGGAAGAGAATGTTGCGGCAGAGAATCCCGCCATCGTCACAGCACTAGAGATGCACATGAGCGCCGCTTGGCGCGAACCGGTGAAGTGAGGCTTTATTCATGATCCAGGAATCAGGAATCTGACTCCCTCAAAAGTGCCCGTGGGCCGCAGTCGGATCCTTGCCGACGAAAGCGCCGAGCGCGAGGCCGCCGAGGAACCACTCGATGACGTGATCCGTCAGATTGATCATCAGATCGCGTCCAGGAAGCTCGAACATGATCCACATCGGCATGTCGCTGACCAGGCCGGCGAAGAGTCCCGCCACTGCCGCCACGCCGAGCCGACCTGCATAGGGCAGATGCATCATGCTGAGGAGGACACCGATGATGAGCGAGGCGATCATCGCGCGCAGGAACTCGAGCACAAGATTGGGGGCGAATTTGTCGTGCATCTTGCCCTTGCGCACGATGGCGTAAACGTACGGGCCTTCTTCCATGGCCTTCTCGTACTTCTTCACCCGCGCTTCACGATCATCCACGTTCTCGTTGGCATGAGGAGCCTCTTTGCGCGGGAGAATGTAGATGCCGTGGCGTGCGGTGGCGTTTGTGTCGATCACCTCAGCGACCACGCTTTCCTTCTCAAATGACCGCATCCCGCTGTTGTGCCAGCCCAGCACGTTCCAGGATAGATGGCCCCAGAGCACGACGATGATGGCGCAGACAAAAGATCCGATGGCAAGTTTCATGGCCGCATGGTGCTGGCGCTTGGTCTTTTGGCAAGCAGTGATGTCTCGCCAGAATTTTCAGGGGCGTATTTCGTCCTCAAGCTCCGCGAAAATAGTGCTCGAGCGCTTCGATCATGCCGACGCTGGCCGTGCCTTGCGCGACAAATCCGCCGCGGCGCTTCACCAGCTCCTTGATGGGTGGCAGCGCGTTTCCAGGACAGGCGATCTGACGCGCGTAGCGGGGATCGAGCATGGAGACGTCGTTGAAGTTGTCGCCGGCAGCGAAGACTTGTGCGGAGGTGATCTCCAGCATTCGCGACAGCTCGCCGAGCGCGCTGCCCTTGCTGTAACCGGAGTGGGAAAAGCGCAGGTAGATGCCATTGCGATGGTAGCCGATGTCAGGGAACTCCTTTTGATGGCCCTCAATGAACTCGCAGATGCCATCCAGCTCCGCGTCGTTCGCGGCCACGACACCGACCTGGCCGAGATCGCCTTCCATGTAGCTCGCCGTGGTTTCCGTCTCGATCATTTTACGTATCGCATCGAGGGATTTGCGGTGGTCTCGCATGAAGCGCTCGTGCGCGCGCCGAGCGAGGCGGTTCCAGGAGCCGTAGTCGGTCCATTTGCGCAGGATGCCGGGTTTATAGATTTCGCATTCCTGCGCGATGATGAAATCCGGCTCCATGAAAATGCCATGGGAACCGAGGCCGACCAGCGTCTGGTCGAGGCTGCGTCCCGTGTTCACCACCCACGCGGCGCCGAGGCCGCGGAGCTGCCGGATCATGTCGCCGAGGCCGGGATGAAACGCGGGATCCGAAAGCGGATCGACCATGGTTCCGTCGAAATCGAAGCTGAGGATGAAGGAGAATTTTTTTGGCATTGAGGGTGAAAGGAAAAAGCTGAAATTGAAAAGCTGAAAGCTGAAATAGGGAGAGGGCGCTATAACGCGAGGGATCACATCAAAACATGGGATCGCATTTCTGCTTTCTGCTTTCCCATTTCTGGTTTTCCCATCACTTCCTGCGTTTGATCTCGCGGCTGGCGCGTTCGAGCGTGCGGCGTTCGTCGTCGGTGAGGCTGCTCCAGCCTTGCTCGTTGGCTTTGTCGAGAATGGGATCGATCTCGTCGCGGATGACATCTCGCACCACATTGCGCGGTTTGGGTGCCTCGGGTAGGTCGAGGTCCTCGGCCAGCTTGCGCCGGCGCGCGCGGGCAAACTCCGGCTGACGACCGAAGGCCCTGCCGCGACGCTCGCGCAGCAGGCGCTCATACTGCCTGCCGCCGTAGCCTATGAGTCTCATGTAGTACCATCCCATCAAAGCTCCGCCGAGATGGGCAAAGTGAGCGATCGGCGGCAGGAACGCGCCCTGGGGGAAGATGAGCGATATCACACCGAGGGCGAGTGACAGGATCATGAGGAACCGCGCCAGCGTCCACATGCGCACATTCACCGGGAAAATGAAATACAGGTAAGTGGTGATCACCTCCGCAGGAAGCATCACGGCGAGCGCGATGAGAAGCCCCATCGCGCTGGCAGACGCGCCGATTACTACGCCCGAGCCGCCAGGCACCAGGTAGGCTTTCAGCGTCAGTTCCAGCGCCGCGCCAGCGAGGCCGGAGAGGAAGTAGAGATTCAGAAAGTGCCGGGAGTCCAGCAGCTTGATCACATGGCTGCCCGCGAAATAGATCATGAGCATGTTGCAGCCGATGTGCAGCAGGTCGTCATGCACAAACATGTAGGTGATGGCGGTCCAGAACTGTCCGCTGGCCAGCGCGTCCACGCTCACGCCGCCCATGTTCACCCCTTTTTCAAAGACGTGCTGGATGATGAACACCGCCACATTGATGCCGATGATGATGTGCAGCGCGTTGAGGCGTGAAAGGACCTCCAGCGCACTGCGGCGCGGCTGGCGCATGTAATCTCGGTCTTGGTATCCCATGGGTCGCTGGTTTGTCGGCTCGGTGTGACGACGCGGCTCGCGTGTCACAGGAAACGAAACGGCGCCGAGCATAACGGCATTGCCACTGAATGCAAAAGTTGTGCGTCGAGGGAAAACAACCGGTTTCCCAATTGACGGCTTGCGGCCATCCGTCTATCTCCAGCCTCCCCGTCCGAAAAAACTCAGCCCCGTCGCCACCGAAATGAATCTCACCACTCCCGGATCCCCTCGCCAATGGCTCGCCGCACTCGTGCTCAGCGCCACCATCGCCTCTTCATTGCGCTCGGAGAATGTGCCGCTGGATCATCCCTGCGCCGCCGTGGTGAAAACTTACCTTGCCGCCGTCGTCGAGCAGAATTGGAAATCCGCCGCCGACATGCTCCTGCCCACGTCGCTGGAGCGGAAGAAAAAAGAAACCATCGCCGTCGTGCGCATGGCCCCCACCATGACCGAGGAGCAGCTCATGCTCGAAAAGCTCGGCGTCAAAGACATCAAGGCCATCGAGAAACTCACACCCCAGGAGCTGTATGTGGCCGACCGCCTCGCCGTTCACAAAAAGATGAACATCCCCGCCGACGTGAAGCAGCGGAAGAAAGACACGCTCAAGATCGACATCCTCGGTCTCGCAGGCGAGGACGAGAACCGCGTCATTCACGCCACTGTGCGCACCTCGCAGGAGACGCCCGAGGCCA
>JANPIW010000510.1:0-4793 GCA_031425215.1 Verrucomicrobiaceae bacterium
CCTGCAAATGCCCGTCGCGCTCAATGACATCCTCAGCAGCGACGGCAAGTGGACCTTCCTGCGCACGCAGAAAATCGCGGAGAGCGGCAAGCGCGTGGAGGTCGGCCCGATCTCAGCCGATTTCGCCAAGCAAGCTGGAGCACACAAAGGCGAGGGCGCGCACCTCTTCGCGCCGATGGGCTTCCTCGATGACTCAAATTTCCACCGCAGCTACTGGGTGTACGGCAAGAGCTTCGCGGGCGGACACGGCGGCTATTTCCAGGCCGGCAAATATGCGCCCTCTGGCCGCATTCTCGTTCACGACGACAAGAACGTGTACTCCTATGGCCGCGAGGCGCAGTACTACAAGTGGACGACGACGATGGAGTACACGCTTTTCTCCACGCCCAAAGAGCCGCCGTCAGAAGCCTACACACTGGCCGATGCCACCACGCCGCGCACCGGCAACTCCCTCGTGCTAGGCCCCGATGGCAAACCTCTCGCGCAGCAGCCAGCGAAATCACCTGATGGCAAAGCAGCGAAGAAAGCCGCGAAAGCCGAAGGCAAAGGCAAGGGAAAGGGCAAAGGCAAAGCCGCTCCCGCACGAGGCGAGCCAGTTCCCGGTAGCGTGCTCTTCCCCGACATCGACGCGCTCGATCCGACCGGGACGCCCATCACCGTCGAAGCCTGGGTGCTCCCCGACGCGCCCAGCGGCACCATCATCAATCACGGCGGCCCGCGCGTCGGCGTCGCGCTCGACATCAGCGAGAAGAAACCGCGCTTCCACATCCGCTCCAACAACGAGGTCACCGCCATCGTTTCCGCCGAGACACTCGGAGAAGGTTGGAATCACATCGTCGGTGTGCTCGCGGGCGACAAAACCAAGACGCTCTATTTGAACGGCAAAGCCGTCGCCACCGGCACGAGCAAAGAACTCGTCGCCAGCAAGCCCGCCAACCCGCTCTACCTCGGCAATGGCAACGGCGTGGCCGACAGCTCCACGCCCTACGTCGGCCTGCTAGATCAATTCGCCGTCTATCACAAAGCGCTCAGCGCCGCCGAAGTGCAGGCCCGCTTTTCCGCGCCCGACGAGAAACCCGCCGGCGCCGTGCTCTTCTGCAACTTCGACAACGGCGACTCGCGCGACAGCTCCGGCAACGACGCGCACGGCGTGGGCAGCGGCGTGGAGACCGGCAAAGGCAAAGTCGGCGCCGCGCTCTGGTTCAAAGCAGCAGGTGGCGGCGGAGCAGCCGGCAACAAAGCCGGCAGCTTCGTGAAGCACACCTGGGACCGCTACGTCCCCATCGTCGCCCGCAGCATGGCGCTCGCCGGCAAAACCGTCCTCGTCAGCGGCGCGCCCGACACCATTGATGAAGAGTACGCCTTCGAACGCCTCGCTGCCAAAGACCCCGCGATCCTCAAGGAACTCGAAGAGCAAGACGCCGCGCTCGACGGCAAACGCGGCGCGAAAATGTGGGCCGTGAATGTCGAGACCGGAGAACAATCCAGCGGCCTCGAACTCACCTCACCGCCAGTGTGGGACGGCATCGCCGTCGCACAGGGCCGCGTGATCGTGAGCACGATGGACGGACGCTTGCAGTGCTTTGGGAAGTGACGCTGAAGCCATGCTGCGTGCCGTGAATGTTAGGAAGACAAAAGGCGGCTGTTGGCCTATTCTCGCCACATGAACACTCTTGTGAACAAGACTCCGCCCACCACCGAGCAAGCGCGTGCTCTCAGGAAACGAGACTCATTAGCGAAGCCCAAGCAGAGTTGGAAATCCGTGGTCGGGCTCTTGGGCGACTCTGCTTTCGAACGCGAAGCATGGGCATTGGGTGCGGCGTGGCGAAAGGAACAGAAGTAGAAACGGGCTATTGGAATGGTAGTCCTCGACACGAATCACCTCCGGGAGCTTGCGATGGGCAGCGTCCTGGGCTTGCGATTGGCAAAGCGCATCGAAGATTCCGAGGCCGAAGTTGTGACCACCATTGTAAGCGCTGAGGAGGTGCTGCGCGGTCGTCTCGCCAAGCTGTCGTCCGCCAAGAAAGTGGAGGATCAAGTGCTGGCCTCCGAACGTTTGGGCGCTTCCATTCAATTCCTAGCGGGTTTCGCCCTGCTACCGTGGGATTTCGAGGCGGCTGACCGATTCGCCGCATTCCAAGACGAAGGTGTCCGCACCAGCACCTTGGACTTGAAGATAGCTTGCATCGTGATCGAGCACGATTCCACGCTGCTCACCCGTGACAAAGGCGATTTTGCAAAGATACCCGGACTGAAGTTCGAGAACTGGCTCGATTGAATCTTCGGGGTTTCATCCACTCACAGCAGTACTCTTGGGGAAGTGATCAATCCTCACTCTCTGTCCCGAGCAGCTTCTGCACGAAGTTCTTCAATTCTTTGAGTTCGTGGAAATGAATTCACCGAAGGAAATCCGTGTCGCACGGTGCCGCCACATGCTGCGCGGCATCCACCCAAGGATACTCCACATTCGGGCCACAATCCGCTTCCGCAGGAGATAGCTTCTCAAGCCATTGAGCGATTCCACGCAGGCGCATGATGCGTCCTCCATGCTCCCGATTTGTTAGGCCCATCTTTCTGCGTGTGGCGATGTTGGAGCATGAATGATCCAGCCACTTCACAATCGTCCGATGGCTTTCCTGCGGTGGCGAGCCATCGTGTGGGGAAAGGTAGTATTTGCCCTATTTCTCAACCGCCATTTGCAGACTGTGGATGGAGGTCATGGAGGGAGATTATCCAATTCGATTGAACGCCGCTAGTCTTGAAAACCATCGTTTGCTCAGAGGCTCGGAATCACACTCCGCCTCCTCGCTCTCGCGAATCTCCTGCTCGATCATCCTGCGGATGACGCTGGATGTAACGCCAGGCGTCGAGCAGGCCGGAGGCTATTGGCGTCGATCATGGAAGTCAGTGTCCTCTGCACGCTTATGACGAGCTAGCGCTGGCGCTCAGGAGGGGCCATGGAATGCCGACGATTCGTCGGCAAGCCAATGATTGGAACTTTTGATGGCCGACGATTCGTCAGCGTTCCATGGCGGGAGATCCAGCGGACATTCTTTTGCTGCAATGGCTGGAGAAGTGTCCACCTTCGTTCCCCATGTCATTCCTCGAACGCCTGCTTTCCATCGGCTCCATGCGCAAGGCCGTCTGGCGTTTGTGGTATCCGTTTCTCACGCGACGGCTCCGGAGCGGGGAGGTGCTGTTTCTCAACTACGCCTTCGAGACTGATCCGCCTGTGGGACTGACGCTGCTGCCGGAGGATGAGATCAATCGCTGCTGCATCCAGCTTTATCATCACGTCGCATCGCAAGTCGATCTGCGCGGCAAACAAGTGCTCGAAGTGAGCTGTGGTCACGGCGGCGGCGCGTCGTGGATCGCGCGCACGATGCAGCCCGCGAGTTACACGGGCCTTGATCTCAATCCCACGGGCATCCGGTTCTGCCAGCAGCGTCACTGCGCTCCTGCTCTGACGGATCCCGCCTCGGAGAGTCGGGCCACTTTGGAAAACCAGCAGCGTCACCATGTGCCGGGCCTCATGTTTGTGCAGGGCGACGCGCAACGGCTCCCCTTCCCTGATGGCTCGCTCGATGCAGTGATCAATGTCGAGGCCTCGCATTGCTACCCGGATTTCCCCGGCTTCCTCGCCGAGGTCGCGCGCGTGCTGCGCCCCGGCGGACATTTGCTTTATGCCGACTTCCGCTTCCGCCCCGACATCGCCGCGTGGGAAAACGCCATCGCCTCCGCGCCGCTGGACATCGTGCAGACGCGCGACATCCGCGACGAGGTGCTGCGCGGCATGGAGCGCAACGCGGTGCGAAGCGAGACGCTCATCTGCGAACGTCTGCCGCGTTTCCTGCACAACATCGGACGTGACTTTGCAGGGCTGCCCGGATCGCGCGTGTATGAGGCGCTGAAGAACGGCGAGATGTCGTATCGCTCCTGGTGCATCAGAAAAAACTGAGTCCGTCTCATGATATCAGCTTTCTGTTTTCCCATTTCTCATTTCCTCCCCCTGGTGCATGAGAAAACCGCTACGACCGCTCACCTCGATGGCACCACCCGCACCCTTTTGTTTTGTCCCCTGTGAACCTCATGGCTGATCAGGGATTCTGATTCATCATTCTTTCGGCAGAAATCCCCGCCTGACACCTTCCTCCGCTTGGGTCACTGCTTCACTTCCAGCCGCATGAAGCGTCTCGGATGCGTGGGGTTGGTTGTCTGGTAAATGTCACACACGGTCACGGCTCTTGTGCCGCCAGTTCCGGTTTCGCTTACCATGGCTCCCGTCTCGAGCACGGTGAAGGCCGCTCCATTGACGCTGCGCGCGAGGTTGGTCCACGCGCCCGTCAGTGTGTCCGCAGCCTGCACCGTGAGTGTGATGTCGTTGCGGTCGAGGTAGCGCGTGAGACTAAAGGCCAGGCAATGCGCCGCCGCATCTACTCCCACGCCCGGTAAAACGGATGTGCCCGTCGTGCTGCCCACAGGATCGCCGCCAAGCGCGTACTCGATCAAGTTGGGAATGCCGTTGTGATTCGGGTCTGCCGTCGGGGCCGCGTCGCCTGTGGCGCTCGTGGTTCCGAAGTTCTGCTGCATCCAGTTTTGATTGGCCGTCAGTCCCGTGCCAGTGAGCAGGATGTCGAAGGGATTGGTACTGCCCGTGACGTTGCTCGCGATGTGCAATGCCGCAGTGCGCGTGCCGAGGGCTCCTGGAGTGAAGGTAACGTCCAATGTGGTCGTCGCTCCGGGTGCTAGCGTCGTCGCTCCCGGTGATCCGACGACGAAGTCGCCCGCGTTCA
>JANPIW010000511.1:0-4730 GCA_031425215.1 Verrucomicrobiaceae bacterium
CGAGCTGCTTGATGGCGGCGGCGACGGCGGTGGCGACATCGGGATGGATGCCGGGGATGAAGTATTCCTTTGGCAGGCCGATGCGGAGGCCCTTGATGTCGTGGCCGAGGGTGGCGGTGAAGTCGGGGACGGGGGCGCGCAGGGATGTGGAATCGAGAGGGTCGTGGCCGCAGAGGTGATTGAGCAGGAGGGCGGCGTCCTCGACGGTCTTGGTGAGCGGGCCGATCTGATCGAGGGATGAGGCGAAGGCCACCAATCCGTAGCGTGAGATGCGGCCATAGGTTGGCTTTAACCCCACACAGCCGCAGAGCGCTGCTGGCTGACGGATGGAGCCGCCGGTGTCGGAGCCGAGGGCGGCGATGGCGATGTTGGCCGCGACGGATGCGGCGCTGCCACCGCTGGAGCCGCCGGGGATGCGCTCGAGGTCGTGGGGATTGCGGGTGACGCCGAGGGCGGAGTTTTCGGTGGAGGAGCCCATGGCGAACTCGTCCATGTTCATGCGTCCGAAGGGGATGGCGCCGCCTGCGCGGAGCTGCTGGATGCAGGTGGCGTCGTAGGGGGCGGTGTAGTTTTCCGCGAGGATGCGTGAGCCGCAGGTGCAGGGCTGGCCGGTGACGTTGATGTTGTCCTTGATGGCGATGGGGATGCCGCCAAGGGGGAGGGTGAGATCGGCGTGGGCGGCCTCGGCCAAGGCGGTGGGTGTGTCGCGCGAGAGGTAAGCGCCGATGGTGTCATTGCGCGCCTGGGCTGCGGCGTCGAGGTCACGCACGATGTCGGCGGAGGTGATGTCACCTTTGATGAGGAGGCGGCGCAGTGCGGCGTTGGTGGAGGAGGCGAGTGACACGGGGGAGGGTGACGAAGGTTACTCGAGGACCTTGGGGATCTGGATCTGGTCGAGGGCGCGCTTGGGGGCGTTGGAGAGAGCGGCGTCGCGGGTGAGGCCGGGGCGGGCGATGTCGGCGCGGAGGGCGTTCTCGACGGGGAGCGCGTGGGCGGTGGGTTCGGCATCGCTGAGGTCGTGACGGGAAAGCACGTCCATGTAGCCGAGGATGTTGGCGAGCTGGGCCTGGTATTCGCGCGCCTCTTCAGGCGTGAGCTTGAGACGGGCGAGGGTGGCGACTTTCTGGATGTCGATGGAGGCTGCGGACATGGACGGCTCTCTTGCAGCGACGAGGTTGGATTGTCAAATGAGGAGAGGCGCATTGCCTCAAGGCGAGGTGACGAGAGCGACGATCTTGGTGAGGAAGTGCCAGTTGTGCCATGCCTGGCAGATGAGGAGGAGGGTGAGGGCGGTGGTGATGATGATGCCGGCTTTGGTGAAGCGGCGGGAGATGTTCTCCCAAGCGAGGGCGACGAGCAGCACGGTGGTGGATGTCCAGAGCGCGCTGTAGAGCATGCGGTCGTGGCCGAAGATCATGAAGAAGCAGAAGTTGAACCCTAGCACGGCAAGGGAGGCGAGGACGGCGGGAGTGCGCATGGCTTTCATGCCGAGAGATGCGAGAGCGCCAGCGATGAAGAGGAGCCACAGTGCGTGCAGCGGCCAAGCGGGTGCGAAGGTGCTCCATGCGCCTTCTTCAATGGATGCCATCTTATGGACGGGCGCGGCGAGGTCTTCGATGGGTGGCACGCTGGCGACTGGCTCGGGGGCGGTGATGTTGGAGAGGAGGATGTGCTGGAGGAGGATGCGTGTGTGACGTGGAGCGTCCTGGAGGTGGTCCCAGTAGATCCAGCCTTTTTGTTTTTGCGGGTGGAAGAAGTACTCGCTCTCCGGGTAGATGGCGCGCTGGATGACATTCAATCCGACGAGCAGCGTGGCGGTCAATGTGAGCGAGAGGGTAACGCGGATGACGAGTTTTTTCCAGTCAGCGCCCAAATGCCGCACGAGGGACCAGAGGCCGATGGTGACGATGTTCGATGTGAGCGCGGACCAGCAGT
Organism: Verrucomicrobiaceae bacterium; assembly: GCA_031425215.1. Classification (GTDB taxonomy): domain Bacteria; phylum Verrucomicrobiota; class Verrucomicrobiia; order Verrucomicrobiales; family Verrucomicrobiaceae; genus JANPIW01. Next base: position 1,936 of record JANPIW010000511.1, read on the forward strand.
AAAGAGCGGCGAGCTGCCACCAGCCTTCTGCGGTGGCCTTGCGCAGCGCGAGCCACATCACAGCGCAGATGCCTAGTGCGGAGAAGATGTACGTCTCTGGCACGCTGGCGAAGAACAGGTGCGAGGTGGACATGCCGAGCACGCCGGTGAAGAGCAGCGCGCGTGTCCGTGAGAGGCCGAGCGCGAGGAGCGCCGCGCAGAATGCGGCAGCGGATGCAGCGCCGCCCGTGGCGGTGAGAGTGATAGAGGCGAGCACCTGGGCCTCCACTTTCTTCATCCCTTTGTTCGCCGCCTTGATCTGCACCTGCGCGATATGGCCGAGGGGCTGGTGGAAGATGCAGAAGTTGGGATGCGCCGAGGTGTGGCGATGATTTGCCTCGCGATCACCGGCGATGTCGAGGAAGGCGCGGCGTGTGTCGGAGCGGAAGAAGTGGTCATTGCCGTCGCGCTCGTAGATGCCGGTGTCTTTGAGCACGAGACCGGAGTTGAGATACACCGGAAGGAAGATCACAAACACGAGCACAGGGAGCGAGAGCAGGGAGCGCTTGATGGCGTGGAACGCGGCGGGGAAGGGCATGATCGCTGTGATTAAACGGGCTGCGCGATGAGAGTGATCACGATGACCACCGCGGCGGTAGCGTAGCTGGCGGCATCGCGCACGGCAAAGGAGATGGCGTCCTCGCTCAGCTCGCCGCGCCCGGCTAGCAGCCACAGGCGGCTGGTCCAGTAGAGCAGACAGGGGAGCACCCACCAGAGCATGCGGGGCTGCGCGTAGTGGGAGGTGACATCGGGTGACTGGATATAGAGCGCGAGCACGAGCACCGCGAGGTAGCTGGCGGCAATGCCGAGCTGGCCGACGCGCTCAATATCGGCCTTCACATAGCCGCGACGGTTGAGCGGCTGGTCGGGATCAGTCCACTGGCGCAGCTCGGCGAACCGTTTCTGAAAGGCGAGGCCCAGGAAGAAGAAGAGCGAGAAGAGCAGGAGCCACTGCGAGACGACGATGTCCGTGGCGACTGATCCGGCGAAGATGCGCAGCGTGTAGAATCCGGCGAGGAGGATCGCATCGAGCAGCATCACCTTTTTGAGTCCCATCGAATACGCGCCAGCCACGGCGACATAGAGCGCGTAGATTTGGATGAACTGAGGAGAGACGAAGAACCATGCAATCGCCGCGCCGACGATGAGCAGCACTGCGCTGGCGATCCATGCGCTGCCACGCGTGATGAGGCCGGCGGCTAGCGGGCGATGACGTTTCTCGGGATGCAGGCGGTCGGCTGCGTGATCCATCAAGTCATTGACCAGATAGACCGAGGAGGCGGCCATGCAGAAGACGACGAAGGCGAGGGAGGAACGCAGCACCAGATCGTGATCGTGCCATTTGTGGCCGAAGAGCAGGGGGAGGAAGACGAGAAGATTCTTCACCCACTGCCGAGCCCGCATGGCGCGCAGCCATGTCGCGATGCCGCCGCGTGGCGGAGTGCGCGCGATGGCGGAGGTGGGTGATGCTGCGGGATCAGGCATGAGCCGGGAGCTAAAGAACAGGGAGTGCGCTTTGACAAGGGAATGGTGGAGGACGCTGCGGGATCCACTGGCTCACACACGGATGACGATCTTGCCGAAGTGCCTGCCACTCTCCAGCCGGCGGAAGGCATCGGCGGCGTGGTCGAAGTCGAAGGTGCTGTCGATGATGGGCTTGATCTGGGCTTTCTCGAATGCGGCAAGCATGTCGGCGAACATGGCGCGGCTGCCGACGTAGATGCCGTCGAGGCGGATGCTTTTGCGGAGGATCTGCACCGTCTGGATCTCGGCGCTGGTGCCGGTGAGCACGCCGATGAGCGCGATGTGGCCGCCGAAGCGCGCGGCTTTGAGAGAGCGGTTGAGCGTCTCAGCGCCGCCGATCTCGACGATCTTGTCCGCGCCAGCGCCATTGGTTTGAGACAGCACCCAGTCGTCCCAGTTCGGGTCGACTTTGTAGTTGTGCGTGGCATCTGCGCCGAGGCTGCGGAGGCGTGCGGCTTTCTCGTCGCTGCTGGTGATGGCGAGAACGCGCGCTCCGTGGAGCCGGGCGATCTGCAGGGCGAAAACGGACACGCCTCCGGTGCCGAGGATGAGCACGGTCTCGCCGGGCCGGAGCTGACCGCGAATGATGAGCGCGTCCCAGGCGGTGACAGCGGCGCAGGGCAGGGTGGCAGCTTCTTCGAGCGTGAGGTAGTCGGGCACTCGAAGGAGGCTCGTGGCGGGAAGAACGGCAAGCTCGCGCAGCAGCCCGTCCGCCGCGCCACCGAGAGCGCGGACGAGGTGGTCTTTGGTGAAGGGGCCGTCGAGCCAAGTGGGCATGAACGGGACGACGACGCGATCACCGGTCTGCCAGCCGGTCACATCGGGACCGACTGCAACCACCTCGCCCGCGCCATCGGAGCATGGGATGCGATTGGCCGGGCCGGTCACGCCTTTGATGCCCATGACGTTCATGTAGTCGCGGTAATTGAGAGACACGGCGCTGATGCGAACGAGCACCTCGCCGGCGGCTGGAGCGGGATCAGGTGTGTCAGTGAGACGGAGGGAATCGAGCGAGCCGCTGCCGGTGATCTGGAAGGCTTTCATGGAGGCGAGATGATGCGAAGGCAGGGCGGCTTTGGCAAGCCTCGTGAACCGGGAGGAGAATCCGCATGATTCAGATTGATCGCGTCGCGCTGGCTGGCCAACGTCGCAGCGCATGGACATCAATCCTTATCTACCTCCCCAAGCCGAAATCATCGTCTCCCATGCAAGCGACGATGCGGAGTCCATCC
>JANPIW010000512.1:0-9370 GCA_031425215.1 Verrucomicrobiaceae bacterium
CCACAAACCACTGACCATCCAGTGCCTGAAGGCGGGCAAGCATGTCTTCTCGGAAAAACCACCGGCGCTGAACGCCAAGGAAGTGAAGGAAATCATCGTGGCCGCCAAGAAGGCTGGGAAGAAAGTGCTCTTCAACTTCAACAACCGCGCCCGTCCTGAATCGCAGGCGATGATGAACTACGTCAAGCAGGGCGTGGTCGGCCAAATCAACTCCGCGCAGGCTAAGTGGATCCGCCGCACCGGCATCCCCGGCTTTGGCGGCTGGTTCACCACGAAGGAACTCTCCGGCGGCGGCCCTCTCATCGACCTCCTGCACATGGTCGATCTCGCCATGTACTTCATGGACTATCCCGAGCCCGCTTATGTGCTCGGCCAGACCTTCTCCGATTTCATCCAGGACAAGCAATTCAAAGGCCCCTGGGGCATCCCTGACCGCGTGGGTGGCACGACCGATGTGGAAAACGCCGCGCACGGCTTCGTCACCTTCAAGACCGGCCAAGTGCTCAGCCTCCAAGTCTCCTGGGCCGAAATGGTAAAGCGCGAAGAAGTCTCCGTCGTCTTCCAAGGCACGAAGGCCGGCGGCAAAGTCGAGCGCCTCTTCGGCATCGACGGCCTCGACAACACCGCCATCGACACCTGCGAACTCTACGTCCAGGAGAACGGCAACAGCGTGAACCGCAGCATCGTCACACAAGCCTGCGAAGACATGGGCCGCATCGGCTCTGCCGCGAACTTCATCGAAGCGATCTCCGGCAAAGCCACCCCGCTGAACACGCCGGAGCAGGCTTTGCGACTGATGCAGGTCATCGACGCGATTTACGCTTCCGCGAAGACCGGCAAGCCGGTGTCAATTTGAGGCATCACGAGTGAGTATAAAGGGGGAGAACGGGCGGTGCCTGTTCTCCCCTTTTCTTTTGGAGACGAAGGTCACGGCTCAAGGTTCTCAATGATCGACTCCAGGGACTCGATCAGGCGTGGATTGGACGTTTCCAGCATGGCGTCTCGAGCAGCCGAGGAGATTCGATCTCGCTCAGCCTGATCACACTGCCTCAAGTGGTAGATTACTGTTTCCAAGGTCCGCACATCGCCGTCAGCTATGTCATCGGGCACTTCACGGCTCTCAAGATAGGTGAGTGCCGCCAGAAAAGCTGACGCCAAATGATCTTTGGTCATGGTGTGACACTGCTTGATCAACTCAAGCCGCCGCGGTCACTGTTCAGCGAGGCATCTCCATACTTGGCGCGGGTGGTCGGCGTGAAGTCGAGCGAGGTCCACGCTGCGTTGTTGGCGGAGGATTTGACGACGGCTTCGATGAAGGCCATGCCGGCGATGCCTTCTTCGATCGTGGGGTAGTCCATGTCGAGCGGGTTCGGCTGCGTGCCGGACTCGATGGCGCGGATGTGGTTGGTGAAGTTTTTGTAAATGTTGGCGAAGCCTTCCAGGTAGCCTTCGGGATGGCCGGCGGGCGTGCGTGTGGCGGCGGCGGCGGCGGTGCCGAGGTAGCCCATGCTGGTGCGATAGACCTGCTTTGGCTGGTCGAGCCAGGTGACGATCATGGTGTTGGGATCGAGCTGGCTCCATTCGATGCCGCCTAGCTCGCCATAGACGCGGAGGGTTAGGTTGTTTTCACAGCCGACGCTGATCTGGCTGGAGTGCAGCACGCCTTTCGCGCCATTGGTGAAACGCAGCAGCACATTGCCGTCGTCCTCGAGCTTGCGCCCTTCTTTGCCGAGGAAGTGTGTGAGATCGGCCGCGAGTTCCTTGATATGCAGGCCGGTGACGTACTCGGCGAGGTTGATGGCGTGCGTGCCGATGTCGCCCATGCAACCGGCGGCTCCGCAGATGGCGGGATCGACGCGCCACGAAGCCTGCTTCTGGCCGGTGTTTTCGAGCATGGTGGCCAGCCAGCCTTGCGGATACTCGGCCACGACTTTGCGGATCTCGCCCAGCTTGCCTTGCTCGATCATCTGCCGGGCCTGACGGATCATCGGGTAGCCGGTGTAGTTGTAGGTGACGCCGTAGAGCTTGCCGGATTTCTTCACGATCTCGGCGAGCTGCTTGGCCTGCTTCAAATCAAACGTCGCTGGTTTGTCGGAGAGCACATGGAAGCCCGCTTCGAGCGCCGCCTTCGCCGCCGGGAAGTGCATGTGATTCGGCGTGACGATGGAGACGAAATCCATCTTCTTTTCCGCAGGCAGCGCCTTCTCGGCCTTGATCATTTCCTCGAAGGTTCCGTAGCAGCGGTCAGCGGCAAGGAAGAAATCCGCGCCGCTGGCCTTCGATCTCGCGGGGTCGGAGGAGAATGCGCCGCAGACGAGCTCGATCTGCTGGTCGAGTGCCGCCGCGATGCGATGGACGCCGCCGATGAATGCGCCGCGTCCGCCGCCGATCATGCCGTATCTGATTTTTCTGCTCATATAAAAGTGGATGATTGAAAAGTGAAAGGGCCGCGATTCTGACGCAGGGTTTTGCGAACGGCAAGCGTGTGTGTGATGGAAATGCGTCACACTTGCGGTTCCCCGCCGCGCGCTGCATGATGCCTGCCCATGCAGCCCGTCACACCGAAAAATTTGAATCCACTCGCCCGCGAGTTGCTGGAGAGTTTTGCCGGACACGCGGAGGCCGCGGAGATCGTGCTTGGCGGTGGCGTGGCGTTGAGCCATTACTTGGAGTATCGCGACACGGTGGATTTGGACGCATGGTGGCGCACTGAGTCACGGCCGGAGGTGATGAGCTTCATCGAAGGCTGCATGAAATCTCTCGCTGCGGCAAACGGTCTTGATTTCCGCCACCGCACCTGGGGAGAGACCGCAAGCCTGGAACTCCTGCGCGGCAGCCAGAAGCAGTTTTCGTTTCAGATCAGCAAGCGCACCATGTACCTCGACGCGGCCGTTCCCGCCGAGTGGCAGCCGCTGTGGATCGAGACGCTGCGGGACAATGTGGGATCGAAGATGACGGCGCTCGTTTTGCGTGGCGCGCCGCGCGACTTCCTCGACATCTATGAGCTGGTCAATCGCTCGCTCCTCTCAATCGCCGATTGCTGGCAACTCTGGTCACAAAAGAACCCTGGCGTGCTGGTGGACGAGGCCATGCGCAAGGTGTGCGCCCGCATCGAACACATCGCAATGACGCGCCCGCTGGATACCATCCAACCTCGCGCAGCGCGAGACAGAACCGCGCTTGTCCGTGCCTGGTATCGTGATATTTTCACCAATCCCATGTGAACGCATGATCCTGGACCACTCCGTTTATCCTGACCTCGCCACACCGCCGGACGACCTTCCCACGCTGGAGGACAAGGCTGACTATGTGCAGCGCATTTGCGGCGCGTTTGATTTTGGCATCTTCCCTGAGGAATCCGACTGGCAGACCTTTGCCGGATGGAAGGACGTTTTTGATCGCTTCCCCATCGCGGACTCACCCGGCTACCACACTTTCCGTCACTGGTTCCGCTGGGATTCCATCACGCCCGAGAAGCGCCTCGGTCTCCCCGCCTGGAAGATCGCCGACATGCGCGAGGGCCGCATCGATCCATGTGAGGAGATGGTGTGAGCGCGAGGCGTGGTCTTGAGATCAATTCAACGCCTCATAAGCGATCAGAGTCGGCTCGATGGCGCGCAGCGCGGTGGCCCAGAACTCGGGTGAGGTGAGATCAGCGCCGAGAGTCTGGCGCGCAACTTCTTCGCATGTGGCGCTGCCGGTCATCGAGAGAAACGCCTCGTAGCGCGGAAGAAAGCCTGCGCCCTCTTCTTTAAAGCGGGCGAAGAGCGCCTGGCTGAGCAGGTAGCCGAAGACGTACGGAAAATTGTAGAACGACACGCCTGTGATGAAGAAGTGCATCTTGTAGGCCCAGAACATCGGGTCGGCGCCGTCTGGCAGCAGCGTGTCGCCGTAGAGTTTCTTTTGCGCCTCCGTCATCAGCTCGCGGAGTCGTGTGACGGAGACTTCGCCGCTGGCGCGCTCGGTGTAGAAGGCTTTCTCGAACTCGTAGCGCATCGGGATGTTGATGAGGTAGGAGTGTGCGCGGAGCATTTCTTGATCGAGGAGGTAGGCCTTCGTTGCCGGTGTGATCGCGGGATCGTTCATGAGGCCGCTGAGGAGGATCATCTCACCGAAGTTGGATGCCGTTTCCGCAAGCGTCATCGGATAGCTCGCAGCATAGGAGCGAGCGGGCCGCAGCACGCAGGAATGCCATGCGTGGCCCACCTCGTGCGCGAGCGTGACCATGTCATGCACGGTGTTGTGGAAGGTCATATAGACGCGCTCCTCGCGCTTGAACTGCGACCCGGTGCAGAACGCGCCGGGACGTTTTCCTGCGCGCGGTTGCGCCTCGATCCAGCGCTGCGCGAGCATGTCGCGGAAATACGCGCCGAGTTTTGGATACGCGGCGCTGAACGCTTTATCGACGGTGGCGCAGGCTTCGTCCCAGATGAGCGGCTTCTCGTCTGGCGCGGCGATCTGCGGCGCTTCGAGATCAAAATAATGCAGCGCGCTCGTGCCCTGCAGCTTCGCGGCTTTTCTCAATGCGCGGCGCGGCAGCTCGATGTGCGTGTGGATGGCCTCCATCATCGCGTCGAGAGATGCGCGGCTCATCGCGCCATCGAAGAGCGGTGTGTCGAGAAAGTGGGGGATGCCGCGTTGGCCGTAAAGATTCAGCCGCGTGCCAGCGATGCCGTTCAATCCGGCGGCGAGCGTGACGGCGTGATCATTCCAAGGTTTCTGTCCCGCATGAAACGTGGCCTCGCGCAGCCTGCGATCCGGCTCCGACATGAGCGCGCGCCGCCGCGACATCGGCACCATCTCCGTGTGCCCGTCGGGAAAGGTCATCGCAAACTCCATCTTGCCCGTGAGCGTGTCATACAGCCGGCCCCAGGCGTGAAGGCCGTTCACATTGAGATCAGCGGCCAGCGCCTCCATCTCCGACTTCATCTGATGCCGTCCCTCCTCGCGCATTCGTCGCACCGCGTGCTCCGCGTTTTTGAGGGATGAATCACCGAGCAGTGATTCAAACGCGGCGTCACTCAAAGCTGCGAGCGCCGATTGCAGCAATGCGCGCAGCTTCATGTTCTCCGCTTCGAGTGTCGCGATCCACGCCTCGTCCGCCTTCACGGCCTCATCGTTCGCATCATCGGCGGAGAGACAGCCGAGATAAGCTGAGAGATGCCCAAGCCGGTCGCCGAGCGATTCAAAGGCATTGATCACGCTGACGATCTCAGTCGTGTCGCCGCTCAATGCAGTGGCGCGAGTCTTCAACGCCTCCACGTCGCGCACGAGCGCCACTTTGAAGTCAGCGTAGTCGGTTTTGCCGAAGGCGGTGAACCAGGAATCGAGGGACCATCTGTCGGGAGCGGAAGCAGGAGTGGATATCATGCGCGTCCGTTAGCGAGTTCCGCGACGACGGCAAATGCGCAGTCAGAAAGGCGCCCCGCAATGCTATTGCGCTCTCTTCAAGCTCGACAGAAAACCCTCGCGCAGCGCTGAGACATCGGAGTCCACTGCCAGCCAGGTGTAGCCGAGGGATTTCACTTTTGCCAAATCAGCGGGATCACGCACGAGGATGCCCGCCTCTTTGTGGTGATCGAGCGCAGCCTTTGCCACGAATGCCACGCATTCATCGTAGGTGCGCGCGGAGTGATGCGCCTTGAGGTCGAACTGCAAATCCGCCGGGCCGACGAAGAGCGCGCTGATGCCGCTGACCGCAGCGATCTCCGCCGCGTGCTCGATGCCCTCGAGCGTCTCGATCTGCGCGATGATGATGGGCGCGGGTGGATGATCTCCTGGCGGGCGCAAGCCGTAGCCGTGAGCGCGCACGGTGCGCGCGAAGCCGCGTCTGCCATGCGGTGGAAAATGCGCGGCGCGAATGATCTGGATGGCGTCGTGAACGGTGTTCACATGCGGCACCATGATGCCGTGCGCGCCCCAATCGAGCACGCGGCCGATGAGGTCCGCGTGCGGCGCGCTCACGCGCACGATGGCCTTGGTCGGGCTGCCGCGCAGGGCACGGAGCTGGTCGGGGAGCGCAGCCTGGGTTTCGCAGCCATGCTCGAGATCGAGCAGGACCCAGTCAAAGCCGCACTCCGTCGCGAGTTCCGCGATGGCGGGCGAACCGATGGAGAGGAAGGTGCCGATGTGGGTTTTCATAATTCAAAGAGTGTCAATGCTGCGCGCGTCTCGCAAACCGTTCAAGGCAAATTCAATCCGCGACGAGGTGAACTCACGCAAATCCCGGCCCGAACCGCCAACGCCGATCAGGAAGAATCCGTCGTCGCGCTCAAAGTAACCGGCGCCCACGCGGATGACGGCTTTCACGATCATGTTGCGCAGCAGGTGCAGCCAGAAACGGCGGCGGTGCTCGAAGGGCAGGGGACGGAGGCTTTGATAGCCCTCGAATGCGTGGCGCAGAAACGCCGCGTCGTGAAAGCAGGCGAGGAGCGAGAGATCGTCCATCGCATCGCCGGAAATCGCGTCGTCGAAGTCGATGAAAGCGACAATGTGGTCGCGCGAGCCGAGGATATTCCAGAGCGCGAGGTCTTTGTGGACGAGGCAGCCCTCCGCGTGATCGAGCAAGGCGCGATGAGTTTCGATCTCCGCGAGGATTTCATTGCGCTGCGTCGCGGTGAGAAAAGCGGGCTGCGTAAGAAACGCGAGATGCTGATCGAGGCGGAGGTGGAAGTAGTCTGCATAGTCTCGATGACAACCCTCCAGCGTGACATCGAATGGACCAAAGCCCTGACTCCGAATTTTCTGCCACGTCGCGATCGCCTCGCCGATGTCGAAGGCGATGCGCGGCACGTCGAGGTTGGCGAGCTTGTGACAGTGATTGAGATCGGGATGCGCGATGCGCTCCAGCGCCTGCCAGGCAAAGGGAACCTGGCTGTGCGTCGCATCACAGCCGTGAACACGCGGTGTGGGCACGCCGATGGATCGCACGCGATCAAGCACAGCGGACTCTACCGCGAGGTGCCCGTCTTTCTCCGGCCCGTTCTCGACGCGGATGAACATCGCCACGCCATCCACCTCCGCGTTCCAGGTGAGGTGATTGCCCTGGCTCGCCGTGGCTTTTAAATCCACGCGCGACGTCGCGAAGTGCTGGCTCAAAGCGGCGCGGAGCTGCTGCTCCATTTGCGCATCCGCCACTCCGCGCTCTTGCGTCCCGTGAAACGCCGCAGGCCGGTCGCACTTCCAGTAGTAAATGTCGCGGCGGCTCATGGTCAGGCGTCAGGTGTGCGGCGCTTCCACCAGGCGGCCATCAGGCCGCCGATGATGTTTTGCATCACACCGCTGAAGACGGCTGCGGCCGCGGCCAGCGGCATCACAGAGAAATGCTCGCGGGCGAGTGATGCGGCCATGCCGCCGTTTTGCATGCCGACTTCAATGCTCACGGTGCGTGCGACGGACTCGGGATAACGCAGAAGCTTTGACACCGCGTAGCCAACACTGAAGCCGAGGACGTGCAGCGTGAACGCGGCGAGGGCGAGCTTGCCAAAGCTCGACGCGATGGCATCAGCGCTCGCGGCCACGATGCCGCCGCTCACGAGCACAAAGGCCAGCACGGCAATCGTCGGACCACACGCGCCGATGCGATCCGCCGTGCGCGGCAGCTTCCAGCGAATGAGCACACCGAGCACCACGGGAGCGACGGTGAGCTGGAGAGCAGACAAACATAGGCCCCAGGCATCCACTGGCACATATTTGCCTGCCAGCGTGCTAGTCCACATGGGCGTGAAAAAGAAGGCGAGCATGGTGGACGCAAGCGTGAGCACGACGGACAGCGCCACGTTCGCACGCGCGAGATAGCTGATCATGTTCGAGGCCATGCCGCCCGGGCAGCTCGCCACGAGGATGACGCCGACGGCGAGACCGGGATCAAGTTTCAGCGCCGTGGCGACGAGCCAGCCGGAGAGCGGCATGATGGTGTATTGCGCCACGAATCCAAGAGCGACGCTGCCGGGCATCCGACCGATGGCTTTGAAGTCATCGACGCTCAGCGTCAGCCCCATGCCGAGCATCGACGCGGCCAGCGACCAGAATATCCACGGCTTGTCGAACCACAGCATCGTCTCCGGTTTGAAAAACGCGATCACCGCAAGGGCGACGAGCCAAACGGGGTAGAGATTGTTGAACCAGTCGAGGAAGCGGCGCATGAGAAGGCTGCTCTCTCATTGCGCGCGCGCAGCCGTCTGATCGCGCAACCACGCCACGGAACCAATGGCGACCGCGTTGCCGCCGAGCTTGGCGAGGGAGTATTTCAGTCCCTTGCCGAGCGCCGGGATCGTGTACCGCGCCACCTCTTCATGGAGCAGGTTCAAATAGAGATCGGGCATCTCCTCGACGAGGCCGCCGCCGAGCACGATGCGATCGGGGGCGAAGAGATTCACCACGATGCCCACGCCCATGGCGAGGTAGCGGATGGAGTTGCGGAAGATGATCATCGTGGCCTCATCGCCCTCGTGAAAAGAAGCGGCCAGCGCCTTGCTGCGCATCTCGCGAAGATTGCCGCCGGTGCGCTTGCTCAATTCATCCGACTGCCCGCGGTAACACGCCACGCTCGCCGCCGCCGCGATGCCGAGCCTGCTGGTGAGATCTTCGAGAATCACAGCGCCAAACGGCTCGCCGCCGATGTGTGTGCCGGGCAGGTAAATGTTTCCCAGCTCCATCGCAGACACGGTTTTGCCCATCACGAGCTTTCCGTCATACACGAATCCCGCGCCCAGTCCCGTGCCCGGAAACACGCCGAGCAACGACCTCGCGCCGCGTCCCGCGCCCATGACGAACTCGCCATACGTCCCCGCATCGACGTCGTTGAGCACGGCCACCTCGCACTTGAATTCCTCCTTCAGCAGCTTGCCGAGTTTCATCTCATGCCAGCCGAGATTCGGCGCGACATGCAGGATGCCTTTCACGGGATCGACGAGACCGGGGCACCCGATACCGACGCCCTGGATCAACTTTGGGTCCACTCCGGCTTCAGTGATCGCGTCACGGATTGTTTTCACGATGCGCTTGCGTCCCTTCGCCTGGCCCTCGGTGCCGTTGGTGGATTTGCGCGCCTCGCCCAGCACGTTCAAATTTTTGTCCAGCACGGTGGCCAGCATCTTGGTGCCGCCGAGATCGAATCCGATCCAGAATGGCGTGCGTTTTTTCGCGGCGGAACGACGAGGAACGGGAGACTTGGTTTTCGCGGCTGGCATCAGGGTGGTCGGTTGGTTGAGTTGCGGGCGCACACCAAAGGAGCGCGGCAAGGCTTGGCAAGTGACAATCCAGTGGGCACAATACGCGGCTGGATGTCCTGAGCGTACATTCGGCTGGCAAGCCGCTGAGAATCCGCTGTCGCAGGCGCAGCCCACCCCGACGACAGCACCTTCTCGTA
>JANPIW010000513.1:0-6740 GCA_031425215.1 Verrucomicrobiaceae bacterium
GCCCAGCACCTTCATGTTGCCAGCATGGGTCGTCGTCGATCCGGCACGGCACGCATACTCCCACTGCGCCTCGGTAGGCAGCGCATACACGATGCCATCGAGCAACCGCCCCGCTTTGCGCTCCCTTTCCGTGAGCAGCTCGCAGAACGCCATCGCGTCATCCCAGCTCACATAGTAGATGGGAATGTTTGGCGACACTGCCGCGCACACGCTCGCGATGCTCTTCAGCCCGTCCGCCGCCTTCGACGCCTCGCGCAGGGTCATCTGCTTTCCGCCCACAGGATAGAGGTTCGTGTCGTCGAGCATCTTCTTTGCCTGGTCGCGCAAAGCGATCCCCGTGACCGCCGTCCACTGCGACTGGGTCACCTCCGTTTCTCCCATCCAGAAGCCGCGCGTTAATCTGACACGAAACTGTCTCTCATAGTCCGCGCGCCCTGGCTCGTCAGCCGGACTGCCCATCATAAACTCACCCGGCGGACACCAGCGCAACGGCATTTTCAAAGTATTGTCCGCTCGCGCCTCGCCAGGTTTCGAGCCGTCAAAAACGCGCTCGACCACATCCGCCGCCGGAGCCGAGCTGATCCAGAGCACGCAAAAGAGCTTCTTCATGCGCGCAGGCTGCGGTGAAAATGCGGAACTTCAAGCGGCTCATCGTGGCCCCGACCGGGAGCCTCCGCCGGGATGGGAGGCGCGCCCCGGAGAGGTGCGCGGTCATTCTTTCCGGCGGCGGCCAATGCGATGCTTGACGTAACGACGTTTCTCGTTACGAGTAGTGCCGATGCGTGATGCAATCCAGTTTTTCCAAGCCCTCGCGGACGAAACCCGCTGGCGGCTGCTCCTTCTGCTGTGGGACGAGCCGCTGTGCGTGTGCGAGCTGGCGGATGTGCTGGGGATGCCGCAGTCGTCGGTGTCCAGCCATGTGCAGGTGATCAAGAAAGCCGGGCTGCTGGACAGCGAGCGGCGTGAGAAATGGGTGTACTACCAGGTGGCCCGCGCGCATCTCCCGCTTCTGGACGCGGTGCGGAAACACTTTGGGCTGGCGCCCTCGTCCATGCATGTGCTGGCCCGCGATGTGAAGCGGATGGAGAAACGGCTGGCCGCGCGCGATGAGAGCTGCTGTCCGCAGCCGCGACAGCTCACGAGCCGGTCACTCAAGCGTCCCGCCACACGAAAAATCTCCAGATCAAAATCATGAACTCACACGAACTCAAAGCGCTACTCAGCCGTCACGCAGCTCATCCCATCCGCCTCGTCCTGCCGCATGGCGACGAGGTGCCCGTGTCTTTCCACGTCACGGAAGTCGGGCGCGTCCACAAGTCCTTCGTTGATTGCGGCGGAACGGCGCATGAATCCACCACGCTGCAATTGCAGGCATGGGTGGGTGAGGACGAGGATCATCGCATCCAGGCCGGGAAACTGGCGGCCATCCTCGACAAAGCGTCGGCATTGATCGGCGACGATGATCTGCCGGTGGAGATCGAGTATCAGGACCGCATCATCTCGCAGTACCCGGTGACGAAGGCCGCCGAGATGGACGGCACGCTGGTGCTCCATCTCTCAACCAAGCACACGGACTGTCTGGCCAAGGAGCTTTGCGGCGTGCCGGCGGAACGGGTGAAAGAGAACGCCGCCTCGTGCTGCGACGGCGGAGGATGCTGCGGATGAAAAAACTCCTCGCAGAATTTCTCGGCACGTTCTGTCTCGTCTTTGCGGGCACGGGCGCGATTGTGATCAATGCCGCGAGCCACGGCGCGATTGGTCACGCGGGCATTGCGATAACATTCGGACTGATCGTGCTGGCGATGATCCACACATTCGGCGATGTGAGCGGAGCGCATTTGAATCCGGCGGTGACCATCGGTTTCGTGGCGGCGGGACGCTTTGCGTGGCGCGAGGCACCCGGATACATCGGCGCGCAGATCATCGGCGGGGTGGCGGCGAGCGGGCTGCTGCGGCTTCTTTTCCCCGACGACCAGTTGCTAGGCGCCACTCTGCCTGCGGGAAGCGCGATGCAGAGTTTCATTTTGGAAATCGTGCTCACAGCCATTTTGATGCTGGTCATTCTCAGCGTCTCGACGGGTGCGAAAGAGAAAGGTGTCACGGCCGGCATCGCCATCGGGGCGGTGATCGCTCTGGAGGCGATGTTTGCGGGGCCGGTTTGCGGCGCGTCGATGAATCCGGCGCGCTCCCTCGCGCCCGCGCTGGTGAGCGGGCGTCTGGAGCATCTTTGGATTTACCTGGCCGCGCCTGTCATCGGCGCGCTCATCGCCGTGCCGTTGTGCTTTTGTGTGCGCGACGAGGTTTGCTGTGGGCGGACAAAATCAAAACAAACACCATGAACGAACAACCTTTGATCCTCGTGCTCTGCACCGGAAACAGTTGCCGCTCACATCTCGCGGAAGCGCTGCTGCGCGGGATGCTCGGTGATCAATACCGCGTGGCGAGCGCCGGCTCGAAGCCCGCAGGTTATGTGCATCCGCTGGCGATCCGCGCGATGGCGGAGATCGGGATCGACATCGCGCACCACACATCGAAGCATGTGGACGAGTTTTTGAGCGCAGGAGTGGAAACGGTGATCACCGTCTGCGGCAATGCAGACCAGGCGTGCCCGGCTTTTCCCGGACGTGTGAACCGCCATCATTTCCCGTTCGACGATCCGGCGCACGCCACGGGGAGCGAGGAAGAGCAGATGTGCGTTTTCCGGAGAGTGCGCGATGAGATACGCGTGGTGTTTGGCGCTTACGCGGCGGGTCGCCTGGATGAGGCGCGGCGCTAGCTCCGATCAGCGGCCGAAGCCAGGATCTCCCGCAATCAGGCCGGCATGATGCGCGCCGTCCGGTGAAGCCTTCACTTTCCGATCCGATACATCGCCAGCTCCGTCCGCACAAAAATCGCGCCGTCTATCGCGGCGGGGCTGGCCATGATTTTTCCTTCGAGCTGGTTCTCGGCGATGAGTTTGAATTCCTTCGCCGCCGCGATCACAAACGTCACGCCTTCGCGGCTCGGAAAATACAGCCGGCCTTCCGCATGGATCGGTGATGCGCTGAACTTTCCGCGCAGCCGCTCGCGATAGTGCTCCTTGCCCGTCTTCGCATCCACGCACGACACGATGCCGCCGTCGCTCACATAAAAAAGCATGTCACCGACGAGCACTGGCGAGGCCATGTTCGGTCCGTTCTTGCTGTCGTGCCACACGACCTCGGGCGTTTTCACTCCAGCGTATTTCACGGCGAAAACCTCCGGCTTGCCGAAACAGGTGCTGAAGAAGAACATCCCGTCGCCCGCGATGGGCCGCACGCTCATCGAGAAGCCGAGCTGGCCGTAGCTGAGCTTCCACAGCTCGTTGCCATAGGCCGGATCGTAGCCGTACACCCAGTCCGCGCCGGTGCTGATCGCAGTGGGCTGGCCGTTCATGTCGATGATCAGCGGCGTGCCGTATGCTTTTTTCATCTGGCCGTTCTCGCGCATCTCACCGCTGCGGTCGGTCCTCCACGCCAGCTTGCCGGTGCGCTTGTCGAGCGCGGCGATGAATTGTTTGTCACTGCCGTCGCAGTGAAAAACCAGCAGGTCCTTCCACACCACCGGTGTGCTGCCAGGGCCGTTCTCGTGATTGATGTGCAGCTCACGATTCGTCCACAGCACCTTGCCGCTCGCGGTATCGACACAGCCCGTGCCGAATGCCCCGAAGTGACAATACAACCGTCCCTCCTCGATCACAGGTGATGGCGATGCGTAGCTGTTCAGCGCGTGAACCCACTGCGGCTCCTTTTCATTCAACACCTCGATGTCGTGCAAAATCTTGCCGCTCGCCGGATCAAGACACACCGCGCGCAGGCTCGCCGATGCGAGCACCGTCACCGGCTGGTCTCCCGTGTTCGCTTTCAGACGCCGCTCTGTTTCCTCTGGCGATGCCGGATTTTCAATCGCGGTGGTCACCCACATTTGATCGCCCCAGATCACTGGTGAAGAATAACCGCGCCCCGGCACCGGCGTCTTCCACGCGATGTTCTTCGTCTCACTCCATTCGACTGGCACATCCTTTGCCACCGCATGACCCTGTCCCTCCGGTCCGCGCCATTGCGGCCAGTTTTGCGCGCCAGACGCATGAATGACGAGGGTGAGAAAGAGAAAGCAGACCAGTTTCATGAGGCGCGGAAAGAGCAGCAACCTCGCTGCGGTGGCAACTGGAAACGCGGAGTGGCTGCCCTCGTCACAAATACTCCGTCATTCCATCGTGGCCGTGTTTCACCTCGGTAGGGCCGCCGATCTCTTCGAGGATCTGACGGGTGAGGTTGAGCTTGTTGTCCAGGAAGGTGTCGTCATGCGCGGGGTCGTGGTGGATGACGATCCATTTCTTCACCGCCGCGAGCTTGGCCAGCACGCAGGCGTTGGCGAGGTTGGAGTGTCCCCAGCCGATCTTCTTGCTGTATTCAGGAGCGAGATATTGCGCCTCATGCAGCATCACGTCCACGCCGCTGAGGAACTCCACCATCGGCTCCTGCGGAATGACGAGTTCGTGATTCCTCCCGATGGCCTGCGGTGGCCCGACATAGCCGTGGAGGAATTCGTTGTCGGGCACATAGGCGATCTTGCGGCCCTGATGCTCGATCTTGAAGCCGACGGTGGCGCCGGGATGATGGGTGAATTCGCGCGTTACCTTGATGTCGCCGATGATGACGGGCTCGTCGCTGAGGAAGCGGAAGTTGAGCTTCGCGCCCAGATCCTCGCGCTGGATGGGAAAGTAATCGCGGTCCAACTGGCCGCTGAGCAGCGCCTCGTAGTCTTTGCCGAAACCGCGCTCGCCGTAGATGGTGATTTCGTAGCCGGGAATGTAGATGGGCGTGAGGAAAGGGAAGCCCTGGATGTGGTCCCAGTGGGTGTGAGTGATGAAGAGATGCAGGTGGCGCGGCCCGCCGGAGAGCAAGGAGATGGCGGCCTCGCGGATGCCCGATCCGGCGTCGAAAATCAGGTGATCATTGCCGCAGGAATACTCCATGCAGGAGGTGTTCCCGCCATGGCGCACATAGCGCGCGCCAGAGACTGGAATGGAGCCGCGCGTGCCCCACAGGACGATGCGAGCGCGGGCAGCCTCCAGCGCGGGCGCGTACATCGGCGCGGCGACCTGGCCGGGAGATGCGCCTGCTGCGCGGGCGGTGAGGTCGCAAACTCCTCGGAGACACTGGTCAACCTTGTCGGCGAGCACGGCATGATCGAAGGGCTTGATGATCACATCGGCGATCCCGAGTTCCCTCACCTGCTTCATCTCGGTGCTGAAGTCCTTCGCAGTGCAGATGATGACCGGGAGATCCTTAGTCTCCGGATTAGCGCGCAGCCGCTTGAGCACCTCCATGCCATTCAGTCGCGGCATCATCAGATCCAGAATGACGAGGTCCGGTTTGTTGGCGGCGATGAGGGCGAGGCATTCCTCTCCATTGGTGGCGACCTCAACCTGATAGCCACGGTTCTTCAGGACATGGTTGATCACCATCGAGATGGCGCGTACGTCCTCGGCAACGAGAACGCGGGGTTTGGGTGTCGGTGCCGGCATGGAGAAAAGCTAGAGGTGTTTTGCGAAATCCTCAAGAGCCGCGCTCAATCGCGCCATCTCTTTGATGACCGCCGTGAGCAGGCCGCGCGCTTTTCGCAAACTTCCCGCCCGCGTGCTATGGGTGAGGGCCGACACGGCCTGGAGCGCGGGCGCGGCGGAATAATTTCCCACCATGCCTTTGAGCGAATGAGCCGCTTGATACAGGCCGGCCGCATCCCGCTTGCTGAATGACTCCTGCGCATCCGCGAGAAACTTCTTCGAGTCCTCAAAGAACACGGTGACAAGATCCCGCATGAGCGCCACATCACCGATGGTGGCCTTGAACGCCTCCGCATCGAAGGGCGCCGTTTCATCGGCTGGCGGCTCGGGCGGTGCCGGCTCGTCTTGCGCCGCCGCTTCGTGCCGTGGATTCAGGTGGGCATACTTTTCGACGATGGCATAGAGCTGCGCTGAATAGACCGGCTTGGAAATGTAGTCATCCATGCCAGCGGCGAGACATTGCTCGCGGTCGCCCTTCATGGCGTTGGCGGTCATGGCGATGATGGGCACATGCTTGCCGGACACGACCTCGCGCTGGCGGATGACGGCGGTGGCTTCGTAGCCGTTCATCTCGGGCATCTGGATGTCCATGAGGATGGCGTCGAAGCCGGTCTTGGCGAGGATGTCCACGGCTTCGCGGCCATTGTTCGCCAGGGTGACGGTGTGGCCGCGATCTTCCAGGAGCTTGATGGCCACCATCTGATTCACGCGGCCATCCTCGACGAGCAGCAGGCTCATCGGCCCAGGGCTTGGGGGCCTGGACGCGCTTTGAGAAATGGTCGCCCTGTCTTCACGCGTCGCGCTGCCCATCGCCCGCGTGATGGCATCGAAGAGGTCCGACTGCTTTACGGGCTTTGTCAGGTAGCGCTCAATGCCGACGAGCGCAGGGCCGGTGCTTTCCGCGAAACTGCTGCCGGACGAGAGGACCAAAATTTTGGGCGCGTGTTCGCCGAAACGTTCCTGCACCTGGCGGGTGACCTCCTGGCCGTCCATCTCAGGCATCATGAAATCCAGCAGCATGAGACGGATGGGTTTCGACTCGGCCAGCGCAGCCTCCAGGATTTGCAGAGCCTCCGGGCCGCTGGCGGCGAGGATGGGCTTCATGTCCCAATTCTTGAGCATCTGCTCCAGGATCGTGCGGTTGGTCGCATTG
>JANPIW010000514.1:0-2998 GCA_031425215.1 Verrucomicrobiaceae bacterium
GTCACCCTGGGCAACAACACGAATTTGATCAGCTACCTTGGTTCGGTTGAGAACGACCTGCTGGTCAATCCGCAGACGATCCGGGGCAGGGGTTTCATCGATGTCCGACTCACCAATCAGGCGACGGGTGTCGTGAACGGAAACGTGGCCGGAGCGATTCTAAGCCTGGGGCGGAGCGTGACGAACACGGGAACTCTTGGCGCCAGCGGAGGCGGCATTCTCTCGCTCGACAGCATCGCGATAGCGAACACCGGGGGGATCATCCGAGCGCAGGCAGGATCAACCGTGTTGATGAATCAATCCCACATCATCGGTGGCTTGATCGACAACAGCGCCACCGGCACCATTTTCTCGGGTGTTGGCACCTTCCTGGATGGCTCAGGCGTCGAGGAAATCACGTTGCAAGGCACCTACACGATCAGTGACGGCATGAGCACCGCGCTCAAGGGCACTGTTACAAACACTAACCTCATCGCCCTGAGTTCCGCCGGCACAGGAGCGTACCTCAACATCGACGGCATCGTCACTCTCCGGGGCGCGGGCAAGGTCACGCTCGGCGTCGGTGACTACAACACGATCCGCCACAACGGCGCTCCAGCGGCCGACACGCTCAACAGCTTTCAGACCATCGAAGGCGCGGGCGACATTGGTGTGATCTTCAACAACACAACGGGCCGCCTCGTGAATGCGAACGTCTCCGGCAGGGAGCTTGTGATGCATGGCGCCACCACCAACGCCGGCACTCTGCGCGCCAGCAGCGGCGGCATTCTCTCGCTCAACAGCATCATCGTGGCGAATGCGGCGGGGATCATTCAAGCATTCGGCGGCTCAACCGTTAATTTGAACAGCTCAGTCATCAAAGGCGGCATCGTGAGCAACATCGGCGGCACCATGAATTCCGGAGCTGGCACACTTCTAGATGGCTCAAACGGCGGCATCATCTTGCAGGGTGCCTACTCCATTGGAGACGGCAGGTCCACGACCCTCGAGGAAACAGTGACAAATGCCAATCTCATCGCGCTGAACTCCACTGGCTCAGGGGCGTATCTGAACATCGAGGGCACCGTGAACCTGCAGGGCCAGGGCAAGGTCACTCTCGGCAGCGGCGACTACAACAGCGTCCGTTACAACAGCGGCCCCTTTGCCGACACGCTGAACAATTTCCAAACCATCGAGGGCAAGGGCACGATTGGGGTGCAGATCAACAATCAGCCCGGTGCGGTGATCAATGCCAACGCCTTCGGCGGAAGCCTGCTCGTCGCCAGTGAGCTTGTGAACTTCGGCACCCTGCGTGCGGAAAACTACGGCACACTCGAGATCAGCGGCGGCGGTTCGAGCACCGGCCCCATCGACATCGGACTCGGCGCACAGGTGTATTTCTCCGGAGCCGATTTCACGCTTCGCAATGCCGGCAGCAGCATCACAGGCGTTGGCACGGCGGCACTCATCACCGGCGGCAGCCTCACGATCGGCGACTCGGCAGCGAACACCATCTCTGCCACGAACCTCCAACTCGTCAGCGGCACGCTGACTGGCCCAGGCACGCTCGTTGTCTCCAACGATTTCACATGGAACGGCGGCACAGTCAGTGGCTCCGGCAGCGTGCTCATTCCGCTCGGCACCACCGCGACCTTTGGCGGATCGACCGGCACTCTCGACGAGCGCGCCATCAACAACCACGGCACCATCAACTGGTCGAAGGAATATCTCACCGCTGGCAACGGCTCCGTTATCACCAACACCGGCACCATCAACTTGCAGGATAGTCCGACGCTTTATCGCAACGGTGAATCGACGATCAACAACAGCGGGTTGCTGCGGAAAACCACCGGCAGCGGCACCTCGGATTCTTACGCGAGCATTACCAACACCGGAACCATCGAAGTGCAAAACGGCACGCTCGCATTCATCGGCACCACCACCAACAGCGGCAACCTCGTCGTGAACAACGGCGCATCAGCCTCGCGTCTCGAATTCGGCAGCGGCACCCACAACCTCAACGCGGGCACCACCATCACCGGCAGCGGCGAGGTTCGCGTCACCGACGGCGGCGAGGTTTCCCTCAACACCAACATCACCGCGCCCAACATGGCTCTGATCGCCGGCGTAATCCAAGGCGCGGGCAACCTCACCATCCAGAACAGCTTCCAATGGAGCAGTGGCACCATGAGCGGCAACGCCACCACGACCATCGCCAGCGGAGCGACGATGGTCATCGACACCACGAACACCAAATACCTCGACACCCGCGACCTGATAAACAATGGCACGGCCAACTGGAGCGGCGGCACCATCGTCGCCAGCGATGGAGCCAGGTTTTTCAACGAGGGAGACATGTCCGTGCTCGGGGATGTGACGTTTAGTTCCACTACTGCCAGTTCGGAACTCATCAACAACGGAACGCTGAGTGTGGTGACAGGAAACCTGCTCACCGTCAATGGCGACTTCACCAACAATGGCACGGTCGGAGGAAACGTGGCATCGCTCGCCTCCACCAACAATATCAGCAACGCTTCCGGCGGAGGACAGCTCATCGTCAACGGAGAGATTAAAGGAGTGGGAGATTTTACCCTGGCGGATTGGGTGTTGAAGATCATAACGTTGGGCATTTATGAGCCGCGGTATGTGGCAAACGACATCGCGGCCAGCGGCAGCAACGGAGGCGTCGAGATTGACAACCCAGCGCCCACCACTTTCACAGGCAGCGTCTCTCTCACTAACGGCGCCAGTCTCTTGGCGACGGGCGGCGGTGATGTCATCAACGGCAACGGCAGCACCATGACGGCGAGCAATGGCGGCAACATCATCGCCAATGGCGGCGGCAATATCGTGGGAACCAATGCTGGCGCAATCATCGCAAACGGCGGCGGCAACATCATCGCCAATGGCGGCGGCAATATCGTGGGAACCAATGCAGGCGCGATCATCGCAAACGGCGGCGGCAACGTGGTCGCCAATGGTGGCGGCAATATCGTGGGAACCAATGCTGGCGCAATCA
>JANPIW010000515.1:0-4655 GCA_031425215.1 Verrucomicrobiaceae bacterium
TGCCCTTCGGACGTGCTTCATGCAATCCATTCCTTGATCACTCTCCCTGAAACATCCGTCAGCCGGAAGTCGCGGCCTGTGAAGCGGTGCGTGAGCCGCAGGTGATCAAAGCCAAACTGATGCAGCATCGTGGCGTGGAAGTCGTGCAGATCGACGGGATCACGCGCGATGCCCCAGCCGATCTCGTCGGTCCCGCCGTAAGTGAGGCCGCCTTTGAGTCCGCCGCCGGCGGCGAGGATGGTGAAGGCGAAGGGATGATGATCGCGGCCTGTCACATCGGGCCTGCCGCCGCGATTCTCACCGAGAGGTGTGCGACCAAACTCGCCCGCGAAGACAACCATCGTGCTCTCCAAGAGGCCGCGTTGTTTCAAATCTTTGAGCAACGCCGCGACGGGCTGGTCGGCCATGCCGGCGTTATAGCCCAGCTCGTTGTCGAGATCAGAGTGATGATCCCAGCTCGCGTGCATGATGCTCACGAAGCGCGTGCCGCGCTCGACCATGCGGCGCGCGAGCAGGCAGTTAGTGGCGAATGATTTGTATTGCCCCGGCCCGCCGCCGCGCGTGGCTTTGATCGGCGCGTCGGGTCGCTCCACGCCGTAGGCATCAAGCGTCTCTTTGCTTTCGTCGCCCAGATCGATCAGCTCTGGCGCGGACGCCTGCATCCGAAACGCCAGCTCATACGCGGCGATGCGGCTCATGATCTCCGGGTCTTTGAATTGCTCGTAGCGCGACTGGTTCAGCTCCATGAGCGTGTCCAGCCCTTTGCGCTGAAGCTCCATCGGCAGGCCGGCGGGGTTCTTCAAATTCAGGACCGGCTCGCCTTTGTTGCGGAATAGCACGCCAGCGTATGACGATGGAAGAAACCCGCTCTGCCAAAGCGAAGCGCCGCCGCTCGTGCCGCGACCCGAGGAGAGCACGACATAGCCCGGCAAATTCTGCGACATGCTGCCGAGGCCGTAATTGAGCCACGAACCAATGGTGGGCAGGCCAAACTGCGCGCGACCGCAATGCAGCACGAGTTGTCCGGGATGGTGGTTGAACTGATCCGTGTGCAGCGACCGGATCATGAGCCAGTCGTCCGCGCATGAGGCCATGTGCGGCAGGTAGTCGGAGAAATCCATGCCGCATTGCCCGTGCTTTTTGAACACGCGCTTCGATCCCATCAGCCGCGCCGTCTCCTTCTTGATGAAGGCAAAGCGCACATTCTTTGTCATGCTCTCCGGCAGCGGCTGGCCGTGCAACTCGTTGAGCTTCGGCTTCGGATCATAGAGATCCATCTGGCTCGGCCCGCCTTCGAGGAAGATGAAGATGCAGTTCTTCGCCTTCGCCGGAAAATGCGGCTCCTTGGGAAAAAGCGGATCAGCATTTCCCGCCGCCTGCGCCGCAGATGCGCGCGAGATGATGCCGTCCTCCGTGAGCATCGCGCCGAGCGCGAGCGCGCCGATGCCGTTCGCGCTTGTGGCAAGGAATTCGCGGCGGCGTTGCAGGATCTGATGCTCGACAGGGTGCATAAAAGTAGCTCGACTCTCCGAGGCGAGCACAAGGTGGGGCGCGCCTCGGAGAGTCGCGCCACTGTTTCTACATCGCGAAAATCTTGTCCATCCTTTCGGTCAGCCCCTTCATTCCTCCTGGCAGGAGCTTGATGCCTTGCTCGGAGATGGCCCAGCCTTCGTAGCCGATGTCGTCGAGGGCTTTCATGATGGCGGGCCAGTTGTTGTCGCCTTCCATGATATCGACATCGAAGCCCTTCCACACGCCTTCTTCCTTCATCTTTTTGGTGCTGTACTCTTTGATATGCAGGCGGTTGATGCGTTTGCCGAGCACTTTGATCCAATGCTCCGGCCAGCCGTAGCGCAGCACGTTGCCGATGTCGAAGTGCCAGCCGACGATGGGATCGCCAATGTCGTCGAGGAACTTCACGGCTTCGATGGGACTGAGGATGAAATTGTTCCAGACATTCTCGATGGAGATTCTCACGCCGAGTTCCTTCGCGAGCGGCACGGCCTTTTTGATCTGGGTGATGGAGCGCTCCCAAGCGAGGTCATACGCGACCTCTTCATTGCACACGCCGGGCACAACGAGGATGGAGTCGGTGCCGTATGCCTTCGCATCGCGCAGGGTTTGCAGCACGCCTTGCAGGCCTTTCTCGCGCACGGCCTCGTCGTTGTGCGTGAGCGTGTCCTTCCAGTGCGTGTGGCAGCAGACGCTGGCGGCTTTTAAACCGGTCTCGCCATACGCGTCGATGATCTCCTGGTGGTTCATGCCGCCATTGGCCTCCACGCCTTCGTAGCCCGCGTCCTTCGCGGCGGTGAATTTTCCGAGCACGGATTTCTCCAACGATTTGATCGTACCATACATGATGGCTTTCTTGAGCTTGCGCGTTTTGGCTGGTGCTTGCGCGCTGGCGGTTGAGGCGATGCCGGCGAGAGCGGCTGTTGCTGCGGTGGAAAGAAAGGAACGGCGATTTTTCATGGTCATGTGTTACGGTTGAATGGCGAGCATCTTGTCCATGCGCTTGGAGATTTCCGTGAGGCGCTCAAGCGGATCGACACCTTTGGGCCGATACGCTGGCTCGGCGATGACCCAGCCGTCGTAGCCGATGGCGCGCAGGGCGGCCATCGTCGCGGGCCAGTCGTTGTCGCCTTCGAGATAGTCCACCTCGAAGCCTTTTCTTTTTCCTTCCTCGTAGAGCTTCTTGCGGCTGAACTCCTTGATGTGAACACAGACTATGCGCTTGCCGATGATCTCGATCCACTGCTCGGGCCAGCCGAGGCACATCATGTTGCCGATGTCGAAGTGCATCGCCACTTTGTCGCTGCCGAACTGGTCGATGAATTGCACGCACTCCACGGGGCTTTGCAGAAAATTGTTCCAGACATTCTCAATCGCCATCTTCACGCCCGTCTCCTCCGCCACGGCGATGCAGGCGCGCAGGCCATCCGTGCAGCGATCCCAGTTCTGCCGATACGTCGTCGTCTCATCGACGCGCCCCGGCACGACGAGGATGGATTTCGCGCCGAAGCGTTTCGCGTTGCGCAGCGCGCCCTTGATCTGCTCCACCGCCGTGTCGCGCTGCGGTTTGAGCGGGCTGGCAAAAAGCCGGCTCGCTCC
This sequence comes from Verrucomicrobiaceae bacterium, assembly GCA_031425215.1. GTDB lineage: Bacteria > Verrucomicrobiota > Verrucomicrobiia > Verrucomicrobiales > Verrucomicrobiaceae > JANPIW01. The sequence goes on from JANPIW010000515.1 coordinate 3,112, forward strand.
GCCGCAGCTCATCGATGCGACCACAAGGCCCGTCTCATCGCGCGCCTTGAGAATCTCGTCAGGATTCAAATCATACGCAGGTTCGACGCCCTCGAAGCCCGCCTGCTTGAGCATCTTGAATTTCTCCATCACCGACAGCGCACGATCGGGAAGGGTGGCGAGCATGTAGCCCTTGCGCAGCCGGGTGCCCGCCGTCTGCGCCGAAATCAACTCGCCCGCTCCGAGCACCGCCAATGAGGTGAGAAATGACCTTCGTGATGTGTTCATCCGCCGAGAATACTCGAAGCACTGGCAATTTAGCAACCGGCAATCAAGGAGCACCGTAATGTCACAGAGCGGCTCGATCTCGTTAAAATACCTGGCGTAATCTGGTGCCTTATCAATTTTGGACACTTTGTCAGACCTGATCCCGGGGCGCAGACGGTTCGACCCTTATCATGACAATTAGAACGACTGGCCAATCTCGATGAAGCATTCCAAGCTGACGGTTTTTGTTTGCATCGCTTTGATAGCGGCGGCGGGTTGTGAAAGGCAGGATGATGGAAGGGCGTCCGCCAGCGGCACATCCAGCGAGGGATTCATGCTCGTGCAGAAATTTGGCACGACCGTCACCGACCTCATCGACATGAAAGGTCGCACGGTTCACCAATGGGAAAGCCAGTACAGGCTCAAGGGTGGCAGCCACTTGCTGGAGAATGGCGATTTTCTGAAGAGTGGTTTTATCGGTCAGAACGCCTTTTACCGCGACTGTCCGGGATTGACGGGAGTCGTTGAGCGGATGGATTGGGATGGCCGCCTGCTCTGGTCATGTACCCTGGCGGAAGAATTTCGCGCATTGCATCACGACATCGAGCCGCTGCCGAACGGCAATATTCTGATGCTCGTGATGAACGCTAAGAGTCCTGAAGACCAGATGGTCCGGGGCCGCGATCCTGCGAGGATCAAGGCTGAGGACCTGTGGATAGACTCCATCATCGAGGTGAAACCCGCCGGACCCAAGGGCGGTGAGATCGTGTGGGAGTGGCGGATATGGGATCACATGATCCAGGATTTTGATCCCTCGAAAAAGAACCACGGTGTCGTGGCTGATCACCCAGAGCGTGTCGATATCAATTTCATCGAAAACCCGGTTCCCCTCACTCCAGCAGCCATGCGGCAGATGCAGTCCATCGGCTACGTCAGCGGTGGCGGCGAAAGGACAGGACCGCAGCAGGGAATGCGCGCGCCGGACTGGACGCATTTAAATGCCATCCGTTACAACGCCGCGCTTGACCAGATTTTGATCTCTGTGCGCAGTCTCCACGAATTGTGGATCATCGACCACAGCACAACGACCGCCGAGGCAGCCACTGATAAAGGCGGGAGGCAGGGAAAAGGCGGCGGGATACTTTATCGTTGGGGAAATCCTCAGGCCTATCACCGCGGCGGCCCGTCCGATCAAAAGCTTTTTGTGCAGCATGACGCCCAGTGGATCAAGGCAGGACTTCCCGGCGCTGGCAACATCCTGGTCTTTAACAATGGCGAGGGTAGAAAAGACGGGGCTT
>JANPIW010000516.1:0-5696 GCA_031425215.1 Verrucomicrobiaceae bacterium
GGCGTGTAAATGTCCGAGCCAGCGCCGCCGCTTTGCACCGCGCCGTTGTTGTCATTGTCCACGCCATTGTCCAGCGCCGTCACCACGCTGCTGATGATCGGGTGCGTGACCGGCGGTGTGATCCTGATGCAGTACCTGCCGATGGAAAGGCCGCTGAAATTGTAGCTGCCCGAAACGCTAGTTGTGAACGGCACACCCACCGCGACATCATCGCCATCACCTGCGACGAGGTTTGTCGTTGAATAGAGCTGCATCACCGCGCCGCTCACACCCGGCTCACCCGCGTCGAGATTGCCGTCATTGTCCGTGTCGCTCCACACCAGATTGCCGATGGAAAGCGAGGGCGAGAATCCAAAGTCCACACCCATTTCCGCGTTGCCGGTGCCGCCGCTGCCAGGCTCCGTGTTCAGCGCGAGCGTGATCACGGGGCTGTGAACGAAAGTTCCCGCGCCGCCCGGCTGGATGCCGTTGTTGTCATTGTCCACGCCGTTGTCCAGCGTCACCGGCGTGCCGCTGGTCTTGCTCCAGTCCGCGTTCACGGAGGTGATCTTCACGAAATACTTGTCGGGCACGAGACCGAAGAACAGGTAATAGCCGTTTGCGTCCGATGTCGTCGATGACACGAGCGTGTCATCAAATGTGTTCGCCGTGTTGTCGCCACCCGCGAGCCAGAGCTGCATCGGCAGGTTCGCGAGGCCCGGCTCACGCGCATTCTTGATGCCGTTGTTGTTCGCGTCGGCGAAAACAAAGTCACCGATGGAGAGCGACGGCGTGGTGTGGCTGAGCGTGCCGCCGAGCATCACGTTGTCGAAGGTGAGGTGGCCTAGGTTGTCGCCGCCCCAGGCGTAGATTTCGAGCAGGAAGGATTTGCCCGCGAGCTGCGCGCCGGTCGGCAGCGCAGTGCCGCCGTTGTTGAAATTCGTCCACGGCAGGTTCGCCGTGTGCCAGCCGCCTGTCGTGCTCACCGTGAGCACATCGGTCCACGCGGTTTTGTACACCGCCGCCTCTTTCCATGTCAGGAACGCGCGCACCTGGTTCGGCGCGTTCGTCTCGTTGCGCAGCATGTCGAAGCTGATGTTGCCGATGGTGCCCGACGTGGTCGGATTGAGGTCGAAACGGATCCACAAGTCGTCGAGACGCTGCACGAGATTTGTGCGCACCGCTTCGAGCGTCGCGTCATACGTCGTGTCCCAATCATTCGCCGCGCGGCTCATCGCGCCGGATTGCGTCGGGCCGTTCGTCGATGGCTCAGTGATGTCATTGAGTCCGTTGAGCGCGTCCTCCGCCTGGATTTTCGCGGCGGAAACGATGCTGCTGCTCTTCAAGCTCGGCGGCACGGGCAGGCCGCCGCTGCTCGCGTTCATGTTGTACTCGAGGATCGTCGGGCCGGGCACGAACACGGCGCGGAACGCGAAGTCGATGGAGCTTTCAATGTCGCCGCCGCCCGCTGATCCAGGCTCGGTGCCTGCGGTGAGGGAGATGACCGGACTGAACGTCACCGTGCCAGGGCCGCCGGATTGCGTGCCGTTGTTGTCATCATTCACGCCGTTATCAATTCCCACCTGCGGGCCTGACGAGACGGTTTTGCCAGCAGGCGGCGTGGTGATGCGGATGAAATATTTCCCGGCGTCGAGTCCGGTGAAGGCATACACGCCGCCGCCAGCGCTCGTCGTCGTGCCGCGCGAGACATCGTCACCGTTGCCGATCACGCTGTCGGTCGTCGCGAAAAGCTGCAGGCTCACACCGTCGATGCCGCTCTCGCCGCCGTCGCGCACACCGTTTTGATTCGTGTCATCCCAGACCATGTTGCCGATGCCGAGGGACTTCACCGCCACCGTGTAGCTCTGTGTGCCCGCGCAAGAGTTCGCATCCACCGCGCGCGCCGTGAACGTGTAAACGCCCGATGCCGTCGGTGTGCCGCCCACGACGCCGGCGCCGGAGATCGTGAGGCCCGGAGGCAACGTGCCGCTGTTCAGGCTCCAGGTGTAAGGTGCCATGCCGCCAGTCGCGCCGAGCGTCTGGCTGTAGGCCGCGCTCACCGTCGGATCAGGCAGCGTGGCCGGTGTGATCGCCAGTGTCGGGCACACCGTCGTGATGGTGATCGACTGCGTGCCGACGCATCCATAATTATCCACTGCGCGAACCGTCACCACCGTGGTCGTCGCCACCGTTGGCGTGCCGCTGATCACGCCGCCCGATGTGATCGAGAGACCTGCGGGCAGCGTGCCCGAGGAGATGTTCCAAACATAGGGTGCCGTGCCGCCCGCAGCCGCGAAAGCTTGCGAGTAAGGTGTGCCCGCCGTTCCATTTGGAACAGTCGTGGGAGTGATGGCGATGGTCGGACAGACAATGGTCAGCGCATACGACGCGTTGGCCACACAGCCGTAACTGTCCGTCGCGCGCACCGAGAAGTTCGAGGTGCCAAAGACCGTGGGCGTTCCGCTGATGACACCGGTCAACGGATTGAGCGAGAGGCCCGAGGGCAGCGCGCCGCTGTTGAGCGACCAGGCATAAGAGGCTGACGAACGATAAGCGACGAGACCGCTGCTGCCGCCGATGAGCCGGAAGCCCGCGTTGAATGAAGAGTGCGTTCCTGATTGCGCGAACAGCTCGACTTGCTCCGCGCCGCCCTGCTCGAAGAACACCAGCTCGATGGTGTGGACACCCGCGCTGAGCGTCACGGTGCCAAAGCGATCCTCGTTGCCATGCAGCGCGTCGTCTGTGATCACCGCGTTGCCATCGACGCGCACACGCAGACCATCATCGCTGTTTGTGCCGAAGGTCCAGGAGCCAGACGAGGGGATGTCGATGAAGGCCGTGGCCTTGAGCGCGAAGTTGTTTGTGTTGCCGCCGGGGAATGACGCGCTGCTGGAGAAATTCGCCTCGCCTGCGCCGGTGCCGGTGTAGTTCACCGTCGCAGCAGTCGTGATGGTGTTGAGGATGCGGTTCGTGCCCGCAAGCACCGCGTCGGCCTGCGCGAGATTGTTGATCGCCGTGGAGCTGTTCGCCTGCTGGATGTCAAAGCCTTGCTCGCCTGCCGTGAGCGTCTGGTTGTAAGCCACGGCCACTGTGCCATTCGGCAGGATCGCGGGCATGATCGCGATCACGGGGCAGGACATCGCCAGTACATAAGCGCGCGTGCCGACGCAGCCGTTCGCATCCGTGGCTTGCAGCGTGAAATTGTAACTGCCTTCCGTCGTGGGCGTCCCGGAGATGATGCCTGTGGCCGGCGCGAGCGAGAGACCCGGAGGCAGCGCGCCGACGCTCACAGCCCAGTTGTATGATGCAGTGCCGCCGCTGGCGGTGAACGTGACGGAGTAAGGCTTGCCAACCAAGCCTGCTGCGGGCGACGCGGGCGCGATGCTGATCGTCGGGCAGACCAGGACGAGCGCGTAGTCTTTCGTGCCTTGGCAGCCGTTCGCATCGGTGGAGCGCACGGTGAAATTATATGTGCCCGGCACTGCCGTCGGCGTGCCGCTGAGCGTGCCGCCGCTGCTCAAGGTGAGCCCCGTGGGCAGCGCGCCGCCGCTGATCGTGGTGGTGTAGCTCGAAGTGCCGCCGCTCGTGGAGATGAAGCGCGAGTAAGCGGCGTATTGCGTCGCGTTCACCAGCGTGGCAGGCGTGATCACGAGCGTCGGGCAGCTCACCGAGACGGTCATCACCTTGGTGATCGAGCAACCGTAGATGTCCGCGGCACGCGCGGTGAAATTGTAAGCGCCGGGAGCCGCTGTCGGCGTGCCGCTCACGACCCCCGCGCTGCTCAAGGTCATGCCGGAAGGAAGAGCGCCGGCGGTGATGCTCCAGGTGTAAGGCGCGGTGCCATTGGTGGCGGCGAGCGTTTGAGCTGTGTAGGCTGCGAATTGCGTGGCGGCTGGCAGAGGCGTGGCCGTGGTGATGCTCAGCGTCGAGCAGGAGAGCACGATGGAGTAGGCGCGGGTGCCGGCGCAGTTGTTCGCGTCGAGCGAGCGCACGGTGAAATTGTAAGTGCCAGGCGCGCCCGTCGGCGTTCCATCGAGCGCACCGGCGGCGGTGAGGTTCATGCCGGCGGGGAGCGCGCCGGATTGCAGGTTGTAATCATAAGGCGCGGTGCCGCCGCTGGACGTGATCGTCTGCGAAGGATAGGCGATGAATTGCGTGGCATTCGGAACGCTGGCGGGGTTGAGCGCGAGCGTCGGGCAGTTGATGGCGAGCGTGTAGCCGCGGTAGCCCATCGCGCCATTGGTGTCAGCGGCGCGCACGGTAAAATTGTAAATGCCCGGCACCGCTGTGGGTGTGCCGGCAAGCGCGCCGGTCGTGGCATTCAGTGTCAGCCCCGCAGGCAGCACGCCGCTCTGACCCGCGTTGTAGCGCGCGAGAATCTCCGCTGGAGTCAGCGCGCGATTGTAGAGGGCGGCCTCGTCGATCATCCCCTTCCACGGGAAGCTGCCGCCGGAGCCGTTGCCGAGCGTGAGCGCTCCGGTGCTGTGAACGAGCGCGCCGCCGGTGTATGCCTGCGTGCTGATGAGGCTGCCGTTCACATAAAAGCGCAGCGTCGTGCCATCAAACGTGGCAGCGATGTGCGTCCAGGCATCGAGCGCGGGCATCGCCACGCTGACTTTCTGCGTCGCGGAATTTTGCACAAAGAAGTTCAGCGTGTTGTCGCCGGAGTTGTAGAACAGGCCGTAGCCGTCGTTCCACGCGCCACTCGTGCTCTTCATCATCACCGTCGCGCCGTTTGCGATGCCAGTGGCCGGGTTGATCCACGCTTCCATGCTGAGGTTCGCAGGTTTCAGCGAGGCCGCGTCCGGCACGCTCACGCGATCATCCACGCCATCGAAGCTCAGCGCGCTGCCGATCTTGCCTGTCGCGAACGTCGCGCCATTCGCCAACGCGCCATGATTCGTGCCGATGAGATCCTGCGCGGAATTTTCTCCGGCCCACAAGCTGATCGTGCCTGAGAGCGGCGTGCCTGCTGATGTGAAATTGTAGGGCGCCGTGCCACCCGACGCGGTGACTGCCTGCGAGTAAGCCGCATATTGAACTGCGGCAGGCAGCGTGGCCGGATTCACCGTCACGGGCGGATACGCGAGCACGAGCGAATAAGCGATGGTGGCGGAGCAGGTGCTCGGCTCGGCGGAGCGCACGGTAAAATTGTAGGTGCCCGGCGCGGCAGTCGGCGTGCCGCTGATCACGCCGGCGCTGCTGAGCGAAAGACCCGTGGGCAATGCGCCGGCACTGATCGTGTAAGTGTAAGGCGATGTGCCCCCCGTCGAGGAGAGGCTCTGATTGTAAGCGGCGTATTGCGTCGCGGTGGCGATGGTCGCGGGGCTGATCGCGATGGTGGGACAGATGCGGAATCCGAAGTCCATCGTGTTGTCGGTGTTCGTCGATCCCGTCGTGCCAGGCTCGGCACCGGCGGTGAGTGTGAGCATCGGGCTGTAGGCAAACGTGCCCACGCCGCCGGGTTGCGAGCCGTTGCTGTCGTCGTTCTCTCCATTGTCAGCCACATCGACGATGGCGCTCGCGAGCGGATATGCGGGCGGTGCGGTCACGCGCAGAAAGTACTCGCCGGGCTGATAGACGAGGTAGCCGTAATTGCCCGATGCGTTGGTCGTCGTGGTCGCGAGAACCGTGTCGGCATTCGCACCTGCGCCACCGATGGCTATGTCAGCACCGGGACTCAAAAGCTCGACCGTCACGCCGCTGATGCCGGTCTC
>JANPIW010000517.1:0-33626 GCA_031425215.1 Verrucomicrobiaceae bacterium
CTCCCACAAATCCTGGCCGTTTTCACCGACCCACAGCTCGCCAGTTTCGCGATCCATCGTCATGCGCCACGGATTGCGGAAGCCGTATGCCCAAGTTTCGCCTCGCAGGCCGGTTTGTCCGACGAACGGATTGTCCTTCGGGATGCTGTAGGCCTTGCCGTCGCCCGGATGATCGACATCGATGCGCATCAGCTTCGAGAGCAGCCGCGTGAGGTCTTGGCCTGATTCCCATTCATCGCCGTCGCTGGTGCCATCGCCGCTGGTGATGTAGAACATGCCGTCTTTGCCAAACAGCAGCGACATGCCGTTGTGTCCGTGCGAGTGAAACTCCATCACTACCATGCGCGATGCCGCGTCGATGCCGCCGGCCTTGCGATCCATCGTGAAGCGCAGCACGCGGTTGTTGAAGTCCATCACGCCATCGCCGAAACGGCCATTCGCGCCGATGTAAATGAAGCCGTTCTTCGCGAAATGCGGGTGAAAGCAGATGTCGTAGATCGATTCGTCGAACTCCAGCAGCACCTCCGGCTCGCTGATCCTCGCGTCATTCGCGATGCGCAACAGCCGGCTCTTGCGCACGGGGCCGTAGCCGTTGTTTTCGAGCATAAGGAAACCATCGCGGCCCGGTTCGTTCGCGATCATAATCGGTTGATTTGTCTTTAACTTCGGAAACGCCACCGCGCTGCGATAAGGCAGCGGCGGTTCCGGCGAACCCGCGAGCCATGCCTTGCTCGCCGGCTCACGCTTCACCTCCGCGCCTTCATGCGGGCCGATGAACTTCAGCGGCACATAGTCCTCCCAGTTGTGGAAATCTGGCTTCGACAACGGCGCGTTCGACGACAACGCCTGACGCGCGAGGCCGGCGGAATAATCATAGCGGCAGAGCGCGTGCTGCCACACTTCACCCGGCGCAGGTCGTCCGCCCGTCGGCAAAAAATCACGCCACGGCATCCGCGCCTCGACCGTCCAGCCCTTGTCCTCGTCGCTCCAGTTGTTGATCGTGCCACGCACCTGCACCTTTGACTCGATGTGAAAAGCGCGATCCGACTTGTGCCGGTTGTAGCCGCCGCTGCCGCGCGAAGGCAGAAACATGTCGAGGTGCCCGTTCGCCGCGTTCACCTCAAATTCATAGTAGCCCGGCTTGTCCTTCGCCGGTTTGAAGAACAGCTCAAACACATCGCAGGTCCAGATCGCCGCGTCCTGCTGCGTCACGTTCGCAAACACATCCCAGTCCTCCATCTCCGCGCTGAAGTACAAATACTCGCGATCCCACAGCAGCCGCGCCTTGATCGCAGTCGGTGGCTTGCGTTGATCTTCCGGCAGCCAAGCGGTGGTGAACTCGTCCGCGACCTGTGCGTTCTTCCACGCCGCATCATCGAGCTTGCCATCAATCTTCGGCGGTGTGGCGGCCCAGCGGCATTCGAATTCGGCCGCGTGCGTGATGCTGGCGAGGGCGGGCAGCAAAGTAACCGCGAGTTTTAGGATGTGGAAATTCCACCGGTGCCAGGAGCCTGGCTCGCTTGTAAAAGCCTGCCGTGACGGATCGGATCCCATCCTTGCCTTCTCGATGTGTGCGAGGTTCATCTGTGCCTCAACGCTGCGAGCTTGCACGATCTACGGGATGGCGGCGACAAGTACGCGCATGAAACGCGTGGAAGCAGCGCTGGTCAGGAAGTTGTCGCGGACTTGCAGCGTGATCACGTTGTCGATCAGCACGGCCGTCGCGTTCTCCCATCGCGACGGCGTTCCTCGGGTCAATTCACCCCGATCTCGACGCTGTAAAACTTCGCGTCACCGGTGGCAGCGTGGTCGGTCACGGTGCGTTCGTTGCCGTTGTCGATGAAGCTGGAGCCGGTCAGGGGTATCATCGCCCCGCCGAGAGTGGTGCTGGTCTTCACGGTGTAAGAGCGGCCCGCGAGACGGGGGCTGAAGATGAGATTCTTCTGCGCGGGGAAGCCGGGCACGGCCTCAATGCGCCAGTTGAAGACGGAGAGCCCGTCGGTGGGCACGATGCCGGCCTTGAACTCGAAGAAATTGGTGTGTCCGTCGAAGTCGGGATCGAGCAGGGGAGCGGCGTTGGGATTGTTGAGGCCGAAGTATTGCACCTGCCAGGAGTCGCTGAGGCCGTCGGCGGCGTAGGTGCCGAAGTTGTCGTCGTTGTCCTCGAGCACGGTGAGGCCGATGGCGCCGGTGTTGCCGGCAAAAATGCCCTGCGCTGTGGCGGCGGTGTTTTGGTAAACGGCAGCTGCGGTCGCAAGACCGTTGGCATTGATCGTGAGCGGGCCGCTCAGGATGCTCCAGGTGATGCTCGCGGCGGGGACGGCGTTGGTGGTGAGATCATCGAGCAATTGCGTGGCGCTGAGCTGTCGCGTCGCGCCTTCATTGACGGTCGTGGGCGTGGCGGCGATTTGCAGCGCGGTCACTTCGTAGAGCTGGCCGATGTAGCCGTGCTTCGTGGTTTCGGAGGGAGATGCCACTGTGGAAACTCCGGCGATACCGCCTGCGCTTCCATCGTTCGTGTAGCTCGCGCTCGTGGTGTGCTGGCCTGCGGCGTCGGCGGTGTCGGTGGTGACGGAGTAGTTTGTGCTGGTGCGCGGGCCGGCGGATGCGGTGCCAAGCAGAATGAACATTGAACATCCAACGTTCAGCATCCAACGCCGAAGATTTGTGAAAAGTGCAGTGGGGTTCATGACAGAGCGTGTGTTCAGGATTCAATCTTCAATGTTCAATGTTGAGCGTTAAATGTTCGCCGCCGTGGGCGCATTCATCAGCTTCTCAAGCTTCTCCAACCGCTTCTCCAGCGCATCCTTCTCGGCGCGCAGCTTCTGCACTTCATTGAGCAGCATCGGCGTGAGATCGTGATACTTCACGGTCTCGGGCTGGCCTTCGTCGTTGAAGACGGCCAGCTCGGGGAAGACCTCGGCCACTTCCTCGGCGATGAGGCCGAACTGCACCGGCTTCCCGCCATCGGCATACGGCTTCTTGTAGCGGAAGGTCACGGGCCGCAGCGCCTGGAGCCGCGCGCTGGCGTCGCCCATGTCAGCGATGTCCTCCTTGTAGCGGCGTGAGGAGGATACCGTTCCGAGCTGGCCGCTGCTGTCGATCAGCACCGTGATGCCGTTGGCCACGCCTGTGGTGATGCCGCGGATGCCGGCGACAAAGGCTCTGGTCTGGTCGCCTGCCGTGCCGATGCGGATGGTATCCGCCTCCGCGGCGAGGCCCCTATGGCCGATGTCGATGTTGTTGTCGCCGGTGGTGAGGAGGTCTCCGGCACCTTCTCCCAGCGCGATGTTGCTGCTGCCGGTCGTGTTGGAGTCCAGCGCATTGGCGCCGCTGGCCGTGTTGAAGAACCCGGTCGTGTTGGAGTTCAGCGCATTGCCGCCGATGGCCGTGTTGAAGTTGCCGGTCGTGTTGGAAAGCAGCGCAGCGTCGCCGCTGGCCGTGTTGAAGGCGCCGGTCGTGTTGGAGTTCAGCGCAAAGGTGCCGCTGGCCGTGTTGAAGCCCCCGGTCGTGTTGGAGAACAGCGCACTGGCACCGCTGGCCGTGTTGCTGCCGCCGGTCATCGTGAAGTTGCCTGCGGAAGTGCCGGCAAAGAAATTCGAGGTTCCAAAGGTGTGCATCAGCCTGCTGCCGCTTTGAGTGATGACTCCCACGGTGGAACTGGTCGTGGCGGGCAGATTCACACCCGCCGCTATCATCGCATACCCCACCGCCGCGATACGCTGATCTGGGGGTGAGAAGCTGGGAACCGTTGGTGCCGTCATTGAACCAAACGCGCAAACGCACGTCGGCATTGGTGAACACCCTGGCGGGCACGATGGTCATGTTTGGCAGGGTCGCATCCCCGAGCAGCACGGAGTAGAGGCCCTTGGTGACGGTGAGCACGACGCCGTTGTTCGGCTCGGAGCCATCGAGATGCGTGCCGTCGTTGGTCCAGTAAGCGATGTTGCCCGCCGCATTGACCAGGGAAAACTTGAACTGGCCGGTGCCGTTGAAGTTCACCATGCCGACGGCGACGCGGCCCTGGTAGTTGATGAGCTGAGGCACTTGAGCAATGACGAATGACGAATGACGAATGACGAATGACGAATGCAGAATGACGAAGGCGGCGAGCAGGTGGTGTTTCATGGTTTGGCGAATGGGGGTTCGCCAGAGGAAGCCCCGTCGCGTATGGGGAGGTTACAAAGTGGTGTGAAATCGATGATCTACGGCAGCGCAAATTTATAGAAGCGCTGCGTCTCGCCCACGGCGGTGGAGTCGCTGAATGTGAGCGTGCCGGTGGCGTCGGTGGTGGATTGGCCGAGGGGGTGCCATATGATGAGATCGTCGGACCAAAGGACATCGAAGGTGGTGCTGGGGACGTTCTTTAATACCATGCTGAAGGTGCCATCTGCCGCACGCGCGGCGGCGTTGGCGGGGAAGACGAAGTCCTCGGGCGCTAACACGTCGATGGTCACGCTGCCGGTGGTGGTGAGGCTGTTGGCACTCAGGCTGTAGGTGAAGGTGTCGATGCCGGTGAACAGCGGCGCGGGAGTATAAGTGATGGTACCGCCACCGAGCGCCAGGGTGCCGCTGCTGGTGCTCGCGGTGGAGGGCAGCGTCAGGCTGAGCGCATCGCCTTCGGCATCGCTGTCGTTTTCCAGCAGGCGCGAAAGAGTCAGCGCGATGCCGGTGATGGTGCGGTAGTGATCAGGGCGGGCATCGGGCGCATCGTCCACGGGCTGCACGAGGATGCGGCGGGTGACGGGGGTGCTGATGCCGTTGTCGCCGTCGTTCATTGAGACGGTGAGCGTGCGCGCGGCGGTGCTGGGCGCGTTGGAGCTGTTGCTGAAGACGGTGTGGCGCAGAAGATTGGTGACGTTCACGGGCGTGGCGTTGCTGCCGAGCGCGATGTTGAAATGCGTCGCGTTGAGCGTGCTCAGGGTGCCGAGCATCACGTTGTCGATGAAGACATTGCTGCCGACGAGGCTGAGGCTGCCAGCGCCTGCGAGGGCGCCTGCTTGCAGCGCCAAAACATCGCTCGCGGTGCTGCCAGCGGAGAGGCGGATGGTCAGTGTGCCGGCGCTGAAGTCGGTCGAGTCACCATCAAGCACGAGCGCGCCAACTGCGACCGCGATGGGCGCGCTGTTTTCGGTGTAAACGATGTCGCTGTTGGTGAGGATGACGGTGGGCGCCTCGCTGGTTTGCAACACAGAGACGATGAGCCTGCCGGTGGTGGTCAGTGGCAGCGCGGCGTTGTCGGTGACGCTGTAGTCGATGATGATCTCGGTGGTGACATCGACGGCGGGCAAGGTCCAGGTCAGCAGGCTGGTCGTCGCGTTCACGGTCGCGCCTGCCGGTGGTGCGATGAGGCTCCAGGTTAAAATTTGCGCAGGCGCATCGGCATCGGTGCCAGGCAGCAAAAACTCGAGCGCGCTGCCTTCATCCCTGACGATGTTGCCGCCGAGGGCGACGGGCGCGGCGTTGGCTTCATTGACGGTGACGGTGAAGCTGCGCGTGGCGATGCCTGCGGGGTCGTCGTTGTCGGTGACGCTGACCTGCACGGTCGGCGCGGTGCCGCCATCGTTCTCGCCGGTGAACCAGGTGAGCGCGCCGGTGCTGGCGTTGATCGTCATGCCTGCGGGTGCGCCGGAGATGAGGACGAACGTCAGCGCGTTGGTGGAGTCGGGGTCAGTGGCGGTGAGTTGCAGTTGCAGTGTGCCGCCTTCATTGAGGGCTTGGTTGGCGATGACATCGAGCACGGGCGGTGCGTTGGCGATGCTGGTCGTGGTCGTCTCGTCAAAGGCGCCGGGCGCGGCTTCGCGGTTGCCGCTGCTGTCGATGGCGACGGAGTAGAAGGCGTAGCTGTGGTTCGCATCGCCGCGATAGCGCGCGCTGGTGGCGCGGGTGTTCTCAATCCAGCGCGTGAAGGCACCGCCATCGATGGAGACATAGATGTCGTAACCGCTGATGCCGCGATCATCTTCGCCGGTCCAGCTCACGGTGAAACCCTGGCGGCTCTGCGCGCTGATGCTGCTCATGCGGCTGGTCGGGCCGGCGATGTCGGCGGCGGGCAGCGGCTGATAATGCAGGGTGTAGGAGCCGGTGCTGTTGTGGTCGATGAGGTGCAGCCGGTTCTCGTGAACGGGCTGCTGGCTGAAGCCGATGAAGGTGCGATCCGTGGTCCACACATTGGCATCCATCACCAGCACGACGCCATCCGAGCGCGTGACGCCGACCAGGCGGAAGCTGGCATTCGAGGGCTCCGGGATGCGCAGGTAAGTCCAGCCTGCGGGCATGGTCGCGGTCACGGGCACATCAAGCATGAGGGCGGTGGGCGCGGTGCTGGTGGCGGTGATCACGGTGCTCACGGTGGCGATGCTGCCATCGCTCAAGTGCAGCCTGTCGGGCCGGTCTTCGATGTCGGGCACGTCATTGACGAGGAAGTCGGGCAGGCCGTCGGCGAAGCTGCCAGCGGCACTGATTTCGTGCAGCATCTCATGAATCTCCACGCTCTGAATCAGCGGCGGCATGGACACGGGAATGTCGGGGCCGGCTTTCGGATCGGCGTGAGTGAAGCTCGCATCGTACTTGGTGAAATGACCGTGCAAGGTGGAGGTCATGCGCCAGCGCCCGATCTTGCGCGCACCGGGAAGGATGTCGCCAAAGTCAGCGCTCAGGCCGGGGATTTGCGGCGTGTGATCGACCTGCGTGGAGATGATGTCGAAGTCCACCAGCAGACCTTTTTCGTTCTCAATGATCTCGGGCTGGCTGGAGGTGATGTGCAAATTTTGCGCGAGGCCTGCGCCGAGATTTTCAACCATGACACCGAGCGAGAATGGAATGGATGGCTCGATGACGGTGGTGTGCGGATCATCGGAGAAGACATCGCGCTGCATGAAGTATTTGAGCCGCAGCGCGGGCGTGGGCAGCACGGTGATGACGACTGGATCGAAGGGCACGGTGACGGTGATCTCATCTCTGGTGTAGGTGACACTGCCGCCGACCCGATAAATCGTGGGTCCGGTGGGCGCGGCGGTTTCGGTCGGGATCAGGCTCCAGGTCGTGTGCGCGGTCTGGGCCGGTGGCAGCGCGCCATTGCTGAGGCCACTCTGCACCGGGACGCTGACGATGATGGTGTTGTTACTGACCGGCGTGCCATCGGCATTGGTGACAACGACGGTGGCGCTGATGCCGGTGAGGCTGTCATCGCCTTCGTTGGTGAGATCGAGCGCGGCGTTGAATGCCTCGCGGCTGAGCACCACGCTTTGATCGATTTGCAGCTTCACCCGCGCGCACACGCCCTCACCTTGGGTGAGATATTCGAACAAGCTCAAGCGCGCCGCCGCCGCGCCTTCGCATGGGCTCCAGAAACCGGCGAGATACGAGCAGTTGAAGCTCTCGATGATGGCGCGCGCACGGCTGAGCAGCTCATCATAGGCGATGAAGTCGGTGCTGAGTCCGGCGCTCACCGCCTGCGCCAGCGTGGTGATGCCGTTGCCATAGTTGGTGACGCTGCGGTTCCAGCGCATCAGGAAAGCGGTCACTTGCGCGCTGCTCACACCAGTCGGTGGAGTGAGCGCTTGCAGGTCGGTGAGTTCGTCGCCGAGCACCGCGCCGCCATTCGCCGAGCCGGGCTGGGTGGCGGCGGTGAATTGAATCATGAAGGTGAAGAACGTGGCATCCAAAGGCTGTGCCACCCAGGCAGCATCGCCGAAGAAGTTGCCGTAAAAGTCGATGTAGGTGTGCAGCAGGTTGTTCCAGCTCACCATTTCATCGAACAGCTCGGTGGCACCGCCGCCTCCCGCCGGGAAGCAGCAAGGTCGTGTGCTGGTGATGCTGCCGCCGAGCGCCTGCACCATCGTGTTGAAGCGGATCGCGCTGTTGAGTCCGTTGATGCCGCCGCCACCGGCGACGCTGGCCGCGCTGCTGGTCAGGATGATCACGGGTGCGTCGAGCGGCGGGCCATCGAGCGGCACGGTGATGGGCGGCTGGCATGGGAAAGGCGCGCTGCTGCCGCCATCAAGGCTGCCACCAGGGCCAGAGTCGCCAGCAAGTCCCGACAGCAGATCGAGTGGCGGCGACGGCTGCTGCTTTGGCGCTGGCCCTGACTCTGATCGGGGCGCAAGGCTTACCAGGGGGGTTACAGTCAAAGTGTCGCACGGGCTGGGAAGCTCACTGGAATAGGGGTGGAAGAAAGTACCTGATCCGACCGCATATCCCTGAGCATTCGATTGCTGCGCATTCAGCGTGGGTTGCCAGCAGTCTCCAACCAGCACGGGGACTTTGGCAAGTTGAAGAACAAAAAAGTAGTTGATGTCGCCGATGCCACAGGTGATCAAAAAAGATGCCTGTCCTGAGATGTACCTGCACGGGTCCGGCAGCAATCCGCTGGAGGGCGTCTTCCCGCCGACCGTCTTCCCGCCCACCGTCTCGCCGCCGCCGCAGCAGGCTGCTGCCGCAAGCGCATTCGCGCCGCCAGACAAACGGGTGAAGATCACGGGCACGACCATGGATTGATGCGCGCCGAGATCACCCAGCTTTTGTACCAGCGGCGTGATGCTCCACTCATCGTTAGAGGTGAAGTCCAGCCTCACACCTTTCGCGGTGATGAGACCGTGGTTGGTGAGGGTGTAATTGATCTGTGTCACGGTTTCCGTGAAGCTCTCCACATCGACGAACGGCGGATCAACCGTGACCACGGGCGCGGGCACGTTGGTTTCAAACTCAGTCCTGATCGTGACGTTCGTCACATCGCGAAGCAGTGTCGGCGTGACCACCCAGGTCAGCTTGATCGTCTCCATCGTCAGCAGCGTGGTGACGGTCGTGGTCACGCCCGGCAGCAGTTCCGTGTTGCGCCGCGTGGTGTGGTGCTTCGTGGCGCTGGTTTCAATATTGTAGCTGCCGGGTTGCAAGCCGCTGATCTCGACGAAGCCGCTGGCGTTGGTCACACCCGTGGCGACTTCGGTGTTATCGCTGCTGCGGCGCACGCGGACTTTTGCCCCTGCGAGCCGTGCATTCGTCGGGCCGAAGTAAGTGGCCTCGTCCTCGGCATAAACGGCGAGCCGGCAATTCGCATCGGCCACGATTTCAAAAGTGAAAGGCACACTCAACGGCGCGGCGGCACCGGTGACGACAAACACCCCGCTCACCGTACCGAGCGCGGCATTCGCGGGCGGCGTGAGTTGCAGCGTGATGCTGCTGCGCGCGCCAGGCGCGAGCGTGGCGATGGGCTGTGCCGTGGCGCAGGTCATCCATGCGAGATCACCAGGCAGCACGAGATTGATCGCGCCCGTGCTGGCGCTGCCGTCATTGACGATGTCGAACGTGATGAGCCGCTGCGCGCCACGCAGCACCTGGCTGGTCATTTGCACCGGCTCGGCGCGCAACGCACTCAGCGGCGAGGCCACGGTGACATGCACCGGCACATCGAGCACCGCGCCTTCGCCGCTGGTGAGGTGCAGGATCAACTCCGCACGTGCAGGAGCGCTCGCGGTGGCAGTGAGCGCGAGATTGAGCGTGGTGATCGTCGCGCCGGGCAAGGTCGTGTTGGTCAGCGATGCGGTTGCGGTGAGGCCGCCCGGAGTGCCTTGCACGGTGACGGCCAAGCCGGTGAGCGTGGTGTCGCCCGCATTGCGAATCGTGATGGCGGTGTTCAGTGCGGCGGCATCGACCAGCACGCGCGGGCTGACTTCCTCCGGATCAGCCGCGAGGCCGACGAGCGTGAACTGATCCTGCATGGGCGCGGTGCCGCTCTCGCCGGGATGAATCGCGCCGATGCTGTAACTGCCCGCCTCGCCCGGCAGTGGCGTCCAGGTCGTGGTGAAGGCGCCGGCATTGTCGGTGATGACATCAAGGCTACGAACCGTGCCGCCGACGCTGATGTCGATGTTCACCAACGACAGCGTCGCAGGCTGGCCATTGCCCAAAGTCGCGCTGCCAGTGAAAACGACCGGCGTGCCCGCAGGCGCGAGCGTGGTGACGGTGCTGACCGTGGCGCTGTAAGCGGCGTTGAGATGCAGCGGCGCGGTGGAGACGGCGATGTTGTTGGTCTCGACCAGTTCTTCCACAGTGTTGGTGTCGTCCGCCGTGACCACGATCCAGTAGTCGCCCGAGTCACGCGGCGCGCGAAACAGTCCGCTGTGATGATGCGCGCCGCCGACAGGCAGCGTGCCAGTGAAGGTGATGTCGGTGATGAGATCGTCATCGCCTGGCACCGCATCACGCGACAAGGCGACGCGCAGATGCGTCGCCGTGCTGGAGGTGGCGAGGCCGACATTGCGCAGATCAAAGGTGTAGCTCACATCAGCCTCGGTGTTGAGGGCCGTCAGATGGCTGAGGTTGTTGATGATGAGGTCTGGCTGCAACAGATCGGTGACGACGAGGATGCGTTGCGCGCTTTGAAAACCCGCCGCGCTGGCGGTGAAGGTAATGCTCTGCGCGCCATCGCTGACGTTGTCTTCGACACCCGTGATCGTGAAGCTCACCGAGGTCGTGTTGGCCGGAATGATGACCTCGCTGGCCTGCGCGGACTCATCATTAGGCACGGCGGCGATGCTGATCGTGAGCGGGCTGGCCGTGGCCTCGGCACGCGAGGCGGTGGCGGTGATGCTCTGGCCTTCACGCACAAAGTCCGCGCTGAAGGCGAGACCGACGACCGGGCTTTCATCATCGGTGATGGTCAGCGCGCGCAGCGGACTCTCTGCCAGCACTCCGCCAGTTTCGGCATCGATAAGCTGCACGCGGAAGTTTGCCGTTTGCGTGCCATCGGCGATCACGTCATCGAGCACGCTGATGGGCACCGGCACGCTGCTGGTGAAAGCGGGCAGTGTGACCGTCGCAGGCGCGGTGGCTGCACCAGGATTGCTGTTGATGAGCTGCAACACATACGCCGTCGAGGTGAGCGTGGCGCGCGAGACCGTGGCGATCACGGCACCCGCGCCCGCGTTTTCACTGACCTGATTGCTGCTCAGTGTGAGATCCAACGTGGGCACTGAGATGGTGCCGGTGCCCTGGATGCTGAAGTTGAACGGGTTCTCGTCGCTGTCGTCATTAGTGAAGCTCAGCGTGGCCGTGCGCAGCCCGATGGCGTCGGGATTGAAGGTGACTTGGATGGTCGTGCTGCCACCAATCGCGACTGGCGAAGCGGGAGCGACACTGACGCTGAAGTCCGCCGCGTTCGCACCACCGACGACGACCGTGCCGAGCGTCATCGCCAGCGTGCCGTTGTTCGCGATGGTGAAGGTGCGCGCGATGGTGCCGCTGTCTGCGGGCACGCTGCCGAAGTCAGTGTGGTCATCGGTGGTGGGCATGCTGTCGCCATCGGCGATGTTGAGGCTGTTGCCGCTGACGGCGATCTCAGGTCCCGGTGCGATGGTGACGGTGAAGGTCTGTGCGGACGAAGTTAGCGCGGCGTCGCCATTGATCGTGGCATCATCGGTGAGGCTCACATAAATCGTCGCGGTGCCAGGGACGCCGCTGGGGATGTAGCTCAGCGTGCCAGTGCTGGTGATGCTCGGCTGTGTTGTGAAAACGCCGACATCACCTGTGACGTAGCAACTGAACGTGAGGCTCTGCGTCACGGTCGAGTCACCATCGTCGATGGCCGTGGCCCAGCCTGGCAGGCTCTGCGCAGCGGTGGTGCCATAGGCTAGATTTTGGTCAGCGCCCTTGGTGAAGCTCGGCAGCTCATTGCTGTTGGTGAGGGTGATGATGAAGGCTTTCTCAAACGTGCTGCCGTTGAGATCGTCCGCACGCAGGCGGACCGAGTAGCTGCTCTTGGTTTCAAAATCGCGGACGAACGTGGGGAAGAGCGCTGAGCCGAAGAGGTAGTAGCCGAAGTTGTAGCCAGCGGTGAAGCTGGCGTTGTCGGTGTCGCCCGCGCCCGCGACCAAGGTGAACATGGGATATTCATCGACATCAGCATCGACGGTGTTCAAGGTGGTCCCATAGAGCGTGTTCTCCGGCATCGTCGTGGGAGTGGCGGTGATGTCGGTGATCACCGAGTTCGCGCCGGTGCCCTGAATGTTAAAATCGAAGGGATGCTCGTCGCTGTCGTTGGTGGTGAAGCTCACAATGGCGCTGCGCAAGCTGCGCACGCTCGGATTAAACGTGATCTGGAAAGTGCTGCTCCCGCCAGTCACGACAGGCGATGTCGGCGCGGTGGTGAGCGTGAAGTCGGCGGCATTCACACCACCGATGCTCACGCTGCCGAGTGTGAGATCAGCCGTGCCGCTGTTGGTGATGGTGAAGGTGCGCGTGAATGTGGACGCTGCGATGTCGAGGCTGCCGAAGTCCGTGTGATCAGCGAGGCTCGGCGCGGCGTCGCCATCGGAGATGTCGATGCTGTTGCCAGCGACGGCAATCTCAGCAGCGAGCGGAAAACTGGTCACCATTTCCACCATGCCCGAGCTGCCGCTGAACGCGCCGCCAACCGTGCGGCCACGGGCACGCAGATGACCGCTGGCAGGCAGCGCGAGGCCAGTGAGCTGCCAGTTCGCTGTGCCGCCGACTCGTGTGCCGTTGCCGAGTGAGGTGTAGGTGACGCCGCCATCCACGCTCTTTTCAAAGGTGACCTGCGAGACCTCCGGCGCACTGCCACCGCGCTGCCACAGCACCTGCGTGTCATCAGGCGCGCTCAGCGTTTGCGTCGCCGCGTCGTTGTGCAAGCGCGCGACAGCGGCGCGGGAGATCGCAGTCGCCGCACCATTCGGTTGCAGCCCACTGAACTGGCCGCCGAAGATGATTTTCCCATCGGCCTGCACCGACACGCCAAAGCCGAGGCTGTTCAGCGCCGGGTCGAAGCCAGCGTCGAGACTGCCATCAGCATTCAACCGCGCCGCGCGCAGGCGCGGGGTCGCGGTCGCCGCGCCGTTGGGTTGCAGCGAGCTGAACCAGCCCGCGAGCAAGACCTTGCCATCGGCCTGCACGGCCATGCCTTCGACCCAGTAGTCTGCGCGCGGATCGAAGCCCGTGTCGAGCGTGCCATCGGCATTCACCCGCGCGATGCAGTTGCGCGGCGTCGCTGTCGCCGCGCCATTCGGCTGGATGCTCGTGAAGGCGCCACCGATGAGAATTTTGCCATCGCCCTGCTCCACCACGCTGAGAACAAAGTCGTTCACCTGGGGATTAAAGCCCATGTCGAGGCTGCCATCGGCGAGCACTCGCGCGATGCAAAAGCGCGAAGTCGGCGTGGCCGCGCCGTTCGCCTGGAGCTGGCCGAACGAGCCACCGAGCAGCACCTTGCCATCCGACTGCACCGCAACGCCATACACCGCCACGCCATAGCCGGGGTTGGTCGGATTGGGATCGAAGCCCGTGTCGAGGCTGCCATCGGCATTCAACCGGGCCACGCGACTGCGCGTGGTGGCGGTGGGCGCGCCATTCGGCTGCAACGTGCCGAACCAGCCCCCGATCACGATCTTCCCATCCGCCTGCACCGCCATGCTATAAACAGTGGAGTCCGCGTTGGGATCAAACGTTGCATCGAGACTGCCATCCGCATTCACCCGCGCGATGTGGTTGCGCGTCGTCGCCGTGGCCGCGCCGTTCGGCTGCAACGTCGTGAAATGACCGCCGAGCAGAATCTTCCCATCCGCCTGCACCGCCACGCAATTGATCGTGCCGTTCGCCTTCGGATCAAAGCCCGCATCCAGCGAGCCATCGGCATGGAATCGCGCGATGTGGTAGCGCACCGCGCCCTGCACATTCTCAGCGCCCAACGAGATGATGATCTTCCCATCAGGCTGCACCGCTGAAGCATGATTATGCCCGCCCACCCTCACATCGAAGGCCATGTCCACATCCCCCGGCGCCGCGCTGGCATGTGGGGTGAATAGTGCGATGAGCAATGCGAGCGTGAGCCAGCGTGCGGTGATCATGCGGAGAGCGAATGAGAGCTTCATGGAATGGCAAAGATGGGTTCGCCATAGGAAGCCCCGTTACGCGGGGAAGGTTACAAAGAAGACTGCGAGATCGTGCGCTCAGAGCGAAAAAGGTCCAAAGCCCTGCTGTAAGATCGCCGCCATGCCCTCTAATCTGGGTGCGTGAACGAAGCTCATATCAAACCCCTGGCCGAAGCGATCTACGCCGACAAGGTGCGGCGTGCGCGGGCTGCGCCTTTGTCGCAGAAGATGGGTTGGGGAGCGGAGTTGTTCGCCGATGCATGCGAACGCATGTGTGATGGCATTCGCGCCCAGTTCCCGGCCTTTCGCCCAGAGGAAGTGCGAGCCATGCTGCTGAAACGGCTCAATCGCTTGCGCCAGCTCGACGAGCACGGCATCTACCAACGCGATGCACAATCATGAAGAACGGCAACGAAGTCGCCGCGCGCATGGTGGATGCGCTGGACAAGCTGGGGGGCGTCGTGCTTTGATCCCGCCGTTGGATTGATGAATCCAATCCCATGACGCACAAACCCTCATCACGCGCCGCGTTTCCGATCACGGCATGGACGCATGTCCTCGCTGTGCAGTCGGATGCGCCAGAAGCAGCGGCGGGACTTGAGGAAATCTGCAAGGCCTACTGGCCTGCGATCTACACCTACCTTCGCGCGCTCGGCTGCGAGCGCGAGGAGGCGCGCGATCACACGCAAGATTTTCTCAGCGCGTTCATCCACGATGGCAGTCTGCACAAGGTCGCACCCGAGCGCGGACGGCTGCGCAGCTACATGATGCAGGCGGTGCGCAATCATTTGTCCAACGCACGGCGCGATGCGCAGCGGATGAAGCGCGGCGGCGGCCAGATGATCATCTCGATGGATGACGTCGAGACCTTCGACGTGCCCAGCCAGCCGGAAGTGGCCGATGCGTGGTTCGACCGGCGCTGGGCGTGGTCGGTGCTGCGCCGCGCGATGGATCGAATGCAGGCGCGCTTTGCCGAGCGCGGACGCGGCGCGTTATTCGAAGCGCTGAAGCCCGGGCTCGCGAATCCAGAAATGTTGAAACCTTATTCCGAGATCGGGGCTTCTCTCGGTATGACCGAAGGCAATGTGAAGATCGAGATGCACCGCGCGCGCAAGCGCCTGGCCGATGAGCTGCGCGCCGAAGTCGCCTCGACGCTGGATGTGGGCGGCGATGTCGAGGGCGAGCTGCGCTACTTGCTCAGCGCGCTGGGAGGCGAGGCGTGATCCCGCTGTGTCCCAACTGCGGCACCGCGCAGGAAGAGTCACTGCTGGTGAACGGCCTGTGCCCGTCGTGCGTGGCGCGCAACATGCAGTCGGGCTTGCTCGGTCTTCTCGATGAAGCTCCGCCGGATAAAGAAGCGATGGCGCTGAACATCGACGGCTACGAGGTGCATGAACTCATCGGCGGTGGCGGCATGGGCGAGGTGTATCGCGCGACACAGATGGCCACCGATGAGGTCGTCGCGATCAAGATCGTCGCAGGCCGGTTAACCCGAGATCCCGAGGTGACAGCACGCTTTGAGAACGAGGTGGCCGCCATTTCGCAGCTTGATCATCCGAACGTGGTGCATGTGATCGATCAAGGCGTGAGCGCGGATGGCCGGCACTACCTCGTGACCGAGTTCGTCGATGGCTGCGATCTGCGCCGGCTGATGCGCGCGCAGCGACTGGAGCCAGCGCGTGCGTTTGAAATTTTCGCCAAGGTGTGCGCCGGTGTCGCTCACGCGCACGAGCGCGGCGTCGTGCATCGCGACCTCAAGCCGGCGAATATTTTGGTCGGCCTCGACGGCACCGTGAAGGTGGCGGACTTCGGCCTGGCAAAGACGCTGGTCGATTCCTCGCACTGGTATGGGTTCACGCAGACGCGCGACACCTTCGGCACACCCTACTACATCGCACCTGAGGTCACTCGACAGGCGGACAAAGCCGACGCGCGCTCGGATGTGTATGCGCTCGGCGTGCTGCTTTACGAGCTGCTAGCTGGCGCGGTGCCGATGGGGCAGTTCACGCTGCTCTCGCAACGCCTCGACATCGACAAGCACATCGACGCCATCATCGCCGAGGCACTCGCCGACGATCCGCAGCGGCGCACTGCAACGGTGAATGAACTTGCCGATGCCGTGGCAAAAATTGCCGCAGCTCATGCCACGCGTCGTCGTCGCTCACAGCTCATGATGATGATCGGCAGCGCGCTCAGCGTGCTGGTGCTCGGTGGAGCATTGGGCGCGTGGGTCATGATGAAGCGGCAACAGCCCAGCACCCCGCTCGTGTTTGCCAAGCCCGCCAGCGCGACCCAGGCACAGCCGTGGGAAAACAGCCTCGGCATGAAATTTGTGCCGCTGCCAGAGCACAAGCTGCTGATGAGCATCTGGGAGACGCGCATCCGCGACTACAAGACCTTCAGCGAGGCCGAGATTGCCGTCATGGCCGACTGGCAGTCTGACGCGGTGAATCAAAGGCTGCAGAGCGACGACTTGAAGGGCGGAATCACCACCTGGGACAACCCTGGCTTTCCGCAAACTCCCGACGATCCGGTGTGCGGCGTCGATCTTGGGGAGGCGCGGCTGTTTTGCGCCTGGCTCACCTGGCGGGAGCGCAGCGAAGGCCGGCTCATGACCAGCCAGAGCTATCGGTTGCCCACTGACGAAGAATGGGGTGCCGCCGTCAGCGGCGATGAAACGCAGTGGCTGCCAGAGGATCGCGCCGCGCAGGCAAACTTCGCCGGCCTGGAAGCCCCCGAACTTCCCTCGTGGCCGGCGGATGCGACCGTCCTCGCGCGGCGTGATCCGTATGCGAGCACGGCCCCGGTGGGCAGCTTCAAGCCCAACGCCATCGGCCTTTACGACATGTTCGGCAACATCGCCGAATGGGTCGATACGCCGAAACCAAAGTCCATTGGCGACGAGGGCGGCAGCATCCTCTTCGGCGTACGCGGCGGCTCATGGGGCACGGGTTTTGCACGCAAGGGGAGGAAGTCTGACCTCCGTCTCGCAGCGCGCCCCGGTCGCGCGCAGGCAAACTTCGGCTTTCGCATCGTGCTCGATCTCGATGCGAAAATCACACCGCGCCCGCTGGATCCGCTGACCGACAAGTGATCGCTGGGTCGCTCATGGGCGACCTCACTTTGTCTCGCTGCTCCACACGAGCGGCCCGCGTTTCGTCGCCTGTCCGATGGAGAAGTATTTGTGAATCGCATCGATGCGTCCGCCGTAAAACAGCCGCCAGATGTCGCCATCGCGGATCACGGATTCGCTCGATGTGTAAACCGAATCATAGGTGCTGCCCACAGTCGGCGTGAGCACCGGATTGTCCGGGTTCTTCGTCCACTGCACGCCATCGCTGCTGCGGGCCATGCCCATCGCGGTCGCGCCTTTGCCTATCGGATGCTGCGTCCAGTAGGCACCGTAAAACATCAGCCACGCATCCTTCTCGCGCAGCACATACGGATAAAACAGCGCGCCCTTTTCCCACGGTTGCGAGACTTTCAGTACGGGGTTCGCAGTGTGCGGCTTCAACGAATAGAAATCCTTGCCCGTCGCGAGATGAACCTCCCACGGCACCGGCTTGCCATCGGCTCGCGGCGGCTTGCTGATGTAATACATGCGCAGTTCGCCCTCGACCTGCACGAGATTCGGCGCGTAGGCTGATTTGAAGATCGGGCTGCGCGAATCCTTTTCCCAGTTCAGCCCATCGCGACTCGTGGCAAGCTCGACGTCATCCGCGCGATTGCCGCAGAAGACCATGTGCCATACGCCATTGATCTTGAGCAGGTCACCCGCCGGATTGCGCAGCAAGGAAGGCGTCGCGTGGAAGTTGTCGCGTTCACCGAGCGGAAGCAACGGCTTGCCGGTCTTCGTCCATGTCTCGCCATCAGCCGACAACGCGAGGCCGATCTGATAGCGCACCAACTCTCCGCCATTCCTCGGCCCTGACGGGCCGCCCGCGTAGAATAGGAAGTATTTGCCGCCATCCTTTGCGATGCTCGGGGCAAAGATGTTCTGGCTGTCGAAGGCATCGCCCTTGCCAAGCGAGAGCATGGGATTTTTCGGCGACTTCACCCAATCATCGCCGTGTGACAATGAGACCATCATCACGGTCCAGGCAGCGATCAGAAGTTGGCGGAGCGCTCTCATGGCGGTTCACGTTACGGAGCCACAAACACCCTCTCCGGCGCCTCATGCGTCACCATCAAGTCCTTCACATAGATCTCCGCGCGCGGCACGGGCGCATGATTCGTGAGGTGGAGCGCCTTCTCGGGCAGTTCGATGATCAGCTTCTTGAATGTGAGCGGATACTTCACGACGCCGTCGCCGGTGTGCTTCCACTGGCTCGAATAGGGCCAGTGGTAGCCTTCGCCGGGGAAGTTGCCGGGCAGAGGGAATTTCAGATAGCGCCAGCATTCGAAATTGATGCGACTGCGCTGCCACGGGTCGTTGGTGTTCCAATCGCCGACATTCATCGTCTTCATCTCGGCCAGTTCCTTCTCGCTCATCCAGTCAGCCATCCAGCGCGTGGCCTCGCCGCTCATCGGCGCGCCGATGCTGGTCCAGCGCTGGCCGCCCGCATCTACCAGTTCGAAGATGATGCGACCCCAGCCACCGTTGCCATTCACCATGAGACCGATCTCCGTCGGCTGACCGGGCAGCTCGACGCCCATCGCGTGACTGAGCACGGAATACATTGGCAGGAAACTGGAGCCGGGCACGGGCAGCTTCGGCGTGATCTTCAACGCGGCCTTCTCGCCCTCGAACTCCTTCACCGTTTCATACGCGAAGTCGCCTTTGCGGCGCGGGTTCTCGAAGTTGTAGAACTCCAGCTCGGCGCTGCGTTCGGTTTCGATTTTCCAGTCCGCCATCTTCGCCAGCGAGGACACAAGAAAAGGCTTCAGCTTGCGATCCGGGCGGCCTTCCATCGTCGCAGCGCCGGGTGTGATCGTTTGGATCGGCCGCGCTGTGGTGAGAAACACAGGCTCGGATGAAACCTCAAAGGTTGTCTCCACCGCCTGTTCATTACCCATAATGTCGGCCAGCGTCCCACCGACATCGAGCGTGAGCGCGCGCGTGCCGCGAAGGGTCCACAGCGTCGTCACGAACGCGCCATCCGGCTTCCTGAACTCCGTCGCATACACCACCGGCGAACCGGTCGGCACCGCGCGCGTAAACTGCGCGCCATCAAGCTGCTGCGTCATCGTCGCTATGGCGACATAGCTCGGCTTGGGCCGCACATCAGGCTTCACGAAGCAGAAGCCGCACGCGCCCCAGTTGCTGTGGTAGTACGAGTTGCCCATGTCTGTGATGCTGCCCTGCCGGATGACCGGGATGCCCCAGGCGAGCGAATGCATCGCGTGCCGCACGAAAAACGCGGCTTGTGTCCGCAGCGAGAGATTGCCGGGGTTCGTGCTCGGATAACAAATCTCGTAGCACTGCGTGATCGGTTTGTCCTTGTACCCGTAGTGATCGAGAATCTGGCGGTCCATCCAAAGGCCCGCGTTGTTCGCCACGAAATCAAGCGGCTGCGTCTCCGGCATGCGCATGAAACAACCCGCCTCATTACCGCGCGAGTCGAACAGCTCGGTCGGGAATTTGTGTCGCGCGAACTCCTCCATCAGATGCGGGTTGCCATTGCCAAAGGCGAGTTTGGCATCGGGGAACCGTGTGCGTGTTGCCCGCGCGGTCTCGGTCGCCTCCTTCCACATCGCGTCAAACTTAGACTGCTCCTTCTCATCGAGCTTGTAGGGCGTGCGACCCGTGAAGACATCCGGCGTGCGCATGATGTGCGCGCCGCTGATCGCGTTTTCGTGGAAGATGAGGATGCTCTTGGGCTGCAACGGGTCCGTCTCCAACTTCTTCGCGAGCAGATCGGGGTTGCGCGGCTCAGTGCCGCTCAGCACACCGTACTTCTGACGTTCCTCGCTGGTGAAACCAAACATGCCGTAGCGCAATCCCGCCTTCACATAGAGTGGGCCGACCACATCCGCGTCATTCGGCGTGAAATGCCCGCCGCTGAAATCCCAGGTGCCGAACGGCGATGTGTCACGGTGCTTGCGCGTGTCCTTCGGCAGCAGCGCGAACGACAACTCGCGTCGCAGCAGTTCCGCGCGCCCTTGCATCAGCCGAATCGTCAGCTCGTGATAACCGCGCTTCTTCACCGGCAGCGCGATCTTCTGCGTGAGCCGGCCCGTTTTCGGCATCTCAAAATCAGCCACGGTCACGACCTCCTTGTCGCCATAAAAATTCGTCGCCGTTGCTTCGAGCGAATACTTGCCCGCGCGCGTCGTGACCTGTCGCAGATCGATCTCAAACGCCGGCACCTGCGGCTCATTGAAGACATGCCCCGACTCCGCGCTCGTCACCGTCATCTGCACCGGCGAGCGCATGAACGTCATGCCAAAGATATGCACGCCGCTCGACACGCCGATGGGCCGAATCTGAAAGCGACACGGATCAGGCCGGCGGATCGCGAGGCGAAGCTCCTTCGTCACCTCGACATCGAGCGCCCACTCGTCTGTGAAATCCTGCGCGATGGCCTTGCCCAGCGGCACGCGCACCAGAAACACATTGCCCGCCTTGGTCGGAATGATCGTCGAGATGCCGGGCGCCTTTGCTTCATCAAAGCGCGGCACCGTCGCCGAGAAATCGTGCAGCGTCACACGCCGCGCGCCGTCCATCGCGCCGATGCGAAAGCTCACGACGTTTGAAAGCGCGCGATCGTTGTCGCAAGCCGCGAGCAGATAAACCGCGCTGTAATCCGCCACCGGCACCTTGAACATCGGCCGCTGCGGATCGCCCGCGACTTCCGGTCCCTTGTCATAAGCCGAGTAATAACTGCTCGGGTCTTTCTGCCAGTCCGGCCATCCAGCGGACTTGAGAAAGAAATTGTCCGCGCCCGGTTTGCTCACCAAATCAAACGGCACGCCGCTGACGACGACATGCGTCTCATTAAAGACCGGCCCCTTCGTGTCAGCCGCATGGCCATCAACGCTCACCGGCACATACAAACCCGACGCAGGCACCTCGCCCTTGCGCGGCTGTAGTGGATCGGCCGCGTGAAGAATCGCGGTGAGTGACAGAGCAGTGACGAATATGTGGTGTGATTTCATGGGGGAAGTTCAATCCGCCGCGCGTGGGACGAGCACCGTACCGTCGGGTGTGGTGGCCTTGAAGGCGAACGTCCACCCGCCGTGGTTGCTGCCTTGCTCGTTGCTCAAGAGCAGGAGCACGGTGTTCGCGCCCGCCTTCAGCGGCAGCTCGATTGTCCTCGTGCGGAAATGCGTGTGCGCGCCGAGGTCCGCCGGTTTGTCGCGGTTCACGCGCACCACGAGATGATCGTCCCATGTGATTTGGAATTTCGCGGTCAGATCGCGATCCACGTCGAGCACACAAGCCGCCTGCGCCGCCTGACCGCGATGATGAATGCCCGCGCCGCGCTTGTGCGGCCGATAAGCGTGATTGAAATCCGTGAAGCCGTGATCGATCTTCTGCTTCACCCAGCCTTCGCCGCCGGCCTTGAACTTCACGTCCAACGGTGCGCTCATCGCGTCTGCGATGGCGGCGTTGTTCGCGTTTTCAATCGGACCCTTGAGCCACCACGCGCCATGGTCGGGCAGCGGCAGGTCCATCTCGCCGCGCTTGAGTTCCACACCGGGCAGGAACGCCTCGAATTTCGGCAGCTTCACGAATGGCCGACGCGGCGCGCTTTGATACCAATAGACCGTCGCGCAAACGTCGTTCTCCATCGTGCCGAAACGCATGTGGATGGATTCGCGCCAGCGAATCGGATCAGGCACAAAGAATCGATAACCCACGAGCCGCTGCGCCACGCGCGCCTCGCCGGTGTCCTCGTGCGTGTAGTAAGGCATGCCAGACCACATGTGCGTCTCCGGCGGATGCAGCGCGCCGCCGAACGACGTGCCAAACACATCCTCGCCGCCGATGCCGCGGATGAACGCCGGATGCTCGCCAAGGCCATCAATGTAGATGTTATCCGCGCCGCCGTGGCTCCAGCGATCTGTGTTGTCGATCAAGCGCACGCCGTAGAAATAGCCGATGAGCTGCCCTGGCCCGTCGGCGTCGAGCATGAAAAACTCCTCGCCGTAACTGCGCGTCGGCATCTCGCGCCGCCAGCTCGCGCAAAAACGGCGCGGCTCCTTTAACTCCTGACCGGGATAGCGCTGCCAGTCCACTTGCAGATAGATGGACATGCCGATGTCGCCCACGTCGGCGATCTCGAACTCGATGCGCGCGTTTTTCGCGAATGGCATCTCGAAGTAAGAGTTGTAGCCGCTCCACTGCTTCACCGAGAGCAGCGGTGTGTCGATCTCGTAATGGTTCACGCCGTGCATCACGCCAAAAAAATCACCCGCTGGCGCCTCGACATGCGGCACGCTAGAGTCGTCGAAGAAAATCCGCATGATGATCTTGCGGCTCATTTGCGCGAGCGCGTTCGGCGCGATGGGCTTGCTCAGCGTGAGGTAGATGTGCCGGATGCAGCCGGGACCGTCGAGCGCGGCATACGTCTCACGCGATTTTGCTGCCGCCCTCTTCACGATGCTCACACGGTCGGGTACGGCGATTTCCGGCAAATCCAATCCAAGCAAGCCCGCTGGTGTGGCGAGCGCAGCGGACGTTCCGAGGAAACAAGTGAGAAGGATCAGGCGGGAGATCATTGCTTTGAGGGTTCTGCTTTGGGTTTCTCAACAAGCAGCACCGGACGGAGGATGCCTCCGAGCGAGAGTTCGGTGATCTTGGTGTGATCCACGCGCAGCGCGATGATGTTCTCGCCGGGATGCACCGCGCTGGTGACATCAACTTCAAACGGCGTCCGCGCACGTGCCTGGCCTTCGCGTTCCGGCTTCTTGCCATCGGCTGGGGCGACGACAGCAATCTTGCGGCCGTTCACATGAACCTCCGTCGCGCCATCCACTTCGCCGAAGAAGAGCGCGAGCGGGCCGTGTTTCTCAGGGACGGTGAAGCGTGTGCGAAACCACTGCACCGTGTTGCGATCAAAACCTTGCGCATCAAGCGTGATGTTGCGAGTCGCCACAGTGGCCCAGGTGGAGTCGTCGAAGGTGGCAGCGTGAAATTCTTTCGCATCGCCCGCATCCGCCTCATCAAAAGTGAAGAGCCAGCGGTCGGGCAGCACTTGCAGCAGCCGGTTGGGTGGAGCCGTCACAGCAGCACCAGAGCGGACCGTCTTGCCGAGGAAACGATCAAGATACGCCGTGGAATATTCGCGATTCGCCAGACCTTTCTCTCCAAGGCCGCGCAACCGCGCGAGCAATTCATCATAGACTCGCGCTGCCTCCGCGAAATCGCCTCGATTCATCGCGTCGCTGATGCGGTGGTAATCGACGGCGCTCTTGAATCCGTCGGCGTGCAAGGCCACGCGCTGCTCGTAAATGGCATCACCGCGAGCCGCGTCTGCTGCTTTTGCGAGTGACCCTTCGCACCGCGCCATGAACTCCGGCGTGTAGATTTGCTGCAAACCATGAAAGCTGCCCGCGTGCGAGCGCAGCCTGCCCTGCGCGGCATCAATGCCCATCCAGTATTCCTTCATGTGCGGCGCGGCGCGCGGGCCGTAAAACCGCTGCCAGTAGTCCTCCATGATCGCGTCTGCATCGGCGGTTGGATTATAGGCCAGCCGCAGGCTCAGATACATTTGCGGGCCGTAGATGTGCCAGTTCGAGAGCATCTCGATGGTCATGAACGACAGCCCCTTCGAGACCAGATATGGGAACTCTTTCTTGCACGCGGTGAACTTGAAGAAAGGCAGCGTCGCATCCGCGAGATTGTACATGTAGTTGTAATAGCCGAGCCTGCTCGCGACGCCCGCCCAGCCGTCCGTCATCTCCATCTGCTGCATCCGGCTCGCGCAATCGGCGTGGCCGATCTCGTGCAAGCGGCAGTAGCGGATCGGCGCGATGACCGCGCAAAGATTGGGTGAGAGCTTGCGGCGGATCGTCGGCGGCTGCGTGTAGTCGGCGTAGCAATAGAAGCTCAACACGGACTCGGGATGCTTCGCCGCCACGCGCCGCGCGATATTGTCGAAGAAATCCACGTAGCGATTCGTCACCGCCATCGTGCCGCTCGACGGCTCGATGGACTTGGGATCGTCCTGCGCCTTGCATTCTGGGCACTGGCAATACCCGCGCCCGTCCGTGGGCGAGAGCGAGGGGTGCTTCGTTCCACTCTCGATGGCGGCGATCACGTTGCTGGCGAAGTGCTCGCGCAATTGCTCATTCGATGTGCAGAGCCACCCGCCCGCCTTGCGCTTACCGTCCAGACCCATCGCGAAGAACTCGGGATGCCGCGCGAACTCATCCGGTGAAACGTAGCGGCCCCATGCGTGCCCATGCTGGATGCTCTCGCCGCCCGCGCCATTCCACGCCTTCCACAATTTACCATTCCACGACGGCCCTTTCGGATTGCGCCCGATCAAGCCGGGCTTCTCTGTGATAGATAGCGCCGGAATCGCGAGAGTGCGCTGACGTGGAAACACCTCGCCCAGCGACCCGTCCATGAGATAGCGGCAGCCCATGCTTTCGAGAAAACGGCACACAGCCTTCAAAGTCGCCGCCTCGCTCTGACCTCCTATTAGCACGCGCTTCTCACCAGCGACGATGCGGAGTCCCTCGCGACTCGGACTGTCGATGTCGTCCAGCTTCAACCCGACCTTCACCGCTGCCGCGCCGACGTAGATGGCGGGCGTTCCATCCGGCACAGAAGCGGCGACGGGCAGCTCCGTGTCTGTGATTTTCTTCAACCATTCGTTGAGCACACGCACGGCGAGCGCTTCGTCACTTTCAACCGCAGCCTTGCGTTTAGGCCCGCCTTGAGGCGCGACGGACACCAAGGTCACAATCGTCGCCACCGCCTTGCCATCCCTCACGATCTCCATCGCGGCGCGAGCCATGTCAGGGAGCAGCGACAACACGACTGCGCAGCGAAGGCCAGGGGAAAAATAGATGTTCATGGCGACAATGACTCAGTCGCGGCGGCGGACGCTCATCTTTCCGATGCGGGAATGTGGATCGCGGCGAACGCGGTCAGGCCGAAGCCGTTTGATTTCATCGCGCCAGGCCGGATGCGATCCGCCGCGTGGCCGTTGAAGTTCACATAAAGTGTCGCGCCATCCGCGCTGAGCTTCACGCCGTAGGTGCCCGCAGGCACATAATCGTGATCGCGATCAAACACCGGGGCGAGAAAGGCCAGCACCTTGCGGCGGCCCGTGGCGATGTTGTATTGCAGCACCGGTGTGCCGCTCTGCCATGCGCGACCGTGAGCGCCGGGCAGATAATAAAGAAAGCGACCATCCGGCGAAAGCTCGCACACCGTTGTGTATTCACCTTCGAGCCATGACGAACCGAGCAGTTTCATCTCATCGGTCCTCGGCGTGTAACGGAAGAGCTGATGCGTGGTCTGCATCACGCCAAACACATGACCGTCGTCTGACTCGCGCGTCGCACAACGTATGCCGGGCGATCCTTCGGCTCGCAGCTTCGTGACTGTCGATTTTCCTGTCGTCGGATCGAGATGCCGCGCCGCATCCTCGCCGCTGAAAAGTATGTACCCGTTTCGCAGCAGCGCGAAGGCGCGATTGAACACGATCTCACCGTCCATGCCTTGATGGACGACTTTTTTCGCGCCGAGATCGAACCCATAAACTGCACCGCCGCCACCCGCCTCAAGCCCGCACCACCAGATGTTCCGCCCGCGATCGAGCAGCGAAGTCGCGGTCACACGGCGCGGCGGCAGGTTTGCAAATACTTCCGTCCTCTCAGTCTCCGGATCGAACCGATAAATCTGCCCGCCCGGCAGGGTGTCATTGAAGCCATACTTCGCATCACCTGCTTTGCCGCCGCTGTTGAGCGTGCAACTAAAGTAAATTTTCCCGTCCGCCGCCTCGTCGATCTTCGCGTGAACCTTCGACCACGCAGGCTGCCCGGCGCGCGGCGGCACAATGCGATTCATGTCCACGATCTGCCGCAGATTCTTCGTTGCAGGATCCCAGCAATAGATGAAGCAGCGCGCATCACCGTCCACATCCTTGCCGTGATCGCCGATGGCGCAATACACGCGCCCATCCTTCGCGATGCAGATGTCGCCCCACGACGACCACAACCGCCGCCTCGCTGCTTCAGGGCCGAGTTGATCGTGGTAAATTATCTCCACCCGCGGCGCTGTGCGGGCGACATCGAATGGCGCACCGTTCTTTTCCGCCAGCCGCTTCGTCACCGCTTCCGGCACCCTGAGAAATCCTTCCGTGCTGACAGCGGCCACGCCGTCCACCGCGCCGCGCAGCGTTGGGGGCCATTTCACATCTGCGGCATGAGATGAAGCGACACCTACGACGAGCAAAGCGATGGAAAGCAGCTTCATGGTTTTCCGATCTGAGGTTTCTCGGCGTAGAATTTGAAGTCATCAAAGTTCAGATGGCCCCAGGCTCCTCCCGCCTGCTCATCCACAATGCGGATGAATATCTCTTTGCCAGAATGCTGCTTCAAATCGAGCACCACCGGAGCAAGCGTCTCGGTGGAGCGATCAGGGATGCCGAACCCAGCACGATTCTTGCCGGTGACACGGATGAGAACGGTCTGATCGGTTGCATTCACCAGCTCGACGCGAGTTGTTTCAAACGCACCCGATGCGAACAAGAGCGTCGCCCACGGATGCGTGAGCTTGAAAGGCTTGCTCGTCAGCGTGCCCGTCACGCCATCGCCGAGACCGTTCTCGAAGGTTCCGATCCAGTATTTGCCGACGTGCTTGCTCTCCATCGGCGGACGACGCGCGAAGACCGTGTCACCGAGCACGGGCTGCTTGTCGAAAGCTTTGCCGCTGATCGTCCAGTCTTGCAGTGTGCCGGTTTCAAAGTCGGTGTTCATCGCCTTGCCATCCGCTCCGACGGGCAGCATGCCGGCAGGTGCGACGGGCGGTCCGGCGGCGCCCGATGCTTTTGCCACATCGCGACTGCGCGCGGTGTGAACGATCACATCTTTGGCGCTGAGATTCTTTTTCTCCGCATCTGGATACAATAGCTTCGGCTGGGCCTGCTGCCATTGCTCCTCGCTCACCGTTTGCGTTTTGCTCGCGAATACAAACGCGCCCTTCTTGTTGCAAATGATGATGTCAGGTCGCGCATCTCCATTTACGTCACCTACGCCGATCTGTCGTCCCACGCCCGAGTCGTCGTCGATCAAGTGCGGCACCCAATCCACGCCGCCGTTCGCGAGCCGGGTGTTCTTGAACCAATAAAGCACCGCAGGCGCGTTGCTGTCCGGCGCGCCCGTCGGCCCATGCGCCCAGAAGCACTTGCCGGTGA
Source organism: Verrucomicrobiaceae bacterium (assembly GCA_031425215.1). Lineage (GTDB taxonomy): Bacteria > Verrucomicrobiota > Verrucomicrobiia > Verrucomicrobiales > Verrucomicrobiaceae > JANPIW01. Next base: position 27,200 of record JANPIW010000517.1, read on the forward strand.
TGATGTCCTTGTGCCCGTCGCCATCCACATCCGCGAACTCCACCGCATGGATCTCCGAAAAGTTCACGCCGTAGCGATTCTCGTTCGCCTCCTTGTTCATGAAGACGTGCCCTTTGAACTTCGGCCCGCCATCCGCCTCCTTCTCCGCGAGCTGCTCATACCACGCCATCCCGAAGCCATGCGCCGCGAGCGCCGTCACGATGTCCGCGCGGCCATCGCCATTCACGTCATCGACGTACATCTGCGAACTCGACGGCGCAAAAAACACCGTGTGCATCTTCCACAACGGCCCGTCCGACGCCGAAGCCGGATGCTCGAGCCAGCCGTCCTTGAACACGATGTCGAGCCGCCCGTCGCCATTCACATCACCGATGCCCAGGCCATGAGTGAAGCGCGCCCACTTGCCGTTCTCGGTGACCGGCGTGAACGTCCACTTCGCCGTGACGTTCTTCCAGTCCGGCTTCGCAAATCCAAAATTGCCCTTGTTGTTGCACACGATCTCAGGCTTCCCGTCGCCATCGATGTCTGCGAACGTCGGTGACTCGTTATCGACCTCATCAAGCACCTGATGCCGCGCCCAATGGCCGTCTTTGCCTTGCGGATTCAGATAAAGAAACGCCGGTGTGCCCGGCAGCCCGAAAGTCAGCACGTCATTCCAGCCGTCGCCGTCGCAGTCGTGGATGAACGCGAAAAAGTTGTCTTTTGAGTACGCGTTCTTTCTTCCGAAGCGCCCCTCAAAACCAGGCAGCACACGCTCTGTGCCATCATCCTGCGTCGTCTTGAATGTCTCGTTCGGCGCGTAAATCTCATGCCGCTTCGCAAAGTCAGGCCCTTCATGCCAGTAAGGTCCAAACACCGCGTCGGCCTTGCCGTCCTTGTTGATGTCCCCCAGTGCCGCGCCCTCGGACCAGTAGTACTTCTCCATCACGATCTTGGTGAAGGACGAGAGCGTTTTCTCCGCAGCGGATGCAAACCCGACGGACACAGCGAGGAGGATGAGCGGCTTCATGGCTCAATAGAACGTGACCGAAGGCCGGTTACTTCTTCATCACATGCGCCAGCGCCGCCATGAGATCGAGGCGACGGAAGATCTGACCGCTGGGCTTGTCATCGACGGGCCTGCCGGTCTGCTGCATGATCTTCATCATCGCGTCTGCCATGTTGCCACCATCGCGCTTCCACTCGTAGCCGCTCTTCTCGATGGCCTCGCGCAGGATCATCGCCGCACCGCAGGCGATGGCGTTCGATGAGCTGGTGGCCTTCGCGGGCACGAGCAGTTGCACCTTCGCGTGCCGGTCCAGCGTCGCGACCTCCTGGCCGGGAATCACCGCGCCGATGGCAAAGCAATCCGGCTGCGACGCGGGCCACGAGATGCCTTTGGTGAAATGATGATTCCCCGCAGGCGCGCTGACCCAGATGCCGAGCGAGCGGAGCTTCGCGAGCTTCATATCGATCACCGTCGGCACCGGCTCAGCGTGCTCTTTGTCGTCCACCGGCGCGAGGTTCACCGTCGTGATGCGATGCTCCGCATGATGATCGATCACCCATTGCAAAGCGCGCGCGAGCGACGCGCTGTCAGTGATTTTGCAATGACAGCACTCCAGGCTGCGAACGACGGCGAGCTGGTTGTTGAACGCCACGCCGCGCTTGCCTTGAAAGTTCACCGACGACGGAATGCCAATCGTGCTGCCGTGATAGCCCTTGCCCTCGTGCTTCGGATCGTTGTCACCATCCACCGCGTCAAACGTGACGCGCACCTTTGGCACACCATCGACAACGGCCTTCCACTCCGGCTTCGACATGGTGCAGCCATCATCGAGCAAAGCGAGCGTCTGGCCTTTGCCAAAGGTGAGTGTGTCCGCGTATGTTTTCCAGGCCGCAGTGATGCCCGCATGCTCAAACTCGGCGGGTTGCGCTGGTTCTTGTGCGGTGGCTGACAGGGCGAGAAGGAGGAGGGCAAAGTATTTCATGGTGGAAAAGTTTTAGGCGGCGGCCAGTGCGGCGAGGGCGCCGGTGCTGTCGGCAAAGCGTTCCTGTTTCACACCAGCATGCCGCACCATCGTGAGCCAGAGATCGGCGAGGGGGCGTTTGCCATCGTAGTGGAAATGGCCGCGCTTCCAGCCGCCGCCGGCGATGAGCACCTGGAGATCGGCGTAATCGTGCTGGTCGCCGTCGCTAATGCCGCTGCCCATCACGAGCGTGGTGGTATCCAGCAGGCCGGTGGCGCGCAGGCGCTCGACGACGTGGGCGTAAAACTCGAAGTGGAAGCGGTCGATCTTCGCCACGGCGGCCTTGGCCTCGTCGCCCTTTGTGTGGGTGAGCACATGATGGTTTTGCGGTTTGTCGAACAGGCCGTGAAACATCCGCGGCGAATCCCAGCGCTCAGGATCGACGACGAGAGTGGCAACGCGGGTGAGATCGTTTTGAAAGGCGAGCACGAACAGCTCGGCCTGGAGCCGCAGGTAATCGCCGCGCGCCTCAGGAATCCCGGCAGGCTCGGCGAGCGGCGGCTTTTTCATGCGTGCGGAAATCTTCTCCGCCATGTCGATGCGCTTCTCGGTCGCGCGCACGCTTTCGAGATACTCGCCGAGCTTTTCCTGGTCGTCGCGACCGAGGCGGGCGTTCAGCGCTTTCGCATCGGCCATCACGACATCGAGCGCACTGCGCGTCGCATCCGCGTCGGGCCTGCCGAAGAGCCTCTGGAAAACGGCCCGGGGATTTTTCTCCACATTCGCGGCATAGCCTGGCGCATACCACGAGACGCACTCGTGGTAGCGCGTCTCCTTGTTGTCCGCGAAGTCGTTCGTGCTCAACTCCAACGAGGGCAGCAGCGTGTCCGCGCCGATCTGCCGCGCGATGATTTGATCGAGCGTGACATTCGTTGGAAATCCTCCGTCCAAGGTCTCCTGCGGCGCGCTCGACGTGAGCCAGCACGATCCGCACTGCGCATGCACGCCCGTGCCGCCGACGAATTGCCTGTCGAGTCCGGTGACAAAGGTGATGTCGTCTTTGACTCGTGCGAGAGGCTCCAGGGTCGGCGTGAAGGAAAACGGCTGGAAACCGGGGGCGACTTTCTCCGGCATGATCGCCTTCTGGAGATAACCATTCGGCGTGTAGATGAAGGCAAAACGCCGCGGCGTGACAGACGCGGCCCTGGCGAGGCTCTCGAAAAACGGAAGCCCGATGCTGACGCCAGCGGCGCGGAGGAAGTGACGGCGGTTCATCATGGCAGATTGCGGATGTGGGTAAACGGATACGACTTCACAATCTCAACGATCACACGACTGAGCTTCCATCCGTCTGCCTGCGCGGCTTGCTCAATTCTGGCGACCATCGGCATGTCATAGATTTCCAGCGAGCGGCCGAGCGCGTAGCTGAGCAGATGCTCGATGAGGCCGCGGGTAAACTCGTGCGGGTGCTGAGCGAGCAGGGCTTTGTATTCGGCAGGCCCATCGAAGGGCGTGCCGTTCCACTCGGCGCGGGCATCAACGGGCTGCGCGCCGTCCTTTTCACGCCAAGAGCCGATGGCATCAAAGCGCTCCAGCGCAAAGCCGGGCGGATCGAGGCGGATGTGGCAGGAGTAACACGCGTCGTTGCTGCGATGCGCCTCGAAGCGTTCGCGCACGGTTCGCGGTGCTGCCTGCGTTTGAGGATCGTCCCTGAGCACAAAGGCTATCTTCGGCTCCTGCGGCGGCCGATTGAAAAGAGTCTCCAGCAGCCACGCGCCGCGCTTTACAGGACTGGTGCGAACGGGCAGCGAGGTGACGGTGAGCGGGCCTGCCATGGTCATGTAGCCGCCGCGCCGGTTGTCCCTCAAGGGCACACGTGACCATTCGGCGTTCTGCTTGGCGTCGATGAGCACGTTGCTGCTAGCGGCTTTGGCGAGGGCGGCGTCGTCGATGCCGTAGAGCTTCGCGAGACGCCCGTTGAGCCAGGTGTAGTCGGCGGAGAGAAAATCGAGCACGGAACGATCCTCGACAAGCACGGTCTCAAACAGCAGCAGCGCCTCGACGAGCATGGAGCCGTGCAGCGTGACCTTCCCCTGCGGACCGCTGTAGAAGCCTTTGAAGAGTTTCGGGTCCGGCTTCGCCGTCATGAGCTGGTCGAGGCGCAGCCACTGCGTGGCGAAGGATTCGCCCAGCTCGCGGACGCGCGCATCGCGCAGCAGGCGGCGCGTCTGCGCTTCGAGCATGGCGGGATCGCTGAGCCGCGAGCCTAGCAGCTCGTCATCCGGTGGCGCGGCCCACAGGAAGAAGGCAAGCCGTGTCGCAAGCTCGTGATCGGCAAGCGGCCTCACGGCACCACGCCCTGTTCCACTTTCGACGATGTACAAAAACTCCGACGATGCCAGCGCGGCGGCGACAGCGGCCTTCATCGCAACTTCAAAGGACGCATCCCGACCACGCGCATCATTGAAGACCTCGACGTAACGCGAGACGGTCTTGTCATCGACGGGCCGGCGAAAAGCACGCGCGAGGAAAACCGCGAGCCGCTCGCGCGCAATATCGCGCTTCTCGCGAGCGGACATCACCCGCTCCGGCTCTGTCGCGGGCGCGATGTCCGCTGCGGTCGCGCCGTCGGTGAGGAAGGCGAGATCGTCGTAGAGCGCGTGGTTGCCACTGAATTTCGAGCCATCGAGCCGCAGTCGCGTGATGTGCGCGCCCTTTGGCGCGCGGAAGGCGAAGAAGGTGTTGCCCACGCCGCCGCCGGTGATGATCTCATGCGCGAGCCTCGCCGTACCGCCGTCGCTGAAATCCGCGGTCATTTCGATGGTGCCCGAATCCTTGTCCCGGCTCAGCGCGCACAAAGCCAGCTCAGTGATGCCTTCGCGATTTGCACCACCTTCGATGGCAAAGTCGAGTGTGAGAATTTTCTTTTGCTTCTCGTGGTTGGTGAAGAGCGACTCGCCCGAAGTCTCGCCCGCTGTGGAAAAGCCTGCGACCCACAAATCCTCCTGCGCGGTGATGAGCAGCGATTTGGAGCCGAAGCGCACACGGATGGGCACTCCGGCTTTCATCACGGTGCTGCGGCCCGCCGCGTCCCACACGCCGCCCGTGCCGTCAGCCGCTGCGGTTTGCATGGCGAAGCGGAACTGGTAATCGAGCGTCACCACCTCGCCGCGCTTTGCCTGGAAGGGCAGGTTCAAGTTGGGCGCGAATTCCTTCGCGGCCGTCCAGGTGTTTGCCTCGCCATCCTCAATGACCGGCGCCGCCTTCATGGGCTGCGCGGGATCGTGAATGAGCGCGCGGAAAACCGTGCTGAGTTGCGGCAGCTTCGGCGACTCGACGATCTGGCGCGCGGCGGCGAGATATTGCTCCAGCAGCATGGGCGAGAGATTCATCGCCTCGCCGCGATTGCGGTAACCGTGCTCGGCGCGGTTCTCCCCAGGCAAACTCAGGTCCGGCAGCAGCACGGGATACTTCAGCCCGTACTCGCGCACCGGCACCTCGACACGATCGCCCATTCGCCCGCTCACAGGCTGGAAGTACGCCTTGCTGGAAAGCGGCAACCGCTCCGGGAACATGAAGATGTCCATCTCCAGGCCGAGGAGATCGCGGATCGTGTTGTTGTATTCCAGCCGCGTGAGCCGCCGCAGCACCGGATTCCCCGGATCACGTGCGCCGAGTGTGGGATCAGGCCGCGCGGCGATGTCCATGATCCACGCCAGCATCTCCGAGCGCTGCGCTGCAGATGGCTGCGTTTTCTGTTTCGGCGGCGGCATCTGGTGCGACTCGATCTTTTCGAAAACCGAGCGCCAGATCGCACGATCCCCCATCACCACCGCCTCATCGGCGAAGCGCGACAAATCGAGGCCGCCCTTCTTCGCATCCGCGTCGTGGCAGTCGAGGCAATGGGTGTCGAGAAACGCACGGAAGTCCGCGGCCGCACATGGCGCGGCGAGGGCCATGAAAATGAGCAGAGCAATTCTCACCTTCCACCTCCCACTTTTGCCAGCCGTTGGTTTAGAGAAAGACATGCCTTGCAGGGTTCACATATCATGAATGCCCTCCTCAACGTGGTGAGCGCTTTGGTGTCGCTGGAATTTGAAGATTCATGTCTCGATCCTACACAAGGAGAACCAGAATGCGATCATGTTTCCCAGCCTCAGCGCGCCGTTAAGAACGCCATCAGGTCGCGCAGCTCCGCATCGGTGAGCGACATCACGAGCGCGGGGGGCATGAGGGAGGTTTTCAGCTCGGTGCGGCTGATGACATCGGCCTCGGGGAAGGAGCGCTCTTTGCCGGTGAGATCGCGGAGGACCTCGGTGCTCGATGAGCGCAGCAGGATGCCGGTGAACTCGGTGCCGTCTTTGAGCTTCACGATCGAAGGATAAAACTTCGGGGCGACCTCGCGATTCGGCTCGAGGATGGATCGCAGGATGGCCGCGCGGACGCCTAGATGCGTGATAAGTGTGAGATCTGGGCCG